>DVJL01000129.1 GCA_018716805.1 Candidatus Faecivicinus avistercoris | reverse complement strand
CGCGCCGAGGTGGAAGCCGCGCTGACGGCTGCGGGCTACGAGATCCTCGATGCGCCCGTGAAGGGCGAGTGGGCGGCGTTTGCCGCGAGGAAGCGCTGATGCACTCGTTTTATCTGGACGCGCCCGGCGCGGCCGGACAGGTGGCCGCGCTTCCAAAGGACGAGGCGAAGCACGCGGCGAAGGTGCTCCGCCTGCGCGAAGGCGACGCGGTCTGCGCGCTCGACGGGGCCGGCGGGCGCTTTTCGGCCGAGGTCGTGCGCGCGCAGGGCGAGCACGTCGAGCTGCGGCTGACGGCAGAGCTTCCGCCGAACGAGCCGCCCGTCCGGCTGACGGTCTATCCGGGTCTGCCCAAGTCGGACAAGCTGGAATTCATGGTTCAGAAGCTGACCGAGCTGGGCGCGGCGGCGTGCGTGCCGGTCGTGATGGCGCGCAGCGTCGCGCGTCCCGACGCCCGCGATGGCGAAAAGCGGCGCGAGCGGCTGGAGCGCATCGCCCGCGAGGCGGCGAAGCAGTGCCGGCGGGCGCGGCCGGCCGAGGTCGATGCGCCGCTGGATTGGCCGCGCGCGCTCGAGCGCATGGCCGGGCACGAGCTGCTGATCGTGCCGTGGGAGGGCGCCGGCAGCCTGCGCATGGGCGAACTGCGCGCCGAATGCCCCGGCGCGAAGGACATTGCGATCGCCGTCGGGCCGGAGGGCGGCATTTCGGAGGAGGAGGTCGCGGCGCTGCGCGCGCACGGCGCGCGCGTGGTCACGCTGGGGCCGAGGATCCTGCGCGCGGAGACGGCGGTCGTGGCGTCCGCGGCGCTCGCAATGGCGCTGTGGGGCGACCTGTGAGGGAAGAGTCCGGCGTGGAAATGGAAAAATTGGAACGACCGGCGGCGAGACCCGGCTTTGCGGCGCTTTTGCCGTCCGGCGGAGAAGAGAGGGTCATGCGGATGGAGGCGGCGATGAAAACCATATCGGCCTATACGCTGGGCTGTAAGGTCAACCAGTACGACACGGAGGCGATGCTCGAATCGTTCGAGCGCGCCGGATATCGCTCCGTGCCCTTTCCGGGGGAGGCGGACGTCTACCTCATCAACACCTGCACCGTGACCGGAACCGGCGATCAGAAGTCGCTCAAGACCGTGCGGCGGATGGCGCGCGAGCATCCGGAGTGCGCGATCATCGTGGCGGGGTGCCTCGCGCAGCGCGAGGCGGACAGGATCCTCGAGATGGACAACGTCCGGCTGGCCGTCGGCGTGCAGCGGCGCGCCGAGGTGGTCGAATTATTTGAGCGCGCGATGGCGGAGGGCACGGCGATCAACGCCGTCGCGCCGCTCAAGGGCGCGTCGTTTGAGCACCTGTTCGTCACGCGGCACGAGGGGAAGACGCGCGCCACGATGAAGATTCAGGAGGGCTGCGACCGCTATTGCGCCTATTGCATCATTCCGTCGGTGCGCGGGCCGGTGCGCTCCATGCCGCTTGAGGACGTCCGCGCCGAGGCGCAGAGGCTCGGAGAGGCGGGGTACCGCGAGATCGTCGTGACCGGCATCCATCTGGCGAGCTACGGCCGCGGCACGGGCGACCGGCTGATCGACGCCGTGCGGGCCGTTCACGATGCGCCCGGCGTGGCGCGCGTGCGGCTGGGCTCGCTGGAGCCGCGCGTCGTGGACGACGGCTTTGCCCGCGCGCTCGCCGCGCTTCCCGGGCTTGCGCGGCAGTTCCACCTGTCGCTTCAGTCGGGCAGCGCGCCGGTGCTCAGGCGGATGAACCGGCGGTACACGCCGGAGGAATACCTTGCCGCGTGCGAGACGCTGCGCCGCTATATGCCCGACTGCGCGATCACGACCGACGTCATCACCGGTTTTCCCGGCGAGACGGAGGCGGAGTTCGCCGAGACGGAGGCGTTTGTGGCGCGCTGCCGGTTCGCGCGCATGCACGTGTTTCCCTATTCCCGGCGCGCCGGAACCGCGGCCGACCGGATGGAAGGCCAGGTGCCGGAGGCTGTCCGCCGGGCGCGCGCACAAAAAATCATTCAGATTGGGAACAAAATGGAAGCGGAGTACGTCTCATATATGGTTGGCTCGATTCAAGAGGTGCTGTTTGAGCGCCCGGCGGGCGATGGCTTCGCCGAGGGCTATACCGGCCAGTACGTCCGCGTGCGCGCGAAAGCGCAGCCGAATGAACTGCGCCGCGTGCGCATCCTTCGGGCCGACGGCACGCTCGCCATTGGGGAACCGGTGGCGTCGGATGGGAGGTGAGACCAATGGATTGCCTGTTTTGCAAGATCATGGCGGGGGAGATTCCCTGCACGAAGGTTTACGAGGATGAATGGGTGTTTGCGTTTCGCGATATCAACCCGCAGGCGCCGGTGCACGTGCTGGTGATGCCAAAAGCGCATATGAGCGATATCATGGCCTGCGACGGCGAGACGATGGCGCATCTGCTGGATGCAATTCAGACGATCGCGAAGCAGGAGGGCGTCGACAAGGACGGCTTCCGCATCGTGAGCAACTGCGGCAAAAACGGCGCGCAGTCGGTCGGTCATCTGCACATCCATCTGTTGGGTGGGCGCCAGCTGGCCGATTCCATGGCGTGAGAATCGTCGCAGCCTCGTGGGGTTCCGGCAGCTGTGTGTCAGCATTGTGAAGATTTGAAATTCTTCGTTTCACAACTTGACGAGGGCCGGGTGGATGAGGTATAATAGACGATGTGGCGAACCCCATGCTACATTGGCGTATGCCATTTAATTGCGAGGGGAGGGAAAACACATGTCCGAGATACACGTTAAGAGCAATGAATCATTGGAGAGCGCGCTGCGTCGCTTTAAGCGCCAGACCGCCCGTGATGGCATCCTCGCCGAAGCGCGGAAGAGAGAGCATTACGAGAAGCCGAGCGTAAAGCGCAAGAAGAAGGCGGAAGCCGCCCGCAAGCGCAAGTATTAATGCCAATGAAGCCCCTTTGCCGGACAAAGGGGCTGTTTTCTGATTCTGAAAACCTTGTTGATGCGAGCATTTTTCGGGGATTGACCAATATTTCGCATGTTTTGCCACGCATTTGCATACGATAGCATCACAGACCTGTACGTCTGGAGATGAACACAAGCATGAAATATATCATTCTTCTGTGGCCGCACGCGAATGCGCGCTACAGAAACGAGGCGCATAAGCTGGCGCGGGCGGAGCTGTCCGTCATTTTGCACCGCGTCGCCCCGGGTGCGCGCACTGGCGAGGCCGATCTGGCCGGAATGCCTGCGATCGCGCTCGAGAGCGATTCGCCGCTTTCGGAGGACTGCATTGCGGCGTTGAGAGGGCATTCGCTGCTGTACGGCCTGTTTGCCGGCGGGGAGGACGGGGCGCTTCGCCCGCTCGCCGGGCGCGAAAGCCCGTATCTGGGCGAGGATCTGCCGGGCATCCTGAAGTACAAGGGCAAGACCAACGAGCTGTTTACCCAGATGCTGGTCAACATCGCCCTCTATTCCAGCGATTTTTGGCGTCCGGGCGGGGAAATCCGCCTGCTGGATCCGATGTGCGGCAAGGGAACGACCCTGTTTGTCGGCGCGAACCGTGGCTGGGCGTGCACCGGTTCGGATGTGAACCGCGCCGAACTGCGCGAGGCCGAACAGTTTTTCAAGCGCTATCTCGAATATCATCGCTTCAAGCATGGCGTCGTCCGCGACGCGCTGACCCTCCCGGGAGGCAGGAGCGCGCCGGGCGTTCGGTTTATGTTTTCCGATGCGGCGGAAAATTTCAAACAGGGCCGCACGGCGTCGCTGAGGCTGGTCAACCTCGATGCGGCGGACGTGCGCAGCGCGTTTGGCGCGCGGGCGTTTCACCTGATCGTCTGCGACCTGCCCTACGGGGTGCAGCACGCCGCGCGCGGCGCTTCGATCGAGCGGCTGATGGCGGGCGCGCTGCCGGCGTGGCGCGAATCGCTCGTGCAGGGCGGCGCGGTGGCGGTGTCGTTCAACGCGCAGACGCTCAAGCCCGGCGACGTGCGCGCGTGGATGGCGCGCGCGGGACTGGAACCGCTGGACGACGGCCCCTATCAACAGTTTTCCCATTGGGTGGAGCAGGCGGTCACGCGAGATATCGCCGTGGCGCGCAAGCGTTGAATCGATACGGAGGTGACCTATGGATTATCAATCCCTGCACAATATGACGGTGGTCGAGCTTCGGAAACTGGCCAAGGAGCGCCAGGTAAAGCTGCCCGCCGGAATGAAGAAGGAAGCCATTATCCAGGAACTGCTCGGCGGAATGGCTCGGGGACTCGAGGGAAGCGCCGTTGAAGCGCCGGTTGCGCGCGCGGCGGCGCATGCCAGGGAAAGTGCGGGGGAACGTCCGCCCCAGCGGCGGGCGGATGGAGAAGAGGGAGGCGCAGTCGCGTCCGATGCGCTGCAAGGCGGCGAATCGGAGAAAACCGCAGGTTCGGCAGAAGAGGCGGCAAAGCCCCGTTCCGATGCCGGCGAAGGGCTTCCTGACCGCAGCGGTTCGGCTTCGATCCAACCGGCGCGTCCGCGAAAGAGGGCGAAGGCCGGTGGGGAGGATGAAAGTTCCGCGGCTCAGGCGGATTCGCCTGCGGCCGGCCGGCCGGCGGCCAGGCAGAAGCGCGGCAGGGCGGCGCAGGATGCAGAAGCGGTTTCTATCCGCCCGGAAGATCAACATTCCGCGCGGGACGCGGTTCCGTCCGGTCGTTCGGATGGCGCGCTGAATGCTAACGCAAGCCGGCTGGCTCCGGTGGGCGAAGCGGCGAAACCGGAAGCCCGTTTGGCTTCGACCGGCGCGGCTGCAAGTGGCGATGCCCGTTTGAATTCGACTGGCGAGGCGGCGGATGGCAAAGACCGTCTGAATTCGATTGGCGAGGCGGCGGATAGCGCAGACCGTCTGAATTCGACCGGCGCAGCGGCGGGTGGCGAAGCCCGTTTGAATTCGACTGGCGCGGTGGCGGATGGCGAAGACCGTCTGAATTCGACCAGCGCGGTGGTAAGTAGCGAAGCCCGTTTGAATTTGGCTGGCGAGGCGGCGGATGGCGAAGCCCGCTTGAATTCGACTGGCGCGACTCGTTTGAATTCGGATCGCAAAGTGCCGAAGATGGCTCGCGGAAGGCGCGCAGCAAACTCTGGCGAAGAGCGGCGAGAGCGCGTTGCAAATGCCCGTGCGACAGAGCCGGGCGCGAGCCGTGAAAGGCAGAAAGCGAATGCGAACGCAGGCCAGCCGGTCTCGGAGGGCAAAACGCCGAAGCCGGAAGCGCAGTTGAATTCGTCCAGTGAAGCGCCGAAGCCGAAAGCGCACCTAAATTCGGCCAATGAAGCGCTGAAGCCGGAAGCGCAGTTGAATTCGTCCAGTGAAGCGGCGAAGTCGGAAACGTATTTGAATTCGTCCAGTGAAACGCCGAGGCCGGAAGCGCACTTGAATTCGACCAGTGAAGCGCCAAAGCCGGAAGCGCACTTGAATTCGTCCAATGAAGGGCCGAAGCCGGAAGCGCACCTAAATTCGGCCAATGAAGCGCCGAAATCTGAATTGCATATAAATGCGTCCAGTGAAGCGTCGAAATCGGAAATCCATGTGAATTCGGAGGGCAAAGCGCCGAAGGCGGCTCGCGGAAGGCGCGCCGTAAATTCCGGAGAGGGACAGCAGAGTCAATCCGTCAATTTCCATGCAGCGCGGCCGGGCATGAAGCAGAACGCAGCGCCCAACGCGCATCCATTCAATGCGAATGCAGCTCAGGAAAAGCGAACTTCCGATGCGGGTTTGGCGGCCCGGTGCCCCTCGGATTCAGAAGCAGGAGCGCAGCCGGAGGCACCGACGAAGGCGGACGGCGCCCGCGCGGCGCATGTGCGCGCTGGAGAGCCTGCCGTCAACCGCGGGCGGCGCGAGCCGTTTGCGCCTTCCGCTGCCAATGGCGTGGAGAACGCGCGGGACCGCGGACTTTCCGCAGGCGCGGCGGCGCAGCGGCCGCGAATGGGCGTCCGCGCGGCGCAGTCCGGCGGCGCGCGCATTCAGCAGCCCGCCCTTTCCCAGCGGCAGGGCGCGATTCGCGGCGAGGCGGTGCATCGCATGCGGACGGAGGGCGCGCCGGTTCGCCGGGGGGTCGGCGACGTCCGCACGAATGGCGATGCAGGCCGGCGCGGCTATGGCGACGGCCGCACGGACGAGCGCCGCTATGTTTCCAATCAGGACGATGCAAACCGCCGCGTGTATGGCGAGGGCCGGATCGAGGAAGCCAACCGGCAGCCCTATGCGGAAGCCATGCCCGTCGAGCCGGTTCGCGCCCGCGAACCGGCGGAGTATGCGGAGACTTCCTATACGGGCGAGTTTTTCGACGGCGCGGGGCTGTTGGAGATTCAGCCGGATGGCTACGGCTTCCTGCGCGCGGAGAACTGCCTGCCGAGCAGCCGCGACGTGTACGTCTCCATCGCCCAGATCCGCCGGTTCAACCTGCGCATGGGCGACTATGTCGAGGGCAAGACCCGCCCGCAGCGCGAGGGCGACCGCTACAGCGCGATGGTTTACATCAACCGCATCAACGGCCAGCCGCCCGAGGCGTCGCTGAACCGCAAGCGGTTCGAGTCGCTGGTGCCGCTGTATCCCAATGAGCGGCTGAAGCTCGAAAGCGCGACGAACCACGACCTCTCGCTGCGGCTGATCGACATCCTCGCACCGATCGGCAAGGGGCAGCGCGGCATGATCGTCTCCCAGCCCAAGGCCGGCAAGACGACGCTTTTGAAGAAGATCGCCAACGCCATCTCCGAAAACAATCCCGAGGTCGAACTGATCGTGCTGCTGATCGACGAGCGGCCCGAGGAGGTCACCGACATGAAGCGCTCGATTCGCGGCGAGGTGATCTACTCGACGTTCGACGAGGCGCCGGAAAACCACGCCCGTGTGTCCGAGATGGTGCTGGAGCACGCGCAGCGCATGGTTGAGATGGGGCGCGACGTCGTGATCCTGCTCGATTCCATCACGCGGCTGGCGCGCGCGTACAACCTCGTGATCCCGCCGACGGGGCGGTCGCTGTCCGGCGGCCTCGATCCGGGGGCATTGTACAAGCCCAAGCGCTTCTTCGGCGCGGCGCGCAACATCGAAAACGGCGGCAGCCTGACGATCATCGCCACGGCGCTGATCGACACCGGAAGCCGGATGGACGACATCATCTATGAGGAGTTCAAGGGCACCGGCAACATGGAACTGCACCTCGACCGCAAGCTGTCCGACAAGCGCATCTTTCCGGCGATCGACCTCGTGCGCTCGGGCACGCGGCGCGAAGAGCTGCTGCTGACGCCCGAGGAGCTCGACGGCGCATATTCCGCGCGCAAGATGCTCTCCAACGGCAATGCGCAGCAAAATGCCGAACTGCTGCTGAGCCTGATCGAAAAGACGTCCGACAACGCGGATTTCCTGCGCCGGATCAAGGGATGGCTCAACGTCTACGAAAAGGAAGGCTATTCCATCAGCGGGCGGTAGAACAGCACAAATTCCCTGCGGGACCGGCGATCCGGCGGGGAACTCAGGCAATCCCAAAAGCATGGAAAAGCGCGAGAGGGTTGAAGCCCTTTCGCGCTTTTATCATTTCCGGCGGAAGGTGGAAAGCCCTTCAGATTTTCGAGGCGGCCGGTTCTGGCGATTCGGAAAACCGGCCGCCTCGCGTGCGGCGGGAGGATTTTGCCGGTTGCGAGCGGCGATCATTGTGCGATGCATTTGCCTTTTTTGCCCGTTGCGGGCGGAGGGAACGGCATCGTCATGCGTCCGGCCTGGAGGGGTCCGCGCCGCCGAGCAGTTCATCCAGCGAGATCTGCTGGTCGAGGGCCTCGGCCTTCCTTCGGGCGCGCGGCCGATGGGCTTCGCGCAGGCGCGCCAGCTCGTCCTCCCGTTCGCGCAGGATGTCCTGGTAGATCTGCTCCTGTTCGGCCTGTTCCTGCTGAAGCCGGTCGAGCTGGTTTTCGAGCAGCGTGGCGCGCATGTTTGCGGCGGCGGCGTCGCGGTCGGCGGCGATGCGGCGCGCTTCGGCGCTCTGGACGCGCTGGTCGGCATAGCGAAGCTGGCTTCGCAGGTCGTCCATCGATTCCTTGAGCGCCGCGGCGTGATCCTGCGCCGATTGCAGCGCGCGCCTCAGCGAACCGGCGTCTTGGAGCCGGCGGGCGTTGATCTCCTGAAGTGCGCGCAGCTCGCGGCGCATGGCTTCGTCGTCGTTCAACTGCTGCGCGAGGCCGGCGGCCTGGCGGCGCAGGCGCACACAGAGGCAGGCGAGTCCCGCACAGGCGGCTGCGAGCACTGCGGCGGCGATGATCCAATAGAGCAAGGTCGTTCCTCCAGAGGCGCGAAACGGCGGCGTCCGCGCAATCGTTTTTTCTCATTATAGCATGCGCAGATTCGGCGCAAAAGCGCATTTCTGCAAACAAAGCGAAACGAAGCGGCGCATGGCCGCCTCGTTTCGCCAATTTCCCTTACTTCAGTGCGCGCACGGTGCGCTTTCGCGTCTGCTTGAACAGCTGGGCGAACACGCTGCCACAGCCGAGCAGACCGAAGAACGCGCCCATCGCGGCATTTGTCCAGAACTCGGCGCGCGCATCCGAGAGCGTGGAGAGGAATTCATCCGACAGGGTGCGGTCGATGTATTCCTCGCGCGAGACGAGCGAATCGCGCGCGTCCTCGGGGATGTTTTCGATCTGCCGGTCGTACTGCCGGCCGAGGACTTCGGCCGAGTCGGTGAGGAGAATCCAGTCCCACTGCGTCTGGACGAACTGGGTGCGGGTCAATCCGGTGATCTCATAGCCGCCGGCGGAGCCATAGGAGCGCATGAAATCGATCGTATATCCGCCCACCTGTCCGGCCGCGACGCCGATCAGCACCGCGAGCACGACGACCGCAATGCGCAGCCGGCAGTTTTTGCCGCCGAATTTGCCGTACAGCAGGTTGGACAGAAAGCCGATCAGCAGGCCGATCAGGCTGGTGACATAGCCGAGCACGAAGACCACCGCCCACGGGATGGCGCCGATCAGCGCGCCGGCCAGCGCGCCCACCGCGCCGCGCGCGACGCTTCCGCGGGCCGGCCGGGCGGCGATTGCCTCCGCGCGCTCGGACATCTCCTGCGCGCAGCCCGCGTGGACGGGCAAAACGCAGCCGTCGAAGGCAATGCGCTGTGCATCTGCATCCAGCGGCTCTCCGCAGTAAGCGCACCGCATCGCGCCGGGCGCATCGAGCCGGGGAAGCACTTCGTCGATATAGCGCCCGACGCGCTCCATGGTCCCGGCGTTGTCGTGAAAGAGAATGATTGCGCGGCCGGCTTCAACCGTCACCGGATCCTGCCGCGAGAGGCGGTAGCGCTTTGCGTCGCAGTCCAGGAGGACGCTTCGGGCGGCATCGAGCGATTCGGCGTATTCTGCGCTCTTTGTGGGCGGACAGAGGTAGACCTGCAGCGACTTCGTGCCGTAGCCGTCCTCCAGCGCAATGTGCAGGCCGTGAACGACGCCGTAGGCATATCCGCCATCGCAGGTCATGCCATGTGCTTCCGCATACTTGCGGATGCCTGTTCCGATCATTTCCATGTCCTCCGAAATAGAAGTGCAATGTAATTATACCGCTTTCGACATGATTTGTCCACCCTTTTTAAGAAAGTATAAACAATTTTTCGGCACTGACTGTGTCGCGATGGAGTTAAGGCGCACAAACGACGGCCGCATGGCGCTTTCCCCATCGTCGGGGGAAGCCCTACTGCGGCGTCGGGCTGGATATGGACATTTCGGAAAAGGTGAAGCTGGCGCAGGATGAGAGGGTGCCCCCAAACGGGATGGACAGCTCGATTGCGGCGCACGGCCGCAGGAGGATGAAAAGCGTGGCGCGCCTTCAGCGGCGCCCCTGTGCCAACTCCCGGACGACGGCGCCCGCGAGGATCAGGCCCGCGGCGGAGGGGCAGAAGGAGATGCTCCCCGGGGTCGCGCCGTCGGCCGCGCGGGCGCAGGGCGTTTCGCGGGAGTAGACGACCTTCAGCGCGCGCACGCCGCGCTTGCGCAGGATGCCGCGCATGGCCCGGGCGAGCGGACAGACGCTCGTCTCGTAGATGTCCGCGATTTCAAAGGCGGTTGGGTCGAGCTTGTTGCCGGTGCCCATCGACGCGATGAGCGGCACGCCGAGCGACTCGCACCGCACGGCCAGCTCGACCTTGGCCGCGACGGTGTCCACGCAGTCGATCACATAATCGTAGGCGGCGAGGTCGACGGAATCGGCGTTTTCCGGCAGGTAGAACATGCGCCGCGCAGCGATGCGGGCCTCGGGATTGATGTCGAGCATCCGCTCGCGCATCGCCTCGACCTTGGGCCGTCCCAGCGTGGAGCGCAGCGCGATCAGCTGGCGGTTGAGGTTCGAGGGGCAGACCACATCGTCGTCGAACAGGTCGATCGCGCCGATGCCCGCGCGGATCAGCGCCTCGCCGGCAAAGCCGCCGACGCCGCCGACGCCGAACAGCGCCACCCGCGCGCGGGAGAGGCGCTCGACCGCCTCCGCGCCGATCATCCGTTCCGTCCGCTCGCACCAGTCCTCCACAAGACCGCCTCCATCCGCATTGAACTGTTCCCATTATAGGGGAAAGCGCGGGGAAAATCAAGCCGGAGGCGCTCGTTCGCGGGATTTTTTGGCGAAATTGGATTGCGCGGACGCCGGATCTCGTGTAGAATAGAGGGAGTACGCAGGAAAAGGGGCGCAGCGAGATGGAGAACCTTCTGCTCACAGTCAACATCGTCTTTCCGATCTTTCTCGTCATGGCGGTCGGCTATTTCTGCCGCCACAGCGGGATGCTCAACGCCGAGGACATCGTCGCGATGAACCGCGTGTCGTTTGGCGTGTTCCTGCCCGCTTCGCTGTGCCACAGCCTGCTCGAAGTCGAGGCCGGCGCGGCCGTCAGCCCGGGCGTGCTGGCATTCGGGTTTGCCGGCACGCTTGTGGTGTTTCTGCTGGCGTTTCTGATCGTCCCGCGCTTTGAGCGCGACGACGCGCGCCGGGGCGTCATCATCCAGGGCATCTTCCGAAGCAACTACGCCATCTTCGGCATTCCGCTCTCGCAGCAGCTGTTTCCGCAGGGCGACGGCGGCGTGGCGGCGATGATGGTCATCGCGACGATCCCGCTGTTCAACGCGCTGGGCGTGGTCTGTCTGGAGAGCTTCCGCGGCGGCCGCGTGAGCGCGAAGCGCATCCTGTCCGGCATCGTGCACAACCCGCTGATCTGGGGCTGCGCGATCGGCTATGCGCTGATGCAGCTGCGCGTGCCGGTTCCGGAATTCGCGATGTCCACGCTGTCGAAGCTCGCGGACGTCTCGTCGCCGCTGGCGCTGTTCGTGCTGGGCGGCTCGATCAACCTCAAGGCGTTTCAGGGCAACTTCAAGCGGCTGTCCGTGTCGGTCTTGGCGCGGCTGGTCGCCGTTCCGCTGGCAGCGCTGGCGGTGGCCTATGCGCTCGGCTTCCGCGGCGTGGAGTTCGCGGTGCTGATGATCGTGTTCGGCTCGCCGTGCGCGGTCAGCTCGTACACGATGGCGGCGCAGATGGGCGGCGATGCCGAGCTCGCCGCGCAGCAGGTGATGGTCACGACGGTGCTGTCGGCGGTCACGATGTTCGCCATGATCTTCCTGTTCAAGACGGCGGGCGTCTTCTGAAAGCATGTGCGCGCAAAGACCGCGCCGGAACCGATGGATCTCGATTCCGGCGCGGTCTTTATTCTTTCAGAGATAGCGGGGCACTTCCTGCATGTAGCGCGCGTAGGCGTCGCCAAAGCGGGTGAGGCACCAGCGCTCCTCCGCGAGGATGACCCAGTGGCCGGAGATCTGGAGCGCCGCCGCGATTCCCGCCAAGATCCATGCGTGCGACAGCAGCGCCATGCCCAGAAAGCAGAGGAAGTAGGCGATGTACATCGGGTTGCGCGAGAGGCGGTAGACGCCCTTTGCGCTCATGTCCGATTCGCCGGGCGCGGCGAATTGCACGACGGCGAGCGCGCAGAGCGTCAGGCCGGACAGATAGAGCGCCAGTCCCGCCGCGCCGGGCAGGGCCAGCGGGCGCTTTACCGTCAGGAAAAACGGAGCCAGCAGCGCGCCCGCGCTCGCCAGCTGATAGACGCCGCAGGCGATCCGCTCCGCCCTGCCATGCGCCGGAGCGAGGTGCGCCGCGCGCCGCAGCGCGCCCCGATCGCGCGCAGCCATCAGCCCGAAGCGGATCAGCAGCAGGGGGATCAGCAGCGCGGCGGCGCTCACGGCGCGTCCTCCTCGAGGAGAAAGTCGATCTCCATCCGGTCGACGTCGGCGCGCTCGACGCGCACGCGGACGCGGTCGCCCAGCCGGAAGATCTTCTTCGGCGTTCGCCGGATGAGCTGGCAGCGCGCGGCATCGAATTCAAAGTGGCCGTCGAGCGAGGCGACGTGCACCAGCCCCTCCACGCCGTTGTCGAGCATCACATAGAAGCCCCAATCGACGACGTTCGAGACCGCTCCCTCGAAGGCGCAGCCGATGCGGCCGGCCATGTAGCGCGCCTTCATCAGGTCGTCGGCCTCGCGCTCGGCGAGCGCCGCTTCCTGTTCGCGGGCGGAGCACTGGTCGGCCAGCACGGCCATCTTCGCCGCCTGCGCGGCGGAGGATTCGCCGTCGATCAGCCGGCCGAGCATCCGGTGGACGGTCAGGTCGGGATAGCGCCGGATCGGCGAGGTGAAGTGGCAGTAATCGCGCATGGCCAGCGCGTAGTGGCCCAGCGGCTGGTCGGCATACCGGGCGCGCTGCATCGACCGAAGCACCATCCGCGCCACCGCGCCGGCGGCGGGCAGGTCGCGCGTGCGCTCAAGGACGTTCTGCAAAAGCCCCGGGTGCGCGGCGGCGCCCAGCCGGAAGTTCAGCCCGAGCCCCGCCAGAAACGCCGACAGCGCGCGGATGCGGTCGGGGTCGGGCGCTTCGTGCACGCGATAGACCAGCGGCGTGCCGGTGTCGCGCGCCAGCGCCGCGACGGTCTGGTTTGCCGCGAGCATGAACTCCTCGATCAGCCGCTCGGCCTCGCCGCGCGGGGCGGGGAAGACGTCGGTGGGGACGTTCGATTCGTCGAGCGTGAATTCCGATTCGGGCAGGTCGAGGTCGATCGCGCCGGCGGCCTCTCTCCGCCTGCGCAGCTCGATGGCGAGCGCGCGCATGTCGGCCAGCGCCGGGCGCACCTCGGCGGGAACGGCCTCCTCCTCGCCGTCGAACAGCCGGTTGACGCCGTCATAGGTCAGCCGCGCGCGGGAGTGGATGACCGAGCGGGCGAGATGGTGGTCGACGATCCGGCCGTCGCGCACGGTCATGATGAGGCTCATCGCCAGCCGGTCGGCGTCCGGCATGAGCGAACACAGGTCGTTGGAGAGCGCTTCCGGGAGCATCGGAACCGTCAGCCCGGGCAGGTACAGCGACGTGCCGCGCTTTTGTGCCTCGCGGTCGATGGGCGAGCCGGGGCGGACGTAGTGGGACACATCGGCGATGTGCACGCCCAGCCGCCAGCTGCCGTCCTCCGCGCGCTCGAGCGACACGGCGTCGTCGAAGTCCTTGGAGAACGGGCCGTCGATCGTGAACAGCATCAGTCCGCGCAGGTCCTCGCGCCCGGCGAAGCCGGCCTCATCCGGCTCGGACATCCGCCCGGCCTGCCGGAGGGCTTCGTCGGGAAACGCGGTGGGGAAGCCGTGCTCCTCCGCGATGGCGGCCAGCCGCGCGCGCATGTCGCTTCCCGCGCCAAGCAGGCGCACCACGTGGGCGCGCATCGGCTCGCTGCGCTCGGGATAGCGGTCGATGGCGAGCAGCGCGATGTCGTCGTTGTGCGCGTCCTCGGCGCCTTCGACCTCGATGACGTGGCGGATGCGCCGGTCGCAGGGCACGCCGGTGACGCAGGTCTGCGCCGCGCCCCGGCGCCCTTTGCGCCGGGTTTCGATGCGGAGAAACGCCGCCAGCTGCGTCCGCGCGCGGGCGACGATCTGCGCCAGTTCGCACTCCCCGTCGCGGTACAGGCGCACGAAGATTTGATCGCCGGGCAGCGCGCGCTCGCCGCCGCGCTCGCGCATTCGCATTGCGGGGCTGCCGTCGAGCGGGCAGGCGGTGAGCGCGCCATTGCGCTGGGCCGCCGCGCGCGCCGGAATCAGCCCGACCATCTGCGGCAGGGCATAGCGCTTTTTCCGGGTGAGGACGAGCGCGCCCTCGGCGCACAGCGCGTCCAGCGGCGCGCGAAGTTCGCCGGCGGGAAGGCCGGCCTGAGCGGCCAGCTCGTTGAGCGAGCGCGTTGCGCCGCCGCCGAGCAGGCCGAGGAGGGTTTCGCGAATGGATGTGTTCATAACGATTCCTCGAATGCGTGTGGATTTAACGTAGATGCGCTACAATGCAGGCGATGCCATGTTGGAAGCGGATGTACATCAGGCTACGGAAGGGTGATTCGCTTGACGGACGTCTTTCAGGCGCTGTTCGATATCGCCGAAATCGTTGGCACGGTCGCTTTTGCCGCATCGGGCGCGATGCTCGCCATCGACCGGGAGCTGGATCTGTTCGGCGTGATCTTTCTGGGCGTCATCACGGCGGTGGGCGGCGGAATTCTGCGGGACATGCTGCTGGGGATTCTGCCCCCGAGCGCGTTTATCCATTCGGTCTATGTGGCGGTGGCGTTTGTCGTGTCGCTGGCGGTGTTCCTCTATGCGGAGCTGCGCGGCAGCCGCTATTGGCGGCAGGTCGGCGCGATCGACCGCGTGGTCAACCTGCTCGACGCGGTCGGGCTGGGCATCTTCAGCGTCGTGGGCGTGCAGACTGCGATCGGCGCCGGCCACGCCGGCAATGCCTTTCTCTGCCTGTTCATGGCGATGACGACGGGCGTCGGCGGCGGCGTGCTGCGCGACGTGCTCAGCGTCACCACGCCGGCCGTGCTGAAAAAGCGCATCTATGCGGTGGCATCGCTCGCGGGCGGCGGGGCATATTATGGCTTGATCCATGCGGGAATCAACGGAATGGCCGCGATGCTCGCGGGAATGCTGCTCACGGTGGCGATCCGCGTGCTGGCCACGCGCTTGCAGTGGGACCTGCCGAAGATCCGGCGCGTGTGACGGCCGTCAGTTGGCGCCGTCCCCGCCGGCCATGTGTTCGCGGTAGTACGCCTTGATCTTCTCAAAGCTCAGCGCGCTCAGGTCGTGTTCGAGCTTGCAGGCGTCTTCGAGGGCGATGTCCTCGGGCACGCCCAGCGCCATCAGGATGGAGGAGAGCACCGTGTGCCGCTCGTAGATCCTCTCGGCGATCTCCCGGCCGGATTCGGTCAGCTGCAGGTGGCCTTCGCGCGAAATGGTCAGAAAGCCGTTGCGCTCGAGCGTGTGGACGGCCACGGAAATTGTCGGCTTGGAGAAGCCGAAGTGGTTGGCGAGATCGATGGAGCGGACATTGCCCTGCTTTTCGCCGAGCATGTGGATGGCTTCCAAGTAGTTTTCGCCGGATTCATGAATGGGCATGGGACACCTCGTTTTGGAAAGTTTTTTCTGATATTATTATACACGACGTTTTCGATTTCGTCAAATCCGCATGGAATGCGGAGAAAACCTTGCCTTTCAGTTGGGAATATGTTATTATAGAGACAGAGGTGAGCAGCTTTGTACGGCGTTCAGACGCGGGCGGATGCCTTTTTGAAGATGTATCGGATTCTGGAGGGCGCGCTGGAGAAGCGCTATGCGGGCAAGCAGAGGCAGGGATCCAGCGTGGTGATGGACTATCTGCGCGACGAGGACTCGGAGCCCTACCGCTATGAGCTCAACGTCTGCCGCGAGATTCGCAACCTGCTTTCGCACAACGCGGACGATGCCGGCGAGCCGGTCGTGGAGCCGTCCGAGGCGGTGCTCATGTCGCTGGCGGAGATCCTCGAGCACGTCGCCGCGCCGCGCAGCGCCGTCGACTGGGGCACGCCGCACGACAAGATCCTCTGCGCCTCGCCGAACGACCTGGCCATCGAGATCATGCATCGCATGGTGCGGCTGGGCTATTCCCACGTGCCGGTGATGGAGAAGGGGCGGATGAGCGGCGTGTTCAGCGTCGGCAGCGTGTTCGCCTATCTCGAAAAGCGCGGGCTCGGCTCGCTCGACAACGCCGCGCGCATCGGCCAGCTCAAGGATGCGCTGGATTTCGACCGCCACGGCGCGGAGAAATACCTGTTTATGCCGCGGGATGCGACGATTTTGCAGGTGCGCGCGGCGTTTGAGGACCGGATGGAGCGCAACAGCCGGTTGAGCGCCGTGTTCATCACGCCGAACGGCACGCGCGACGAGCCGCTTCTGGCGATGCTTACGCCGTGGGACGTGCTGCGCGATTCGGGCAATATGGATTGAACGAGGGGGTCACGAACATGTCGGAACAGAGCCGTTCCGGCCGGTGGATGGACGAATCCGCGTTCGAAGAGCTTCGCTTCGACTATATGCAGATCCGGGGCGTCTATCAGGCGGCGATCCGCGAGATCGACGCGCGGCTGAAGACGCTGGACAGCGAGTTCTCCTACCGTCACCGGCACAATCCGATTCACCACATCGAAAGCCGCGTCAAGTCGCTGCCGAGCATCGTCAAGAAGCTGCGCTCGCTGGGCATTCCGGTATCGATCATCAATGCGAAGAAAAACCTGCACGACATCGCCGGCGTGCGCGTCGTCTGCCGCTATGTCGACGACATCTATCGCATCGCCAACCTGCTGCTTTCGCAGGACGACGTGCTGCTCATTCAGGAAAAGGATTACATCAAAAACCCGAAGGAAAACGGCTACCGCAGCCTGCACATCGTCGTGGACGTGCCCGTCTACATGATCGAAGGGCGGCTGTTTACGCCGGTCGAAATTCAGATCCGCACCGTAGCGATGGACTTCTGGGCGACGCTCGAGCACGGCATCCGCTACAAGGCCAGCGAGGAAGTGCCCGACAGCATCGTGCATGAGCTGCGCGAGTGCGCCGATGTGATTACGGACACGGACTATCGGATGCAGCGCATCTTCAAGGCGCTGCAGATGGTGCACGATCGGGAAGAGGAAGAAGAGGCGGAGATCGAGCCGGACGGCAGGCCGTGAGCCGCGCGGTGGGGAAGGAGCAGTTTTTATGCTGGATCTGATTGTGAACCTCGTGGCGGACGCGATCGACGCCGCCGCAGATGCGTGGCTGAACAGGCGCTTCCGGCCGAAACGGACGGATGCAGAGGTCGGGACGGGGAGAGAATAATCTGGCACATCGGGCGCCGAAGCGTGGCGGTCAGGTTGTCAGGCGAACATCAGAGCGCGGGAGGGCCAAAGCCCTTTCGCGCTTTTATCGTTCCCGGCGGCGCATGCGGCGTTTTTTGTGCGAAAATTTGCATAACGCCGTTGACAGCGGGGCAGAACAGCAGTATAATATGAAATCGAATTTGAAAATGAATTTCAAAATGGAGGCCGAAATGAAAAAACTGTGCGTTCTGTTGGGAATCTGCCTTGCGCTGCTGGGCGGCTGCGCGCTGGCGGAGGGGAGCGTCGTGGCGACGAGCTTTCCCTGCTACGATTTTGCGCGCCAGGTGGCCGGCGATGAAGCCGAAGTGCAGCTGCTGATCCCGCCGGGCACGGAGGTGCATTCCTACGAGCCGGCGCCGTCGGACATCCTCGCGATTGGCGGGGCCGACCTGTTCGTGTACATCGGCGGCGAGAGCGACGCGTGGGTCGACGGCATCCTCGAATCGCTCGGCCCGGACGCGCCGGCGGCAGTGCGGCTGATCGATTCGGTTGCGCCGCTCGCCGAGGAGGATTCGCACGGCCACGCGCACGAGGGCGTCGAGTTTGACGAGCACATCTGGACGTCGCCCAAGAACGCGGTGCAGATGGTGCGGGCGGTGGAGGAGGCGCTGTGCGCGGCGCTGCCGGAGTCCGAGGCGGCCTTTCGCGCCAATGCCGACGCCTATGCCGCCGAGATCGAGCGCATCGACGCGGAGCTGACCGCGATCGTCGAGGGCGGCGTCCGGCGCGAGCTGGTGTTTGCCGACCGCTTTCCGTTCCTCTACCTCGCGCACGACTACGGCCTCGAGGTGCACGCGGCGTTCGCGTCCTGTACGGCCGAGACCGAGCCGAGCGCCCAGACGCTGGTGGAGCTGATTCAGATCATCGAATCGGACGGGATCCCCGCGGTCTACACCATCGAGATGAGCACCGGCGCGATTGCGCGGACGATCGCCGAGGAGACGGGCGTCGAGATCCTGACGCTGCACTCGATGCAGACGGTCACGCAGCAGGAGTTCGACGCGGGCGAGACGTACGTCACGCTGATGGAGCGGAATCTGAAGGCGCTGCGGAAGGGGCTGAGCGCATGAGAGGGGAGTACAGCACCCGGCAGAAGCGGGAGCTGCTGAAATTTCTGAAGGAGCACGAGCTGGAGAACTTCTCGGTCGACGAGGTCGTGCTGCGGCTGCGCGAGCGCGGGGCGAGCGTCGGCCGGTCGACGGCCTACCGCTATCTCGAGGCGCTTGCCGAGCAGGGCAGCGTGCGCAAGTATGCGGGCGCGCAGGGGATCACGCAGTATCAGTCCGTGTCCGATTCGGACGATTGCTCGCGGCACTTCCACATGCTGTGCAAGCGCTGCGGCACGCTGATGCACGTCGACTGCGGGCTGATGGAGTCGCTCTCGCGCCACATCGCGGAGCACCACGGCTTTCAGCTCGACGCGCGCGAGACGATGCTGGTCGGCGTGTGCGAGAAGTGCGCGCAAAAGGACGCGGGAGGGGAGGTGGACGGCGATGGCGCTGATCGAACTGAAGGACGTCACGATTGCGTTTGAAGGCGTGGCGGCGGTCGAGCACGTGAACCTCGCGGTCGAGCGCGGCGAATATCTGGTCATCGTCGGCGAAAACGGCTCCGGAAAGAGCACGCTGGTGCGCGCGATGCTCGGGCTGGTGCGCCCGAAGAGCGGCCGGGTCGTCTACGGCGACGGGCTGAAGAAGAACCAGATCGGCTACCTGCCGCAGCAGACGGTCGTGCAGCGGGACTTTCCGGCGTCGGTCGGCGAGGTCGTGCTGTCCGGCTGCGTCAACCGGCTCGGCCGGCGGCTGGCGTTCGGCGCGGGGGAGCGCGCGCGGGCGGAGGAGAAGATGCGGCTGATGGACGTCTACGGCCTGCGGGAAAAGCCGTACCGCACGCTCTCGGGCGGGCAGCAGCAGCGCGCCCTGCTGGCGCGGGCGCTGTGCGCGACGGACTCGATTTTGCTGCTCGACGAGCCGGTGACCGGGCTGGATCCAGACGCGGCGGAGGAGCTGTATTCGGTCATCCGCTCGCTCAACCGCGACCACGGCGTGGCGATTGCGATGGTCTCGCACGACCTGCACGGCGCGATGCGCGATGCCGGGCGCGTGCTGGTGATGAACCGCGGCGTGGATTTCGTGGGCAGCGTGGAGGACTACGAGCGGCAGTTTGAAAGGCGGGCGAGGGCGTGATGGCGCGGGCATTGGAACAGTGGCTGGGGAAGAAGGGCGGACGCGCGCGGACGGCGGCCGTCTGCGGCGCGATTTTGATCCTTCTGATCGCGCTGGCGCTGGGCAACCTTCCGGCCATCGGCGCGGCGATTGCGGAGATGGGCGCCTATCTGCAGTACCGGTTCATCCAGCGGGCGCTGATCGTCGGCGCGCTGGTCGCACTGTGCGCGGCGCTGTTGGGCGTGGTGCTAGTGCTCAAGCGGTACTCGATGATCGGCGACGGGCTTTCGCACGTCGGCTTTGGCGCGCTGACGGTCGCGGTCTCGCTGGGAACGGTCACGGCTGAGGCGCTGCCCAGCTTTCTGCCCGAGGGCTTCCGGCAGGGACTGGCCGGGCTGTGCACGGGCATTTCGGAATCGCCGCTGGCGCTGACGCTGGCGGTGGTCGTGCTGTGCGCGGTGCTGCTGCTGCGGCTGAGCCAGAACAGCAAGCTGCGCGGCGACGCGGCGATCGCGCTGATCTCCACGAGCGCGCTGGCGCTGGGCGTGATCGTCACCTCGACGGTCAACGGCATGAACATCGACGTCTACAACTACATGTTTGGCAGCATCCTCGCGATGTCGGACGCCGACGTTGCGCTGTCGGTCGCGCTGTCGGTCGTGGTGCTGGCGGCGTTCATCGCGCTGTATCCGAGGATCTTTTCGGTGACGTTTGACGAATCGTTTGCGCGCGCCACGGGGCTGAATGCGGGCGTCTACAACCTGATGATCGCCGTGCTGACCGCGGTGACGATCGTCGTCGGCATGCGGATCATGGGCACGATGTTGATCTCCAGCCTGATCATCTTTCCGGCGCTGACGTCGATGCGCGTGTTCTCGCGGTTTCGCACGGTCGTGATCTCGTCGGCGATCGTGTCGGTCGTCTGCCTGTCGGCGGGCATCATGCTGTCGTGCCTGACGTCGCTGCCGGCGGGCGCGGGCATCGTGGCGGTCAACCTGGCCGCGTTTGTGCTGTTCAGCCTGATCGGCGCGCTGAGGGGCGCGAATTAGGGAAAAACAGTGGGGCTGTGAAAGAACGGCAAGGGTTCTTTCACAGCCCCAAATTTTTCCAAATTCCCGACATCAGAAACTCACTGCGCGGCGTCGACGTCGGTTTCGACGGAGGCGGAGTCGGCGCCCTGCGACTGCGGCAGCTCCGTCACCACGTGCACGGAGAACGACGCCTCCGCGCCGCTGGCGGCCGTGGCGGTGATCGTCGCGGAGCCGTAGCCGCCCGTCAGCGTGACCAGCCCGTCTGAAGTCACCGTGGCGACCAGCGGGTTGTCCGTCGAATAGGTCAGGCGCGTGTCGTCCGCGTCCGCGGGCGTGACCGTCGCCGAGAGCTGGAAGGGCGCGTCCGTCTGCTCCCGCAGCAGGTACAGCTCCGTCATGTTCAGCGCGACCGACTGCACGTTGGTCTCGACCCGCACGGAGCAGGCGCTCTGGAAGCCGTCGGCCGAGGCGGTGATGACGGCGGTACCGGAGGAGACGGCCGTCACGACGCCGTCCGCGACCGTCGCGACCGCCGGGTTGGAGCTCGCCCACTCGACGTGGTGGTCGAGGCTCTCGTCCGGCTGGCCGTCCGCGCCGATGAACCACGCCTCCAGCGCGTGCGTCTGGCCGCGCTCGATCGTCAGCTGGGTGGGGTTGATCTGGAAGTCGCTCGCCGCGGGCTCGACGGTGATCGTCGTCATCGCCGTCAGGCCGTCCGCCGTCGTCGCGGTGACGACCGCCGTTCCGGCCGAGATGGCGCGGATCGCGCCCTCCTCATCCACGGAGAGCACCCGCGGCTGGCTGCTCGTCCATTCGACGACCGAGTCCGTGGCGTCCTCCGGCAGATAGCTGACGCGCAGCGACAGCGTCGCGCCCGTGCCGAGGGTGACGTCGCCGGGAACGATCTGCGCCGCCGTGCTGCGCACATGGACGCGCACCGTCGCCGCGGCGGAGAGGCCGTTGGGCGTGGTGGCGATGACATAGGTTTCGCCCGAGCCGACTGCCGTCACGCGGCCGTCGCCGTCCACCGTCACGACGCTGGGATCGGCCGACAGCCATTCCACGCGCTGGTTGGTCGCTCCGTCGTTAAAGACGCACGACAGGCCGCTGACCTCGCCCTTTTCCAGCTCCAGCAGCTTTGTATTCAATTCAAAGGATGTCACCGGCGTTCCGGAGACCTCCACGCGCACGCGCGCCGTCGCCCCGCCCTGCGCCCGGAGGCGGATGGTCGTCGTGCCGGGATCCATCGCGGTGACGAGGCCCTGCTGGTCGACCTGCGCGACCGAGGGATCGTCCGAGGTGTACGTCACGGTCTGCGCCGTCTCCGCGACCAGTTCGTAGCTCAGCGCAAGCGTCTCGCCGGGATTCAGGGAAGCGGCGTCGACGCTGACCGTCAGCGCGTCCTCCACGCCGGCGCGCATCGGCGCAAGCAGCAATATGCCCGCCAGCACGGCAAAGGCCAGCAGTGCCAGCTTTCCAAA
This sequence comes from Candidatus Faecivicinus avistercoris, assembly GCA_018716805.1. Classification (GTDB taxonomy): domain Bacteria; phylum Bacillota; class Clostridia; order Christensenellales; family Aristaeellaceae; genus Faecivicinus; species Faecivicinus avistercoris. The sequence goes on along the minus strand of DVJL01000129.1, from coordinate 7,456 downwards.
GGCAGTCCGCATCGCAATCCTCCTTCCGCGAGGGCAAATTCACACACTCTATCATTATACGAGACATTTCGCGTTCGGTCAACCCATTTCCGGTTTTTGGCGGGCGCGGTCATAAAAAATCACAGCCGCTTCTGCGCCCGCGCGGGCCCGCCGGATACCGCCGGTCTCCTGCGCCGAGGCGGAATGTCTTGCGCAAATGGCGGGAAAGTGGTATACTATTGTTGATTTTGAACGCGCAACCCGTTGCGCCGCAATGGCTTTCGAGCAAGCCGACGCTTCGTGCAAGGCAGTATCTGCCATTGACGACGGCGTTCGCCGGGCGGCGTATCGGGAGAGCGCCCGTCTGGGCGTGGAGATTGGAACGTGCCGCGCGGGGCTATGCGGGGCGGCGTCGTATTGAGGAAGCGCCCAGCTTGGATCGCGCAGGGCGGCGTATCGGGAAATCGCCCGTCTGGGTGGGAAGATTGGAATGTGCTGTGCTGGATCGCGCAGGGCGGCGCATCGGGAGAACGCCCGTCTGTGCGTGGAGATTGGAACGTGCCGCGCTGGGCTATGCAGGGCGGCGTCGCATTGGAAAGCGCCTGTGCTGGATCGCGCCGGGCGGCGCTGTATCGTGAAAATGCGTGTACGGGCGAAGAAATTAAAATGTGTCGGGGAGGAAGCGGCGGATGTACGATGTGCTGATCGTGGGCGGCGGGGCTTCGGGTCTGGCGGCTGCGTGCGCGCTGGCGGAGCCGGGGCGGCTGCGCGTGGCGGTTCTGGAGAAGCAGCCGCGCGTGGGGCGCAAGCTGCTGTCCACGGGCAATGGGCGCTGCAACCTGACCAACGTCAATGCCACTCCCGGGCACTATCACGGTGCGCGCGGCGCGGCGGCGCGTGCGCTGAAGCTCTGCCCGCCGAATGATGTATTGGCATTCTTCGAGCGGCTGGGCGTGCCGGCGGTCGTGGATGGCGAAGGACGCGCGTATCCGATGAGCAATCAGGCGGCGTCGGTGCTCGATGCGCTGCGCCTCTACGCGGTCGAGCATGGCTGCGAGATCTTCACCGACTGTGCAGTGGAGGACATCGCGCCGCTCGGAAAGGGCGCGGGCGGCCTGACCGTGCGGACGGCGGACGGCCGCTCAATGCGCGCGCGGCGGGCGATTGTCGCGACAGGCGGTCTGGCCGCGCCGAAGCTGGGCGCCTGCGGGGACGGCTATCGCCTACTGGAGCGGCTGGGCCATCCCACAGGCGCGCGGTGGCCTGCCATTGCGGCGCTGAAGGTGCCCGCGGACGCGGTGCGAGGCCTGAAGGGGCTGCGCGCGGCGGGTGCGATCGCGCTGTGGGCGGATGGCCGGCTCGTTCGCGAGGAGCGCGGCGAGATTCTGTTTGCCGACGGCGGGATTTCGGGCATCGCGGCGATGCAGCTGGCGCGCGGCTGCGGGGAGGCGCTTCGCGCCGGGAAGCAGTGCGAAGTCCGGCTGAACCTGCTCGACGGCTGGCGGGACAGAGCGCTGGCCGGCCTGCGGCCAGAGGATGCGCGTCCGGCGGACAAATCGCCTTTTGCGCAGGCCGAGCAGATGCTCCGCGACCGGGCGAAGCATTTGCCCGCAAGGCCGGTGGAGGACTTTTTGAACGGCATTCTGCCTAAGCGCGTAGGGCAGGCGGTGGCGCGTGCGGCGGGCATCTCGCCGATGACGCGCCCAGCCGGTTCGCTGGACGGCGCGCAGCTGTGCGCGCTGGCCCGGGCGCTGACGGAGTGGAGGATCCCCGTCGCGGGCACGCAAGGCTTTGAGCAGGCGCAAGTGACGGCGGGCGGCGTCCGCATGGATGGATTCGACTGGGACACCCTAGCGTCTCGCCGCGTGCCGGGGCTGTACGCCGCGGGCGAGGTGCTCGACGTCGATGGCGACTGCGGCGGATTCAATCTGCAGTGGGCGTGGTCGTCGGCGCTGATCGCCGCGCGGGACATCCTGAGAAACCTGTGATTCGATCGTGCACGCCTTCGCCGGGGCGGGAGCCGCGCGAACGATGTTCACCGTTCGGAAAAAAGGCGCTTTGCCTTTGCAGAGGCGGCAGAAGATTCCGATCGCGCACGCGCGCCCGTCGAGCGCGGAGCGGGCCGATCGTTGCTTGGCCGCAATTTGCCTTCGGTCGCGCGCCTCAGAAAATGGTGACAGCCGGTATTTCGCGCGGTTCTCGCGCGCAGCTGCCTTCGATCGCGCGCGTTTGAACAATAGAGAAATGAAGAGTAATGAGGAGGATGCAGTATGTTGGAATATCGCTATGACACACAGCTTCTGATCGAAGGGGCCAGGATGAGTGAGGAAGAGATCGCGAAGGCCATTTCGGAAATCCCGGGCGATTCGCTGCTGGCGGTGGGCGATTCGGAGATGATGAAGATCCACTACCACACGAATGTGCCGTGGAAGGTGCTGGAGCTGTGCTCCACGATCGGCGAGATCTACGACATCATCGTCGAGGATATGGAGCGCCAGTCGCACGGCCTGCAGGGCTGAGCGGGAATGGGCCGCGGGCGGCGCCGTCCGCGGCCTAGAGTCCGTCAGAAGGCGCCGGAGCATGGAGATGGGGGATGCACATGATTCGCATTGCACAGGTTCGCGCGGAGCTGGACTATGCCTCGCGGCCGCTCGCGCGGCTGGCGGCGAAGGCGCTGCGCGTCCGGGAGGAGGAAATCGCCTCGGTCCGGATCGCCCGGCGGTCGGTGGACGCGCGCGACAAGGGCGACGTCCACTTTTCGCTGACGCTCGAGGTCGAGACAAAGCGGCCGCTGAAGCGGCTTCCGCGCGGCGCAGAGATCGTCTCCCCGGCGCCGCCGAGGGCGCTTCCCAAGGCGCGGCCGCGCAGGCATTCGCCGCTGGTCGTCGGCCTGGGGCCGGCGGGGCTGTTCGCGGCGCTGAGGCTTGCGCGGGCGGGGCTTGCGCCGGTGGTGGTCGAGCGCGGCAAGCCGGTGGACGCGCGGGCGGAGGACGTCGAATCGTTCTGGCGCGGCGGCGCGCTGAATCCCGCGAGCAACGTGCAGTTCGGCGAGGGCGGCGCAGGGGCGTTTTCCGACGGCAAGCTGAATTCCGGCATCCACGATCCGCGCTGCCGCGAGGTGCTCGAGACGCTCTACGAGATGGGCGCGCCGGAGGAGATCCTCTATCTGGCGAAGCCGCACATCGGCACCGACCGGCTGCGCATCGTGGTTCGCAACCTCCGCGAGGCGATCCTCGCAAGCGGCGGCACGGTCTGGTTTGAGACGGCGCTGACCGGGCTGACCGTCGAGGCGGGGCGGATCACCGGCGCGACGCTCGCCAATGCGCAGGGCGAGCGGACGGCCGACGTTGACGACGTCGTCCTCGCGGTCGGCCACAGCGCGCGGGATACGTTTGAGATGCTCCACGCGCTCGGCGTGCCGATGTCGCGCAAGCCGTTTTCGATCGGCGCGCGCATCGAGCATCTGCAGCGCGACGTCAACCGCAGCCAGTACGGCGCGGCGGCGGAACACCCGGCGCTCGGCGCGGCGGACTACAAGCTCAGCGTGCGCCTGCCGGACGGCCGGTCGGCGTACACATTCTGCATGTGTCCCGGCGGGCAGGTCGTGGCGGCGGCGAGCGAGCCGGGCGGCGTGGTCGTCAACGGCATGAGCTATTTTGCGCGCGACGGCGTCAACGCCAACAGCGCGCTGCTGATCCCGGTGGTTCCGGAGGACTTCGGCGGCTCGGATCCGCTGGCGGGCGTGCGGTTCCAGCGCAAATGGGAGCGCGCGGCGTTTGAACTGGGCGGCGGCGACTACCGCGCGCCGGCGCAGCGCGTGGGCGACTTTCTGGCCGGCAGGCCGTCGCGCGGCGCGGGGGCGGTCGAGCCGAGCTACCGCCCGGGCGTGACGTGGACGGAGATCGACCGGTGCCTGCCGCCGTTCGCGGCGGACGCCATGCGGCGGGCGATTCCGCTGCTCGACCGGAAGCTCAGGGGCTTTGCGTCGCCCGACGCGGTGCTGACCGGCGTGGAGACGCGGTCGTCGTCGCCGGTTCGGATCGAGCGCGGCGAGGACTGCATGTCCGCCGTGCGCGGGCTGTATCCCTGCGGCGAGGGCGCGGGCTATGCCGGCGGCATTTTGTCGGCGGCGGTGGACGGCCTGCGCTGCGCGGAGAAGCTGATGGCGCGGGAGGACTGAGAGAGCGGGGCCACAGACTGGCCGGCCCATGCGAAGGACTGGGGAAAGCGAGGGGGATTTCATGGGCGAGTGCAGCTGGAATCGCGAGGTCGAGCGCTGGGACGTCTGGGAGATCGCCTGCGAGGGGCGGACGGACGGAAATCCGTTTGTGGACTGGGACATCTGGGGAACGTTTTCCTCAAAGAGCGAGCGAAAGGCCGTGCGCGGGTTTTACGATGGCGATGGCGTGTACCGCGTGCGCTTCATGCCGTCGTTTGACGAGGTCTACGAATTCGAGGTGCGCGGCACGTTTTCGGACGATGCGGTGCGCGGGTCGTTCAGTGTGCGCCCGCCGTCGCCGGGCAACCACGGGCCGGTGCGCGTGGCCAACCGCCATCACTTCGCCTACGAGGACGGCACGACGCACTTCTCCTTCGGCACGACGTGCTACGCATGGGCGATGCAGCCCGACGGGCGCATCGAGGAGACGCTTCGCACCCTCGAGGGCGCGCCGTTCAACAAGCTGCGCTTCTGCGTGTTTCCCAAGCACTACGACTACAACCTCTCCGAACCGGCGACCTATCCCTACGAGGGCACGCCGGTGGACAGCTCCGGGCTGACCTCGGAGAACTTTTCCCAATACACCGGCCGAACGGAGGGCAACCGCTGGGACTTCACGCGCTTCAATCCCGCGCACTTCCGGCGGCTGGAGGCGTGCGTGCTCCGCCTGCGCGATCTGGGCATCGAGGCCGACCTGATCGGAATGCACCCCTACGACCGCTGGGGCTTTTCGCGCATGACGCCTGCGCAGGACGACCTCTACTGGCGCTATCTGGTCGCGCGCTTCGCGGCGTTTCGCAACGTCTGGTGGTCGCTCGCAAACGAGTACGACCTGATGCCGCAGAAGTCCATCGCCGACTGGGAGCGCTTTGCGCGCATCCTCTGCGAGGAGGATCCCTACGGGCACCTGCGTTCCATTCACAACTGCCTTCCCTTTTACGACCACACCCGCTCGTGGATCACCCACGCCTCCATCCAGCGGCAGGATCTCTACCGCACGACGGAGTACGTCGACGAATGGCGGGTGCGCTACGGCAAGCCGGTCGTCTGCGACGAGATCGCCTACGAGGGCGACATTCAGCACGGCTGGGGCAACATCTCGCCCGAGGAGCTGACCCGCCGGTTCTGGGAGGCCGTGCTGCGCGGCGGCTACGCCGGCCACGGCGAGACGTACCTGCACGAGAGCGGCGTGCTCTGGTGGTCGCACGGCGGCGCGCTGCGCGGCGAAAGCCCGGCGAGGATTGCGTTTCTGCGAAAGGCCGTCGAGGAGCTGCCGGGCGGGCTTCGGCCGTGGCCGGGTTCGTTTGACGAGACCTGCGCCGTGCTCGAAGGGCCTCAGGCGCTGGCCGGTGGCGCGCAGCCGCTGTACCTGTACTACTACGGCTTCGGCCGGCCGTCGTTTCGAGATTTCTTCATTGATGAGGCGACCGCGTATCGCGCGGAGATCCTCGACACGTGGAACATGACCGCAACCGACGCCGGCGTCCACCGCGGGCGGTTCCGCCTGAAGCTGCCGGGCAGGCCGTACATGGCCGTGCGGCTGCGCGCCGTGGAGGCCGGAAAAGATGAATAAATTTGGCGCAAAGGCTGTTCTTCCGGGAAATTTTATGTTATACTCTAAAGCATAGAGAAAAAACTGGGAGGCTTTGGCATGGAGAAAAGACACAAAATATGGTTGGCCGTGCTGGCCGTGCTGCTCGTGGCGGCGATCGTGGGCGTGTTTGTCGTGCGCGGCCAGCTCACCGACCGCGAGGCGGATTATGCCACGGCGATGAGCCAGCTCACCGAGCAGCAGCAGAGCGCCGCCGAACTGGAAGCGCAGGTCGAACAGCTGACCGGCGATCTCGAAGCCAGCCAGACGGAGGCGTCGGGGCTTTCGTCCGATCTCGAGGCCGCGCAGTCGCGCGTGACCGAGTTGGAAGCGCAGGTGGCCGAACTCGAAGGCGAAGCCGGGGTCTCCGCGGAGCAGGTGGCTGCGCTGGAAGGCGAGCTGGAAGCTTCTGCGGCGCGCGTGACGGAATTGGAGGGCGAACTGGAGGCCTCCGCGGCGCGCGTGACGGAGCTGGAGGGCGAGCTGGCGTCCATGGTTCAGCCGGCGAGTTCTGCCGATGAGGCGGAGACGGAACCGGCCGGAGATGCGCCCGATGCGAACGCGGTCAGCACGGAGCCGTCCGGGGACGAACCGCAGACCGAAGGCGAGCCGCAGACCGGGGAGGATCCCGCCGGCGAGGTCGAACAGATCCTCGATTCGGACATGACCGATGCGGAAAAGATCGAGGCGATCCAGGCGCTGGAAGCGGAGCTGACCGCGCGCATCGCCGAGCTGAGCGACGCGGTTGCGGAGTTGGAAGCTGAGCGCGCCGAGCTGGGCGGCGCAGAGGGCGAGCTCGAGCAGATGGAGGGAGATCTGGCTGCGGCGGAAGCTGCGGTGGCCGATCTCGAGGCGCAGCTCGCCGAGGGCAATGCGCGCATCGCCGAACTTCAGGCCGAGATTGAATCGCTGAACGCGCAGAGCGCGACCGATTCCGAGGCGTTGGAGTCGCTGCGCGCGGAACTCGCGGCGCAGGAAGAGGAATCGGCGTCGCTCGCGGCGCAGCTTGAAGAGGCCGTCGCCGAATACGAGGCGCAATTGGCCGAGCTTCAGGCCTACAGGATTTCGCGCGATCTGGCCGACGGCGAGGCGATGACGTCCACCGGCGCGATGGAGGTCATCCATGTGGCCGGCGACGGCGTGACCGGCGCCTGGTCGTACACGAACGGCACGCTCAGCGGCAACGCGGTCGAGCTGTCGATCGAACTGGACGGCGTGGAGATCTACCGCTCCGAGCTGCTCGAGCCGGGTGACAGCCTCGTCGAGATTGCGCTGAGCGAACCGCTGACGGCGGGGACGCACGAGGCCGTGGCCGTCACGACAGTCTACGGCGACGACGGCGAGGCGCAGTTTGCCAGCCGCGTGCCGGTGCTGATCGAAGTCGCCGGATAAGGCCGCGGCAGGATTGCGGGCGGTTCGCCGCGACGCAAAACCGAGGAGGAATCAGGCCAACCAAAGCACCCGCGCCGAGGACGCGCGGGTGGCTTTATGCCGTCCGCACGCCGGAGAATTCAAGCCGCCCGATGGGGACGCGTTTCAAATTTGCATGTTTCAAATTTGAAGTAAAAGCGCGCGGCGCCTTCCGCGGTGTCCGCGGGGTTCGGCGCATGGGGCCGCCGAACCGGCGCACCGCGATTGCGCGGTTTATCTCAAGCCTTTGACCGGCG
>DVJL01000128.1 GCA_018716805.1 Candidatus Faecivicinus avistercoris | reverse complement strand
AGAACGCCGCTTCTGCGGTGTCGTATTCAATTTTAATCTGATGTGCCGTCTGGGTGGCGGGGCAGTTCACGGGAAGTAGTAAGCGTGTCGAGGCTCATCCCAAAAGTAGTAATTTGGTAGTAAATTCAGTGGCCCTATCCCGTGATTTGCCCGTATTTCCGGGCTTTTTTGAGATAATCAGAGTTGTTAATTCAAAAATGCAATTTAACCCTTGCTATTTTCCGGCATTGGGCTTATAATGAATGGCGACAGAGTAGGGCTTTCTTCGTTAAGTGCCGCTAAAATGGGGAGTTGTCTGGCGGACGAAGGCGCAAGCCGCGGTTGGAAGCCCGCACCCGCTGAACAACATAATGGAGAAAATCATCAAGCCTCCTTATGCAGCAAGTGTTTTGCTCTGGAAGGAGGTTTTTTAGAATGACGACAAGTCCGACAACACTCTCCAACAACGCGCTCTATCCGCATCCCTTTTCAAGAGCCTACTGGAAACAGGCCTCAGGCGAATTTCACAAGACGAATATGCTCATTTTCGCAGCGCTGATGATCGCCCTGCGCGTGGCGCTCAAGCGATTGAGCATTCCGGTCGGTCCCGATCTCTACATCAACACCGCGTTTTTCATCAACGCCTATGGCGCAATGGTCTTCGGGCCGGTGGTGGCGCTGGTCGGCGGCGCCATTACGGACGTGCTCGGCTACCTGGCCGCGCCGACGGGCACCTATTTTCTGCCGTTTATCTTTGTCGAGATGGCAGGCTCGCTGGTCTTTGCGCTGTTCTTCTACCGCGCGGAGGTCACGGCGACGCGCGTGATCCTCTCGCGCTTCTGCATCGACTTCTTTGTCAACGTCGTCATGACCACGCCGATCATGATGCTCTACTACAGCCTCATCATGGGCCGGTACTACGCGATCTTCGATTTGGCGCGCATCGTCAAGAATCTGGCCATGTTCCCGATCGAATCGGTGCTGCTGATCCTGTTCATGCGCGCGGTCATTCCGGCGACAAAACGGCTCGGCTATGTGCATAGCGGCGTGGAGAAATTGAGGTTCACGAAGCGCAATGTCGCCGTGCTGGTTGTGCTGGCGGTCGTGGGCGTGCTGGCCGTCGCAGGCTATTCGGTGTACAACTACAACAACACCTCGCTCAGCGCGGACTACACCGACGATGAGCGCCTTGAGCGCAACACGGCGATGAATGGCATCGTCCGCGAAAACCATCCGGAGCTGACGGAGGAGACGGTTTCTATCGTCGAGAGCGCCATTCCGCACTTCGGCGTGCCGGACGTCGTCTATTCGGTCGCCGTCTACACCGTCGACGAACAGGAATTGGAGGCCAACGCCGCCGAGGCGCTCGCCAAGGATCCCGAGTCGGACTACGGTTTGGAGACGCTCAACGGCTATTCCAAATCGCCGGCGCGGTCGGACGACGCGCTGGTGAACATCGGCATGGCGACGATCGTCGTCAACGGCGACACCGGCGAGGTCGTGTCCTATACGGATGACATCGAGTAAGGGATCGCAAGATGGAGCGGAATCCGATATGGATTCCGCTCCATTTCAGCTTGTTGGAAAGGCAGCGCCTGCGATCTCTTTCGATATGCCGGGCTGGCGGCTTCCGGCTGTGCGGAGAAGCGGCGGCAGACTATGCGTTTTTTTCGCACGCCTGGCCGAACGCGCACAGGACGTCGCGCACGGCGTCCGGTTCGGTCAGGTCATTCAGCGACTGCCGGAAGTGCGACGCGCCGGGCAGGCCGGAGACGTACCACGCGATGTGCTTGCGCATCTCGAGCAGCCCGCGCTTTTCGCCGTGCAGCGCCGATTCCAGTTCAAAGTGGCGCAGCGCCATCTCCACGCGCTCGCCGGGAGACGGGGGCCGCCACGGCCTGCCGAGCATTGCCGCGCGGATCTCGCCGAAGATCCACGGATTGCCCTGCGCGGCGCGGCCGACGATCACGCCGTCGCATCCGGTCTCCTCCATCATGCGCAGCGCGTCCGCGCCGGAGCGCACGTCGCCGTTGCCGAGCACGGGAATCGACACGCGCGCCTTGACTTCGCGGATGATCCTCCAATCGGCGCGGCCGGCATACTGCTGCGCGCGCGTCCGGGCGTGGACGGCGACCGCGCTTGCGCCGGCGCGCTCGCACAGTTCGGCGACTTCCGGCGCGTTGATACAGGTCTCGTCCCAGCCGGCGCGGATCTTGGCCGTCACCGGCAGCTTTGTCGCGCGGACGGCCGCGGAGACGACGCGCTCGATCTGCTCCGGCTCGCGCATCATCGCGCTGCCCTCGCCATTTCCCGTGATCTTCGGCGCGGGACAGCCGAAATTCAGGTCGATGAATAAAAATCCACGATCTTCCAGCTCCGCCGCCGCGCGGGCGACGTATTCCGGCTCGCGGCCGAACAGCTGCAGTCCGCCGGCGCCCTCGCCGGGCAGGCGCGCGAGCAGCTCGACGGCGTTGCGGTTTTTGCCGCGCGAATAGATCCAGCCCTTCGCGGAGAGCATCTCGCTGACCGCCCATGCCGCGCCCTGCTCGAAGCAGAGCAGCCGCATCGCCGCGTCGGTCACGCCGGCCATCGGGGCAAGCCCTGCGCCGGCGGGAAGTTCGATGTTGCCGATTCTCATTCGCCGGATTCCTCCGTCTCGCGCGAAAGATTTTCCGCCATCCGGTGCACGAAGTCGCGTGCCAGCCGGCATTCGTCCTCGGAGAAGCCGGCGAACATCTCGTCGTAGGGGAGCTCCATCGCCGCGACGGCCTGCGCGCAGCGCGCCCGGCCCTTTTCCGTCAGGCTGACGTAGAGGCTGCGGCCGTCCATTTCGGCGGGCGTCCGGCAGATCAGGCCGCTCCTCTCCATGCGGCGCACGGTGCCGCTGATCGTCGCGGGCGTGACGTGCATCTCCTCGGCGAGCGCGCCCTGCGTCATGGCGCCGTTGTCGCTCAGCAGCTTCAGCACGGGCAGCTGGCCGATGCCGATGTCCAGATTCCCCATCGCACGCACGCCGCGCTGTACCAGCTGGCGGGAGACGTGCATGATCTCGGCCGCGATTTCGCCGACCAGTTCTGAATTCAGATTGCGTTCCCTCATGTCAATCACCCCGGTATTTTGGAGTATAGCAATCCTTTTCCCCGATGTCAAGGGAACTTTTTCCAATTATTGCGCCAAAGAATGCATGGAATCGCCGGATGTGCTTGCATTTTGCATGGAATATCGTGTATAATACTATTGGATTATCAGCTTTTTATTCGGATGAACTTGCCCCCGCGCGCATATGGTGGAAACATCAACCGCATGAGGCGAGGTGTTGTCCGGTGAAGCAGAATCCGAAGAGAGTGAAGATGCCAAGGCCCAAGAAGACGATGCGCCGAAGCGTGCCCGCGCTGGAGTGGGTCAGCGAGGTCTCCGGCCGAGCAGTGCGCGCCACCGCAGTCGGAAGCCGCCGCATCCTCATCGAGAACCACACGGGCATTCAGGATTTCAGCGATACCTCCGTTACACTGTCCACGGCGAGCGGCGCGCTCTGCGTTCGGGGCAGCGGGCTTTCGCTGTGCGAGGTGCGCGAGAACGCGCTGATCGTCCGCGGCGCGATCCGGCAGGTGGAGCTGCCCGGGGAGGGCGACGCCCGATGAACGGCGACGTCCGCCTGCGCGTGGAGGGGCTGATGCTCGAGCGCCTGCTTGAGCGCGCGATTCAGGAGGGCGCGCGGTTCCGCGCCGTCGAGCCGCCGGAAGATCACGTCATGACGATCGACGCCGATCCGCACAGCGCGGCCATCGTTCAGGCGCTGTGCGAGCGGTTCTCCATGCCGTGCACGGTCGTTGCCCGCCGGGGACGGGATGCGATGGCGCGCCGCCTACGCGAGCGCGCGACGGCGCTGGCCGGTGTGGTGGTCTGCCTGATGGCGCTGTCGGCGTTTTTCGGGCGCGTGTGGATCGTCGATGTCGAGCTGACGGGCGAGCGGGACGCCAGCGTGGCGCCCATCGAACAGGCACTTTCGGAGATGGGCGTGCAGCCGGGCGTCGCGAAGTCCGAGGTCGACGCAGACCGCATCGAGACCGCGCTCGCGGCTTCGTCGCCGGACTTCAGCTTCGTCGGCGTGCGGCTCCAGGGCGTGCGGCTGCTGGTGGAGGTCGCGCCCGCGGTCGCCGCGCCGGAGGTCTATCAGGTCGACGCCGGCCGGGATCTGGTCGCCGCGTGCGACGGCGTGGTGCTCTCGGTCAACGTCGAGACCGGCGTGGCGTGCGTCGAGCCGGGCGATACGGTCGTGCGCGGGCAGGTGCTCATCCGCGGCGAGGAGCGTATTTCCAGCGAGGAGACGCGCGGCGTGGCGGCGCTGGGCAGCGTCGTCGCGCGGACGTGGACGACCGCGACGGCCAGCGCGCCGCTGACGCGCACATACACAGAGCGCACGGGGCGAAGCGCGACCTCGTCGGAGCTGTGCCTGATGGGCTTTTCCTGGCCGCTGACGGAGGGCGGGCGCTTTGTCGCTCAGGAAGCCGAGGTCGAGGTTCTGCCCGTCGGCGGGTTGTTTTTGCCGCTGGAGATCCGCCGGACGACGCTCTATGAGACGACGGCGCGCGAGACGCAGACCGACGAGGCGGCGCTCGGTTCGGCGCTCTCGGCGATGGCGCTTGCAATGGCCGCGGAAGAGGCGAGCCGCGGCGCTCCGGCGGGAAGCGGGATTGCCGATTCATGGGTTGAAATTGCGCGCGACGGGGACGCATTGTGCGCCCGCGCCGTATGCGAAAGCCATATCGACATCGCGGTGACGCGCGATGCACTGTACCAACAGGGAGGATGACACATTGGAAACCACTGGGCAAGTCAAGACCGAACGGATGCAGCTGGGCGCCGAGCAGTTCATCGGACTGTTCGGCATCCGGGAGGAGAATCTGTCGCTGTTTAAGGACGAGCTGGGCGTGGAGCTGTTCACGCACGGCGGCGAGATCGTCATCACCGGGGAGCCGGAGAAGGTCGATCTGGCCAAACTGACGTTTGAAAAGCTGGTCGAGATCCTGCTGCGCGGCGAAAACGTCGACCGGACGCGCATCCGCTATGCGATCGAGCTGGCCGCCGAGGGCAAGGCCGACCGCATCGGCGAGATCATGCGCGACGTCATCGCCATCACCTACCGCGGGCGGCAGGTGAAGTGCAAGACGCTGGGGCAGAAGCAGTACGTCGAGGCCATCCGCTCGAACACCTGCTGCTTTGCCGTCGGCCCGGCCGGCACGGGCAAGACGTATCTTGCCATCGCCATGGCGGTGGTCGCCATGAAGAACAAGGAGATCGAAAAGATCATCCTCACGCGCCCCGCAGTCGAGGCCGGCGAAAAGCTGGGCTTTTTGCCCGGCGACCTCGCGCAGAAGGTCGACCCCTATTTGCGCCCGCTGTACGACGCGCTGCACGAGATGCTCGGCGTGGATGCCTATCAGCGCCTGGTCGAGCGCGGCGCCATCGAGGTCGCGCCGTTGGCCTACATGCGCGGCCGCACGCTCAACGACGCGTTTATCATCCTCGACGAGGCGCAGAACACCACGTCCGAGCAGATGAAGATGTTCCTGACCCGAATGGGCATGGGCTCGAAGATGGTCATCACGGGAGACGTCACGCAGATCGACCTGCCCGCGGGCAAGAAGTCCGGGCTGGTGGAGGCGCTCGAGGTGCTGAAAAACGTCGAGGACATCGGCGTCGTTCGCCTGACGCATCGCGACGTCGTGCGCCACGAGCTGGTACAGGCCATCGTCCGGGCCTATGAGAAGTACGCCGCGAGGACCGGTGAGCGAAGGGGAAGCGCACGTCCGTAAAGGAGAATGACGATGAAAAAAGCCGCCAAAGCCAGGGCAGGCCGGAGACGGCCGCTGTTGCAGGTCGCGCTGATTTGCCTGGCGACCTATCTGGCGCTGTTCGCGATGCTCTATGCGGGCATCACGCCGGAGCAGTATGACATTCAGGTGGGCGTTCCGTCGCCGACGCTGATCAAGGCGACGAAGGATATTGTCGATACGGTGACCACCGAGGCGCTTCGCGAGGCGGCGGCCAACGCCGTCGAGCCGAGCTACCGCAGCATCGATCCGACGGTGCTGGATCAGGTGGTGAGCGACCTGAGCGCGCGCTTCGACGCCCTGCGCGCGCTGCGCACCGAGCTGGGCGCGCAGGAAGCGCGCGAGCTGAGCGAGAGCGAGCTGGCCGAGATCAACGATTCGCTCTCCATGTCGCTGACGCGCGAGCAGATCGCGACGCTGATCGAGACGAGCGATACTACGCTGGATTCCATCTTCTCCGATGCAATTGCGATGGTCGAGGAAATTCTGACGGCCACGCTGCCCGAGGGACAGGAATCCAACGCCCTGCGCAGCGTCCGCGACGATCTCTCCGGCCTGTACAGCGCGCAGCTGACGACCATCGTGGTGGACGCTGTGCGCGGATGCATCCAGCCGAACATGCTGATCGACGAGGAGATCACCGCGGCCAACCGGGAGGCCGCGCGCGAAAGCGTCGAGCCGGTAACCTACCTGAAGGATCAGACGATCGTCAGCGAGGGCGAAGTTGTCACGCTGGCGCAGTATACGATGATCGCTTCGATGGGGATCCTTTCGGACAATACGCTGGATCTGCATCTGATGGCCGGTGTGGCGCTTCTGACGCTGCTGGGCATGCTCTCGCTGTGCATCTACCTGCTGTTTGAGCGGCGCTCGATGCTCATGAGCGCCAAGCAGATGCTTCTGCTGTGTCTGATTCTGCTGCTGCAGGTCGGATGGGCGCTGCTCATGCGGCTGGCGAATGGCTATCTGATTCCGGCTTCGCTGGGGCTTCTGCTCGTTGCACTGCTGATGGATGCGTCGCTGGCGGTGTTCGTCAATGTCATCCTCTCGCTGCTGACGGCGCTCTATGCCTCCACGGTGAACGGCATGTTCTCCATTGCGCTGATGTCCATCCTCTGCGGACCCGTGATCGTGCTGCTGTTTTCCAAGAAGTCGCAGCGCACGACGACCCTGCTGGCCGGCGCGATCATTGCCGTGGTCAACTTCCTGGTGACGATTTCCTTCGGCCTGTTCACGAGCGCGGAGATGGACAGCGTGCTTGTCAACGCCCTGTGGGCGGCCGCCGGCGGCGCGGCGAGCGCGATCCTCTGCATCGCCTTCCAGCCGCTGCTGGAGTGGCTGTTCAATCTTGCGACGTCGTCGAAGCTCATCGAGCTGTCCAATCCGAACCAGCCGCTGCTGCGGCGGTTGCTGCTCGAGGCTTCGGGTACCTATCACCACTCCATCATCGTCGCGAATCTCGCCGAGGCCGGGTGCACGGCCATCGGCGCAAACGGCCTGCTCGCCCGCGTCGGCGCGTATTATCACGACATTGGCAAGCTCAAGCGCCCGATGTACTTCAAGGAAAACCAGATGGGCGACAACCCGCACGACCGGACCGATCCGCGCGTCTCCACCGCAATTCTCACCGCGCATACGCGCGATGGCGCGCAGATGGCGCAGAAGGCGCGCATTCCTGAACCGGTCGTGGACATCATCCGCCAGCATCACGGCGATACGCCCGTCATGTATTTCTACGACAAGGCGAAAAAGCTCTATGGCGATCAGGTGGACATCTCCGCCTTCCGCTATGAAGGGCCGCGCCCGCAGAGCCGCGAAGCAGCGGTCGTCATGCTCGCGGATACGATCGAGGCCGCCACGCGCGCGCTGCCGAACCCCGATCCGGAGAAGATCGACGCGCTGATTCGCAAGCTCGTGCGCGGCAAGCTCAACGACGGCCAGCTGGACAACTCCAGCCTGACCTTCAACGATCTGGACAAGATCTGCAGCGCGTTTTCCACCGTGCTGACCGGCGTGTTCCACGAGCGCATCGAGTATCCGGACGTCTCCATCCCGCCGAGGATGGAGCGCGCCGCGGTCGAGGGCGGGCAGGCCAAGCCGGCCATCGCGGAAGCACAATCCGCTCAGCGGGAGGGCGTCGAGGCGCCCGCCAACGCGAAGGCGGAGGGCGTGGCGCCGGAAGGCAACTCGAAGGCGTCCGAAGGCGGCGAAAGGCCAGCCGCAGAGAGCGAAGCCGTCCGCAAGCCTGCGGGCGACGCAGCCAGGCTCGATTCTCCGGCTTCGGGAGGCGACGCCCAGCGGGCAGTCCCGAGGGAAGCGCCCGCCGCGCGGACGGGCCAGGCGGCTGCAATGAAGTTCGAGAATGCCGCTTCCACTGCGCCGCGGCCTGAAGCGCCGCCGGATGGACGCGAGGGGATGAGGGCTGAGCGGGAAGAATCGGAGCAGACCGCCGGACAGAGTTCTTCTGCGCTGCAGTCTGTGCAGAGTCCGGAAGGGGGCCGTCAGGCTCCTCAGGGAAACGGTGCGAAGGCGTCCCCGCAGGGGGAAGCGGCGGCGAAAGTGCCCGCATCGGTTCCGGCGGATGCGGCGGCTGGACAGGCTGCGAAAAAACCATTCGATCATGAAGCATCGCCAGCGCAGCCCCAGTCCACACAGGCGGAGGGCGCGCAGCCGGAGAAGGCGCGATCCGCGCAGGGAGAAGTGGCCGCGAAGGTTCAAGCCGCGCAGGGAGAAACCGCAGCAAAGGTTCAGCCCGCGCAGGCGGCGAAAGTGCCCGCCGTGGCTTCGGCGGATGCAGCGGCTGGACAGGCCGCGAAAAATCCGTCCGGCCATGAAGCATCGCCAGCAAAGCCCCAGTCCACACAGGCGGAGGGCGCGCAGCCGGAGAAGGCGCGATCCGCGCAGGGAGAAACCGCGGCGAAGGTTCAGTCTGCGCAGGAGGGTGCGCAGGCGGTCAAGCCTCAGTCCCCGCAGGCGCAGCAGGAAGCGCCGGCAGAACCAAAGCCGGCGTCTGCAGAAAAACCGCAGGCACCTGTACCGAAGACCGGACGCCCGTGCGCGCCGGTTCGCGAGCAGGGCGCGAGAGGAGGCGGCGCCGATGCCCATTGAGCTGCAGTGGGATGTGCCCGAGCGGATCGAAGGATTGGAGGACTTCCTCGCCCAGGTAGCAGAAGTCTGCATGAAGATCGAGGGCGTCGAGGGCGCGGGTTTTGCCGTGCGCATCGTCGGCGACGCGCAGATTCAGCAGCTCAACCGCGAAATGCGCGGCATCGACCGGCCGACGGACGTATTGTCGTTTCCGACCGTCCGCTACCCGCAGGGGACGACGGCGCGCGGCAATCCGCGCAGGCTGCGCCGCGAGTACGATCCCTATCTCGGCTATGTCAACCTCGGCGACTGCGTCATCAACCTCGACCGTGCGCGGGAACAGGCCGCCGAATACGGCCATTCGCTCCGGCGCGAACTCGGGTATCTGACCGCGCATTCGGCCTTTCACCTGATGGGCTACGACCACATGACCGAGCCGGAAAAGCGCGTCATGCGCGAATTGGAAAAGCGCGCCATGCGCGAGCTGTCGCTGTGGCGCGATTCGGAAGGAGAGAGCAGCATGACCCATGAGCAACTGTTTGAGCGGGCCTGCGAGGCGCTGGAGAATGCCTACGTGCCGTATTCGCACTTTCGCGTCGGTGCGTGCATTCTGACGGAGAGCGGCGAGACCTTCAAGGGCTGCAATTTTGAAAACGCCTCCTACGGCGCGGCGATCTGCGCCGAGCGCTGCGCGGCGTCGTGCGCCATCGCTGCCGGACAGCGGCGCTTTAAGGCGATCGCCATCGCCGCCGAGCGGACCGCCGCGTGGCCGTGCGGGATCTGCCGCCAGGTGCTGCGCGAATTCGGCGATCTGTCCATGCCGGTGATCGTCGGCCAGCGCGGGCAGGGATTTCGCGTAAAGACGCTCGGCGAACTGCTGCCGGAGTCGTTCGGCCCGGAGGATCTGGGCGTTTCAGGGAGCGGCGATTGATCCCGCGTTGCCTTGACGGCGTAAGGGATATATTTTTCAGGAGGCCGCCCGCGCAGCGCCTCCAATGTTTACATACAAGGAGTTTCTATCCATGAATCAGAAATTTCATTCGGGCTTTGTCGCGATTCTGGGAAGGCCGAACGTCGGCAAGTCGAGCCTGATGAACCGGTTCGTCGGCGAGAAGGTCGCCATCGTGTCCAACCATCCGCAGACGACGCGCAGCAAGCTGCTGGGCGTGGCGACCGGGGAGGACTGGCAGATTGTGTTCGTCGACACCCCGGGCCTGCACAGGCCGCGCACGCGGCTGGGCGAGTACATGATGAAGAGCGCCGCCGACGCGCGCGAGGGCGTGGATGCCGTGCTCGTGGTGGTCGACGGCCAGCACATCGGCGCGGGTGACCGCGCGGTGATCGACGACGTGGCGCAGATGAAGTGCCCGAAGTTTCTGGCGGTCAACAAGACCGACCTCGTGACGCCGGAGAAGCTGATGCCCCAGCTGGCGACGCTGAACGACTGCAGGTTCGACACGATTGTCTCCGTGTCGGCCAAGCGGGGCGACAACGTGGACGACCTGCTTCGCCTGCTCGTCGCGGCGATGCCCGAAGGGCCGAAGTACTTTCCGGACGACATGATTACCGACCAGCCGGAGCGCGTCATGTGCGCGGAGATCATCCGCGAGAAGGCGCTGAACAACTTGCGCGACGAGATTCCGCACGGCGTCGGCGTCGAGATGCTCGAAATCAAGAAGGTCAGCCCGACGCTGACCGAGATCCATGCCAACCTCTATTGCGAGCGCGCGTCGCACAAGTCGATCATCATCGGCAAGCAGGGCGCGATGCTCGGCCGGATCGGCAGCCAGGCGCGCGTGGACATCGAGCGCCTGCTGGGGACGAAGGTGATGCTCCAGCTGTGGGTCAAGGTGCGCGAGGGATGGCGCAATCGCGCCAGCGATCTGCGCACGCTCGGCTACGAGGACGACTGATGTCCGCGCTGAACACGCCCGGGTTGGTGCTCCGCCATGCCGACTACGGCGACTACGACCGGATGGTCACGCTGTTCACGCCGGAAAACGGCCGGCTGGACGCCATCGCGCGCGGCTGCCGGCGGGCGAAGTCGCCGCTGGTCAACGCCGTCGAGCCGTTTACCAGCGGGATCTATCAGCTCTATTCCCGGCGCGGGCGGATGAGCATCGATCAGTGCGAGATCAAGGAAAACTTCTATCCGCTGCGCACCGACTACGACCGGCTCATCCACGGCGCCTACTGGCTTCGGCTGCTCGAGGCGACGGTCGTGCCGGACGTGCCCGCGGCGGAGCTGTTTCTGATTTCGCTCAAGGCGCTGGCCCACCTGAGCTATTCCGACCTGCCCCCGGCGCTCTTGACGATGGCGTTTGAGCTGCATCTGATGGCGCAGCTCGGCTTTTCGCCGCGGATGGATGCCTGTGTGCGCTGCGGCCGGCCGGTCGGCGGCGACGCGCGGTTCGATGCATCGCTCGGCGGCGCGGTCTGCCTGTCGTGCCCGTCGGGCGCGCCTCGGATCAGCAACGGCGCCCGTCGGATCATCATGAAGCTGCCGAGGACACAGTTTGAGAAGGTGCCGATGGTGAACGACCGGCCGGAGTGGCCGGAAGCCGCGAGGCTGTTTCGCGGCTATATCAACCGGCGCGTGCATCAGGAGAAGTTTGCGCCGCCGCTGGAATAGGAGAGTGGATCGCGCCGCCGCATCCGGCGTTGTCCTGGCGGTTGAATGGCGGATCTTCCGGCGACGTGATGCGGATTCTCCAATTTTTAACATTATTTATCCTGAATTGATTGTTTTGCAAACGGATATATGGGTATATAATAGTCATGAGGCACGAGCACTCATTGGACATTGTACAACATCACATAAGGAGGATATCATCATGAAGAAGTGGGTTTGCAGCGTTTGCGGTTACGTTTATGAAGGCGAGACGCCCCCGGAGAAGTGCCCCCAGTGCGGCGTTCCGGCTTCCAAGTTCGTCGAGCAGAAGGGTGACATGACTTGGGCGGCCGAGCACGTCGTCGGCGTCGCGAAGGACGTTCCCGAGGAGATCAAGGAGGGTCTGCGCGCCAACTTCGCGGGCGAGTGCTCCGAGGTCGGCATGTATCTGGCGATGGCGCGCGTCGCGCATCGCGAAGGCTATCCGGAGATCGGCCTGTACTGGGAGAAGGCCGCTTACGAAGAGGCCGAGCACGCCGCGAAGTTCGCCGAGCTGCTGGGCGAAGTCGTGACCGACTCCACCAAGAAGAACCTTGAGATGCGCGTCGAGGCCGAGAATGGCGCGACCGCCGGCAAGGTCGAGCTGGCCAAGATGGCGAAGGCCGCGAACCTCGACGCCATCCACGACACCGTGCACGAGATGGCTCGCGACGAGGCCCGCCATGGCAAGGCGTTCGCCGGCCTGCTCGCGCGCTACTTCGGCAAGTAATTTTGACTGGTTTGAGAGGGCTGTGGGTTTTCCGCGGCCTTCTTTTTCACATCAGGGCAAAACAGGAGGATCAGATGGGCAGGCTGACCGAATACCGCGAGATGATCGCCGAGGAAGTCGTTCCGGCGATGTTGGAGTTTCTGGAGGATGAGGAAGAGGCATCGGCGACCCGCGCGGACGTCCGAAAGTGCGAACGGATTCTCAAGGAATATTTGAAGGCTCTGGAGCGGCTGAAGCATCCGTCGGACAGCGACATCCTCGAACAGGTGAAGGCGTGCGTGCTTGCGCTCAACGAGCTGAACGAGTCGACCGGGGGCGCGCTGATCGAGACCGGCGAGCGCGAGGCGATCTGGGAGGTCATCCAGGGCGCAGCAGTCGAAAGCGGATTGCAAAATGCCGAGGAAGACATTACCGAGCAATGGCGCGAATGGTGACAGCTTTGAGAAAAGCCAGAGGGAGAAAACATTCGTTTTCTCCCTCTGGTGCATTTCTATCGGTCCGTTTACTTTCCCGGGGGAATTTCACCGACGCCGTTGAGCACATGGCGCGGGCGATAGGGGTATTTGGCGAGATCCTCGCGGCGGGTGACGCCGGACAGCACGAGAACCGTGTCGAGGCCGGATTCAATGCCGGCGATGATATCCGTGTCCATTCGGTCGCCGACGATGGCCGCGTCCTCGGAATGGACGTCCAGCAGGCGCAGACCCGTGCGCATCATCAGCGGGTTGGGCTTGCCGACGAAATAGGCGTTCATGCCGGTGGTCAGCTCGATCGGCGCGATCAGCGCGCGGCAGGCGGGGATGATGCCGCGCTCAGACGGGCCGGTCAGATCGGTGTTCGTGCCGATCAGCTTTGCGCCGCGGTTGATGAGCTCTACGGCGTGAAGGATGCTCTCGTAGTTGTAATTCTGCGTTTCGCCGACGATGACGTAGTCGGGATCGACGTCGTTGATCGTGATTCCCGCCTCGTAAATGGCGTTGTACAATCCCGGCGCGCCGATGACGTAGGCGCTACAGCCCGGGGCCTGCTGGCTGACGAACTTTGCCGTGGCCAGCGCGCTGGTGTAGAAGTGCTTTTCGTCCACTTCAAGTCCCATTCGCGACAGCTTCTGCTGAAGCTCCCGGGGCGTACGCTCGCTGGAATTGGTCAGGAAGAGGAAGCGCTTCTTCTCTCTGTAGAGCCATTCGACAAATTCCTTCACGCCGGGCAACAGGCGGTTGCCGTGGTAGATCACGCCATCCATATCGCAGATAAAGCCGATCTTCTTGCGTAAAATCTCCATCCATTCATCCTCCCATGCGGAAAACTCTGTTTCTATTCTATCACAATGAAGCGCCGGATTTGTCAAGACCGAATCAGCGTTGGGTTAAGCGCCGGCCGCGAGCACCTGTCAGGCGAAGGCTGGACATCGTCAGCGAGCGGAGCAGTTCGTCCGGAACGTCGGAATCAAAGTAGACGGTGATCCAGTGGGTCTTGTTCATATGGTAGGCGGGTGTGATGCCGGCGTAGGCGCCGCGCAGGAAATCCGCCTCGACCGGGTCGCACTTCAGGTTGACGAAATCGCGGCCGTCGTGGCGGAGGATCGCGGCGAACCACTTGCCCGTATCCACATGCCGCGCGATGGTGGAGACAAAGTCGTCCTGAAACGGCTGGTCGACGACTGTTCCGGGAATCCCGCGGCAAAAGGCCAGATAATCTGTTCGGTTCACAAATCCACCCCTTTCCATTTTATCACATTCGCCGGGCTTCCGCAAGGCGCAGGACAAAGAAAAGGCGCGCCCTGTGGCGCGCCTTCAAACCGGCGTCAATAGCCCATTGCCTTGACCAGATCGGCAAAGCCCGCGGTATCTTCGAGGGCGAAGTCATAGCGGACCATCGGGTTGCTCGCGTCGGTCAGCGCGAAGCGCAGCGAACCATCGCGGTTCAGCGCCCGGATGAGCTCGGTCGACTCGCCGTCGGCGAAGAAGTAGACGTCGCGGTTCCCGGCCGACATGGTGCCTTCAAATTCGTAGAGCTCGCCGTAGTTGTCCAGCATCGCAACGTTGTAGTAACGCGTCTCATCGTCGGCATTTTCTACGATCGTGCCGTCTTCAATCAGGCGGAAGCTGATGTAGAATTCACCGTCGCTCTTTTCGCAGTAGACGTAGGCGGACAGCGCGCCGCCGATCGTCTCTTCGTCGCAGTAGGCGCCGGTGATTTCCGTGCTGATGATGTAGCTTTCATCGGTGGGGTTGCCATTGTCATCGTTGTACGCGCGCATCGACCAGATGCCGGATTCCTCCGCGAATGCCGCGGCGCCCGTCATGAGCACGACGAGGCACAACAGGGTTGCGAGCAGTTTCTTCATCGTCTTTCCTCCTCAAAAATGGCAAATGCCGTTTGCCTGCCTTTGAAGCAGACTCAAACTCAGCTATTATTATACCATTATATAACAATGATGTCAATCTTCGTCATCCAAGGGAGATTGGCAGGCACCGGCTGCCGGACACGAAAGCGGTGTGTTTTACGGAGCGTGGGCTGGTGCTGGCGGCCGCGCTCTGCGCGCAAACTTTCCTTGCGCGAAGCGGGGTTTTCCTGTATAATACCAATCAGAAATGGATGCAAAGGAAGGTTGCACATGGAAACGGGGTTTGTCAAAGTCGCCGCGGGGTCGCCGCGGATTGCCGTCGCCGACGTGCGCGCGAACGCTGGCGCGATTGAGGCGCTCATCCGCCGCGCGGACGAACAGGGCGCGCGCCTGCTCGTGCTGCCCGAGCTGTGCCTGACCGGCTATACCTGCGGCGATCTGTTCTATTCGGAAACGCTGCTGCGCGCTGCGCGCGAGGAACTGATCCGAATTGCGGAATTTACGCGGGGCCGTAAGCTGCTGGTCGTGTTCGGGCTGCCGGTTCGCGAGGGCGGGCGGCTGTACAACTGCGCGGCCGTGGTGTATGATGGGGAAGTGCTCGGCATGGTTCCCAAGACCTATCTGCCCAATTCCGGCGAGTTCTACGAGCAGCGCCAGTTTACCTCCGGCGACTGCATGCTGCGTCCGGGCGAGATTCGCGTGGGCGATGTGGCTGTTCCGTTCGAACGCCGGCTGATCTTCCGTTGCCGGGAGCTGCCGGCGTTTGCCGTCGGCGTCGAGCTCTGCGAGGACGTCTGGACGCCCGATCCGCCCTCGCGGATGCTCTGCCAGTGCGGCGCGACGGTCATCGCGAACCCGTCGGCGTCCGACGAGGTCATCGGCAAGCGCGCATACCGGCAGATGCTGATCGAATCGACGTCGGCGCGCCTGATCTGCGGCTACGTCTACGCCAACGCCGACTGCGGGGAATCCACGCAGGACATGGTGTTTTCGCAGCACAACCTGATCTGTGAAAACGGCGCGCGGCTGGCGGAAAACCCGCCCTTTGGCGCGGACGACCTGATCGCCACCGAGATCGACGTCGAGCGCATGCTCATCGAGCGCCACAAGATGCCGAGCTACGTCTCCGCCGACGCTTGTCCCTGCGCCATGGAGGTCGAGTTCTCCATGCCGCTCGAGCGGACGGCGCTGACGCGAACCTTTGCGCGCACGCCGTTTGTCCCGGCTTCGGACGACCAGATCGCCGAGCGCGCCGAGGAGATCCTGCGCATCCAGAGCTATGGGCTGAAGAAGCGCGTCGAGCATACGCGCGCGAAGGCGATCGTCGTCGGCATTTCCGGCGGGCTGGACAGCTGTCTGGCGCTTCTGGTCATGGCGCGGACGATGGATCTGCTCAACCGCAGCCGCAGGGACATCGTCGCCGTGTCGATGCCCTGCTTTGGCACGACGAAGCGCACGCGCTCCAATGCGGAGAAGCTGTGCGGGCAGATGGGCGTGACGTTCAAGGAGGTCGACATCACCGCCGCCGTCCGCCAGCACTTTCAGGACATCGGCCACGACGAGGCCGTGCACGACGTCACCTACGAAAACGGCCAGGCGCGTGAGCGCACGCAGGTGCTGATGAACATCGCCAACCAGATGGGCGGCTTTGTGGTCGGCACGGGCGATCTGTCCGAGCTGGCGCTGGGCTGGGCGACCTACAACGGCGACCACATGTCGATGTACGGCGTCAACGCCGGCGTTCCCAAGACGCTCGTGCGCTATATCGTGCGCTACGAAGCCGGGCGCAGCGCGCCGGAACTGGCGAAGGTGCTGTACGACATCCTCGATACGCCGGTCTCGCCTGAGCTGCTGCCCGCCGACGCACAGGGCAAGATCCAGCAGAAGACGGAGGACCTCGTTGGCCCCTACGAGCTGCACGATTTCTTTCTCTACTACACGCTGCGCTTCGGTTTCTCGCCGAAGAAGATCTATCGCCTCGCGCGCCATGCGTTTGGCGAAAGTTACGATGCCCAGACCGTGCTCAAGTGGCTGCGCACGTTCTTCCGCCGCTTCTTCGCCCAGCAGTTCAAGCGCTCCTGTCTGCCCGATGGCCCGAAGGTCGGCTCCGCGACGCTTTCGCCGCGCGGTGACTGGCGGATGCCCTCGGATGCCTGTGCGGCGCTGTGGCTGGAGGAGATCGACGCAATCGAAGCCTGACGGTCGAAGCAGTGAGCCCGAAGAGCGCGCAGCGACGAGGACGACAGCTTTGATCCTGCGATCGGAGCGCCTGCCGGTGCGGCGGCATCCCGGTACACTGCGGGATGGATATTTGCGAATTCCATGAAAGAGGAGAGGATGACAATGCAGGAAATGTCCGCACTGTACCGCATCGGGAACGCAAAGACGCGTTCCATCAGCCCGGAGAACCCCACCGGCGCGCCGGGAAAGGGCGGCATGTGCCCGTTGGAAGAGGGCTCGGCCCGCCGCGCCGCGCGCGATCTGGG
>DVJL01000127.1 GCA_018716805.1 Candidatus Faecivicinus avistercoris | reverse complement strand
GGTCGCAAATTGTGCAAGGTAGATATTTTTCTTCCGGGAAATGAGATTTCCCTTCAGAAAAATATCGCAAATCCGCCGCGCATGTCGCCGGATTTGATTTTACTGGCTGTTCTGCTTATCTTTTTTGACAGCCTGCCGCCCCTCACGAACCGATTCAGGCTCGCGAGGGGCGGTCTCTTTGCGGACGGGATTGAAAGGGGCGGCGGCTTCGGGGCTGCCGGTTCTGGCGGAAATTTGCGGGCTTGGTGGCGCGAATCCGGAACTCGGGACGCCCCAGCGGCGGAAAGGGGACGCGTGGGTTTCCTCAAACCGGCGCTGCGGGGAGGTTACTCCGCCGGATCGATGTTCATCAGCAGGAACTTTCCGCTTTCTGCGCCGTCGCCGGCGGCTTCATCGACGATGTCCCGAAGGTCCGCGCCGGCGCTGTTTGCATGCTGTTCGAGCATGTCGGAGGCGCAGGACAGCGCTTCCGGGTCGAGCGAAGCGGCCAGACAGTCCACTTCCGACGGCGAACCGGACAGGCCGAGCAGCTGGACGTGGATGATTTCTCCCTCCGAATCGCCGAGGGCGATCGGCTCCGCGCCGGGCACGGCGATCTTCAGGCGCTGTCCGGCGGCGCATTCCGGGTCGGCCGCGAACAGCTCGGACAAATCCTCCGAACCCTGAGCGCTGAGCGGGCGCACCGCGAGAATGTCCTCGGGATCGTGTTTGCTGGCGACGGCATGGTAGAGGTTCATCAGGCCGTCCATCGACGTGTCCGACGTCACCAACACTTCGGGCAGCGCGCCGCCCGCCGCTTCGGAAAGCGCCGGTGCGCAAAAGACCAGACAGATCAATGCAAAAAGGGCGATGCGTGACATGCGTTTTCCTCCTTTGACGTGGCAGACGCGGGCGCGTTGACGGGACGGCCGGAAAAGCGGCGGGCGCCGCGTTGATTCCTCTCGCGCGGCGCCGTCGTATGGTCGTATTCGCTTTGGAAACGCCGCGGGCGCGGCGCTCCATGGTTTCGAGGCTGCGGTTTCTTTGCGGCGCGGGCGGGATTACAGCGCGTCGTATTCCGCGTCGCTGACCGGCTCCAGCCACTCGTTCGAGGTGTTCTCGCCGGGGACGGAGATGGCGATGTGGGCGAACCAGCTGTCCTTCGCCGCGCCGTGCCAGTGCTTGACGCCGGCGGGGATCGTCACCGCGTCTCCGGGCCGGAGCGCCTGTGCGGGCTTTCCCCATTCCTGATACCAGCCCTCGCCGTCGGTGCACAGCAGGATCTGCCCGCCGCCCTTCGAGGCGTGGTGAATGTGCCAGTTGTTGCGGCAGCCCGGCTCAAAGGTCACGTTGGCGACCGCGGGCGCGAGGGGCTGAAGGTAGCTGTTGCCGCTGAAGTACTGCGCAAAGGCGTCGTTCGGATTTCCCAGATGAAACAGCGGTGCAAAGGCCGTATTCTCGGACATAGTGATTCCTCCTCTGATATTTTATTGCTGAGATGCCTTTCCAATGCAGGCGATGGCGTTGAGACTGCGCGGATAGCCGATGTAGGGCAGGCACTGCGACACCACGCGCGTCAGGAATGCCGCGTCGTTGCCGAGGTTCATGTTGCCCCTGGCGTGCGCGGTCAACTGCGGCTCGCAGCCGCCCTGCGCCATCAGGAAGCAGAAGGTGATCATCTCGCGCTGCGCGAGCGTCAGGCCGGTGCGGGTGTAGTAGTCGCCAAAGCAGTTCGCCGCCAGCCAGCGGTTGATGTGGCCCTGCTTCCACGCCTCGAGCATCTGCGGACCGAAGATCTCCGCCTGCGCCTGCGCGCCCTTCTCGAGACGGTCGTCCATCGAAGTGGTGGCCTGGCCGGGCAGTGGGAGCTCGACGCCGCGCGCGGCGAGCACGTCGTTCGCTGCCGTCAGGAACGGGCGGACGCGCCCCATTCCGAGGTAGTCGACCGCTTGATAGACGATCTCCTTTACCTCGACCGGCGTGATGCCCTCGTCCAGCGCGCGCGGCAGCGCCTCGCGGAATTCGTCGATGCCCTGACAGCCGAGCAGCGCGGCGAGGATCGCCATGTGGCGCGTGCGCGCGTCGAGCGTTTGCCCCGGCTCGTGGACGACCTCGTCGCCGGCAAAGCGCTCATATCGCTCCATAAATTCCGGATCCGTCTGATGCAGATTCACAGTGATTCGCCTCCTGTTTTCGTTTCAGTGGAAGTCAGATCTTCTGGCTGCCCGTCGACCAGACGTGCTCGTCCTTCGCGGCGGCGGGCGTGTTCTGCGCCATCACGCCGACCAGCCGGTGCGGCACATAGGGCGCCTCGAGGGATGCGATCTCCTCATCGGTGAGCTGGAGGTCGACGGCGCGCGCCGCGCCCTCGATGTGATGCAGCTTTGTCGCGCCGACGACGGGCGACGTGACCTTCGTCAGCAGCCACGAAAGCGAGATCTCCGTCATGTTCACGCCGCGCCCGTCGGCGAGCTCGGCCACGCGGGCGATGATCGCGGCGTCCTGCGCGGCGGTGGCGTCGTACTTCAGGTGCGCGTAGGCGTCCTGCTCCAGCCGCTTCGACGTCTCGCCCGGGTGCTTGGACAGCCGTCCGCCGGCCAGCGCGCTGTAGGGCGTCAGGGCGATGTTCTCCTCGCGGCAGTAGGGAACCATCTCGCGCTCTTCCTCGCGGAAGATCAGATTGTAGTGGCCCTGAACGGACACGAACTTCGTCCAGCCCTCGCGCTCGGCCAGCGCATTCGCCTTGGCCAGCTGCCAGGCAAAGCAGTTGGAGATGCCGATGTATCGCGCCTTGCCGGCCTTTACGGCGTCGTTCAGCCCCTCCAGGATGTCGCGCAGCGGCGTCTGATAGTCCCACATGTGGTAGATGTACAGGTCGACGTAGTCCATGCCGAGGTTCTCGAGGCTCTTGTCGAGCATCCGCCGGATGTGCTCCTGTCCGGAGACGCCGGCGGCGATCTCCTCCGGCGTGCGCGGCAGGAACTTCGTGGCGACCACGACGTCCTCGCGCCGGGCGAAATCGCGCAGCGCGCGGCCGAGATACTGCTCGCTCGTGCCGCTCTGATAGGCGATGGCGGTGTCGAAGAAGTTGACGCCCAGCTCCAGCCCGCGGCGGATGATCTCGCGGGAATGCGCCTCGTCGATCGTCCAGCTGTGCTGGCCGTTGCCCGCGTCTCCAAAGCCCATGCAGCCCATGCAGATGCGGGAGACGTTCAGATCCGAGTTTCCAAGCTTCGTGTATTTCATCGTGTGGACTCCTTTCCGTTCTCTGCCTGCGCGAACAGGCCGTTGATCCAGTTGACGCACAGCGGCACCCACTGGGCGACGTTCGGGTTCTCCGCGTTCAGCCTGCGCGAGCGCTCGCCGCTCGAACTGAGGGCGTTGCACACGGACATGCCGTGCTCGCCGCCCTGGAAGATGTGCAGCTCAAACGGCAGATCGAGCTCCAGCATCTTTGCGGCGATCATCACCGGGTTGATGGCCGGGACATACCGGTCGTACCGGTTGTGCCAGATGAACAGCGGCGGCATGTGCTTGCCGGCATAATTGATGAAGTCGAGCTCCGGTGTGCAGTCGAGCGCGATCTTGGCGCACTCGGGGTTGAAGTACTTCGGGTCGCGCTGGATGGTGTTCGCGTTGTCCCATGCCGCGTAGGCGATGACCGCCGCGTCGGGGCGGATGCCCCGCTCGGGCACGCCGAGGCGCTCGGCCAGCCCGGGCGTGTTCCACTGCGTGGCGGACATGGCGCTCAGGCAGCCGCCGGCCGAAAAGCCCATCAGCACGATGGCGTTTGGATCGATGTTCCACTCCGCCGCGCGGCTGCGCACCGTCCAGACGGCCAGCGAGACCTCTTCGAGGATCTCCGGGTAGGTGCAGGCGTCGCCGACGGAATAGCGCAGCACAAAGGTGTTGAAGCCCTCCTTCAGGAAGGTCAGCGCGACCGGCTCGCCCTCCGCGTCGGACAGGTAGGCGTAGGCGCCGCCGGGCAGGACGATGATGGCCGGGCGGTTGTGGCGCTGGAAGTCGGACTGCTCGGAGCGGTCGTGGATGTAGGTGACGAGCGACGCCGTGCCGCCGTGGATCGGGATGGTTTCGTGAATCATTTTGCATCCTCCTGCAAAAAGGGCGTTCCCTGGTTCAGCCTGTGGCGCAGATAGTCCAGCCGGTCGAGCTGACGCTCGCGCAGGTGGATTTCGTCGAGCGTCTGGCTGCGCAGCCGCTCGAGCATCTTCAGGCGCTGGGCGGAGGTGTCGTCCACGGCGAGCGCGAGCCGCATGTACGCCTCGACCTCGGCGGCGGAAAAGCCGATGTCGTGCAGCGCCATGATCAGGCTCAGCCGTTCGAGATCGCGCTCATCGTATTGCCAGCAGCCCATGACCTGCTTGACCGACGCGCACAGTCCCCATCTTTCGTATTCGTCCAGAATTTCGGCCGGGATCATATAGCGCCGGCTCGCTTCCTCGCGCATCATGGGCGTTCGCTTTCGCTGTGCTGAAGCGACAGGCATTTCGCGATTGGCTCGCTGGCGCGCAGGTAAGCGTATGTTGGCATCTCAAAGAGCACGGGATGGAACCGGCTGTAATCGATTTTGCCGGCTTCGTTGAGAATGGCTTCGTCGGCGTAGGTGGCGCGGATTTCGAGAATGAAGTTGTCAAAGCCCTGCGTTTCATAGATGTCTGCAACGTTGCAGGCCATGCTGACCTTTGCGCAACCGGCGACCGGAGCACCGCCTGCGCCCACAGTCGAAGCGAACACACCGGATTTGTCGATATTTGCGCCGCTGACGCTACCGACGTAATCCGCTTCAGGGAGCATTGGCTCATCCACCAGATTGATCGACAGGGCACCGGTTTCGCGGATTCCGCGGTTGATGTAGTGAACTTTTGCCAAGCTGACGAGCACGCGGTCGTGTCCCAGAATGCCGACATGCCCTGCCAGCGTCCACGTCGGCTGGCCGTCGACCATTGCGCCCACGACCACCAGCGGCATTGGATACAGCGCAAGCGTGCTTCCCAGATTCTTCTTCATCATCGTTCCCTCTTTCGGCACAAAATCGGCGCCCCTTTCGGGACGCCTTTATTGTAAGCCGAATTCGATGAAATGTCTAATGCTTATATTGGATTATCTTTCATGCTTTTCAAGCATGTTCTGACGTGTTCCAGAAATGCCGCGACGGTGGGCGAGAACACGTGGCTCTTCTTCCAGACCAGCACAGAGTGCATGTCCAGCGGCGGCGAGAGCGGCAGGAAGCGCAGCCCATCGTATTCGCAGTCCAGCCGGATGCACAGCGCGATGCCGACGCCCGCCCGCACCATCATCGCGGCGTTGTAGAGCAGGTTGTAGGTCGTCACGACGTTGACGTGCCCGGCCTCGTCGCCGAACCAGTTCATCAGCTCGTTCTGCACGGGCGTCCGGTCGGAGAGCATCAGCGGCTCGCCGATCAGGTCCTGCGGGGTGACGAACGGCCGCCCGGCCAGCGGCGAATCCGCGCGAACCAGCACGCCGCGCTCTTCGCGGACGGGAAGGCGGATGAACTCATACCGCGAGATGTCCACCGGCTCAACCAGCAGTCCGAGGTCGAGCAGGCCGCTTTCGATGCGCTCCTTGATGCTGTCGGCATTTCCGCTGAACAGCTTGCAGCGCACCCGCGGATGCTCCTTTAAGAGCGCGGCGATCATCTGCGAGATCAGCGCCATGCTGCGCGTCTCGCCGCCGCCCAGGTTGATCTCCCCGGACAGCTCGCCCTGCCCGCGGGCAAAATCGCGCGCCGTGCGGTCGGCCAGATCGACGATTTCCTGCGCGCGGCGGCGCAATAGCATGCCGTCCTCGGTCAGCACGATGCGGTGGCTGCCGCGCTGGAACAGCTTGACGCCCAGCTCGTCCTCCAGCTGCATCAGCTGGCGGGAGAGCGTTGGCTGCGTGACGTGCAGCAGCTGCGACGCGCGGGTGATGTTCTCCTCGCGCGCGACCATCAGGAAGTATTTTAAGACGCGAATTTCCAAGGCGACCGCCTCCTACTGGGATTGCGCCGCGCCGCTCAGGCGCGCGCGGGTGTAGGCGATGAATTCGGTGACCGCCGGGCTGAAGGGCTGTTCGCGCTTCCATGCGAGCACGCTGGTCGCGGTCAGCTCCGGTGCGAGCGGCCGGCAGGCGATGGTTTCGGCATTCCAGAGCGGCGCGGGCACTTCGATGACGAGCGCACAGCCGAGGCCATGCCGGACGAGCGCGGCCGCGTTGGAGGTGAAATTGCTGGTGCAGACGACGTTGAGCCGTTCAAACTGCGGGCCGAACCAGCTGGCAAGCTCCGCCTGCACGCCCTGCCGCCGCGGGAGGATGAGCGGAAGCGCCGCGAGGTCCTCGCGGGTGACGGAATTCTTCGCGGCCAGCGGATGGTTCGGCGGCATGAGGGCGCACCAGCGCTCGCGGACGTCCAGCCGGACGAAGGCGTAGCGCTCGATGTTCACCGGCTCGAGCAGAAGCCCGATGTCCAGTAGGCCGCGGTCCATTCGCTCGCGAACCTGATCGGCGTTTGCGGTGAAGAGATCGAAGTGCACGAGCGGGTGGACGGCGTGAAAGCGGTTCATCAGCTCCGTGAGCTGCTCTACGGAGGCGATTTCGCCGCAGCCGATGGCGATCCGCCCCTCGAGCTGCTGGTTCTGCTGCGAAAGCTCCTCGCTGGTCTTGTCGACGAGCGCGAGGATTTCCTGCGCGCGCCGCCTCAGCAGCATGCCCTCTCGCGTCAGCGCAATCCGCTTGGCTCCGCGCTCGAACAGCTTCGCGCCGATCTCCTCTTCCAGCTGGGCGATCTGCCGGCTCAGCGTCGGCTGTGTGACGTGCAGCGATTCCGCCGCGCGGCTGATGCTCTCCTCGCGCACAATGGCCAGGAAATATTGCAATACGCGGATCTCCATAGCTTCCCTCCCTGAACTCGGCGATGTGGAATCGAGGTGCGCTCACCGCCCGGCGCCCGTTCCGCGGCGGAGGCGGTGGGCTGCGCGAACCACCTCGCGGATGCGGTCTTCGCCGACCGGCGGTTCCTGCGAAGCGCCGTCGGGCACGAAATCTGCGAGAAACTCGAGGTTGCCCGACCCGCCAAGGATGGGGGAGGGCTCGATCGCGCGGATGCGCCAGCCGAGCGACGGCGCGAACGCGACCGCCTCGCGAAGCACTTCAGCGTGCACGGCGGGGTCGGTCACCACGCCCTTCTTGCCCAGGCGGCTCGGCCCAGCCTCAAACTGCGGCTTGATCAGCGCGACCATGCGCCCGTGTGCGCCGAGCACGGCGAGGGCGGACGGCAGAATCAGCCGGATGGAGATGAACGACACGTCCATGACTCCCAGCGACGGCGCCAGCTCAAACATCTCCGGCCGCAGCGCGCGGGCGTTCGTCTGCTCCATGCTCACCACGCGCGGGTCGGCGCACAGTTCAGGGGCGAGCTGGTTCGAGCCGACATCGATGGCGTAGACGAGCCTGGCCCCCGCGCGCAGCAGCACGTCCGTAAATCCGCCGGTCGAGGCACCGATGTCCATGCAGACCTGCCCGGCGGGCGCAATGCCGAACGCCTCCAGCGCACGCGCCAGCTTGAATCCGCCGCGGCCGACGTAGGGCAGGTCGCTTCCGGTCACTTCGAGCCGGTCGGCTTCCGAAACCCGCGCCGAGCTGCGCGCGATCTTCCGGCCGTTTTGCATCGCCAGCCCCGCGGCGATCAGCGCCTGCGCGCGCTCGCGGCTCGGCGCGAGACCTCGCCGGACCAGCGCCACATCGGCGCGAAGACTGTCCGTTTCCTTCATTGGGCAACGCTCCATTTCGCAGTTTGGGTTGGAGAAGGGAATTGGTAATTTATGGAAATCAGCCAAAAAGTGGTTGACAATTCCGTGGAATAATTATAAAATAAACATGAAATATATTTCAAAACGATTACAAAAGGAGTTGGTCCCCATGAAAAAGTGGAGAATCACCGCCCTCGTACTCGCGATTGCGCTGCTTGTGCCCGCCAGCCTGGCGAGCGGGCAGCCGGTTTGTCCGGCCGGCTTTGTGCCGTTGCATGCCGCTGGCACGAGCCAGTGGCGGGACGACATGGCCGCGCAGGTGGTTGACGAGGTCAACGCGGAGCGCGCGAAGTACGGCCTGTCGCCGGTGACGGTCAGCGCAGAGCTGACCGAAGCTGCCCGCGTGCGCGCACAGGAGCTGACCGAATCGTTCAGCCACACGCGCCCGGACGGCAGCTCGTGGTCGACGGTCTCGCCGGCGGCCTTTGCCGAGAACATCGCGCGCGGCCACAACTCGGCCAGCCGCGTGATGGCGGCGTGGCTGACGTCCAGCGGCCATCGCCGGAACATCCTGCGCGGCAGCTACACGGCGATCGGCGTCGCGGCGCTGCAGGTCAACGGCGTGACGCACTGGGTGCAGCTGTTCGGCCGGTAAGCCCTCGTGCCCTCCGAAGCAGCGCTTCGGAGGGCGCAGACTTGCCTCCCGCAAATCCGGAAACCATCCGGGCGGGCAAAATCAGCGGCCATTGCCTTTGCCGTCCGCTTTGCCCGTGCTGCACGGACGGGCCGGAACCGGCGCGGGTTTCCCTGCGCTATGCGCCCGCGACGATGTTCTGAATCCAGATGCCGCGCCGCACCAGCACAAAGCCCAGCACGCACTTGATGAAATCTGCCAGCTGGACGCAGAGGTAGACAGCGACGATGTTCATCGCCGTGCTGTGCACCAGCAGATAGGCCAGCGGGATGCTGACTACCCACGAAAACATGCAGTCGAACACGAACGTAATGCCCGTCTTGCCGCCGGAGCGAAGGATGAAGTAGCAGCAGTTTGCAAAGGCAAACAGCGGCATACATCCTCCGCAGACCAGCAAAAGCCGCGTGGCGAGCGCCTGAATGGACGCTTCGGTGTTGTAAATCAGCGGGATGAACGGGGAAGCGGCGGCGAGCAGCAGCCCCATCGCGACGCAGCCGGCGACGCTGAACGCAGTCAGTTTCCATGCGTGATCCCTTGCCCGGTTTGCGTCGCGCGCGCCCAGTGCCTGACCGACGACGACGGCGGTCGCATTGCCCATCGACTGAAAGACCACGTTGAACAGGTTGGCCACCGTGTTGGAGATGTTCAGCGCGGCGACGACCTCCAGTCCGCGCAGCGAATAGCACTGCGCCAGCGTCGCGACGCCCAGCGACCAGAGCGCCTCGTTGACCATCAGAGGCATTCCCTTGACGATGATGCGCCGGACCAGCTCCGCCGGCACGCGCAGCGACCGGTACGCGCCGGGCAGGAAGGGGTAGCGCTTCGGATTCAGATGCGAGGCCGCGGCGATGACGGCCAGCTCGACGTAGCGCGACAGCACCGTGGCGATCGCCGCGCCGCGCACGCCCATCGCCGGCGCGCCGAGGTGGCCGTAGATGAGGATGTAGTTGAACGTCAGGTTGACCAGCACGGCGGCGATGGCGGACAGCATCGGCAGCGTCGTCTCGCCGGTCTCGCGCAGCGTGCTCGCATACGCCTGTGTGACCGCGAACGGCGCCAGACCCCAGAGCATCACGCGCAGGTAGTCCATGCCGTGGCCGAGCGTCTCCGCGGCGCGCGCCGAGCCCTCGCCGTCGTTTAAGTACAGCGAAATAAGCGGCTCTCCGGCGATTGCGAATACCGCGACGCCGAGCACGGTCAGCAGCACGCTCAGGTACAGCTTAAACCGGAAGCAGCTGCGCACGCCGCCGAGATCATCCGCGCCGGCATACTGCGCTGCGAACAGCCCCGCGCCGGACATGCCGCCAAATACGCACAGGTTGAACACGGTCAGCAGCTGATTGGTGATCGACACGCCCGCCATCGGCTCCGTGCCGACGCGGCCGACCATGATGTTGTCCAGGAGGCTGACGAAGTTCGTGATGGCGTTCTGGACGATCATCGGCACGACGATCATCAGCACCATCGAGTAGAACGCGCGGTCGCCGATCAGCGTCCGGCGGGCGCGAAGCAGGAAAGAGGGGGCAGACATGAATCATACTCCTTTGTACGGTCTAGTCGGTCGTCCGGTTCCCGTTTGCCGCGTTCTCTGAAATCTCCCACAGGCGCGCGGCAGCTTCTTCGCAGCGCCTGCGCCGTTTCCTTTACGGCCGCTTCAGGATCTTTGCCAGATATTCGCCCGTGCGGCTGTCCGGACAGGCGGCGACCTGCTCGGGCGTGCCCTTGACGACCACCGTGCCGCCGCGGTCGCCGCCCTCAGGGCCGAGGTCGACGATGTAGTCGGCCGTCTTGATGACGTCGAGGTTGTGCTCGATGATGACCAGCGTGTTGCCGCCGTCGGCCAGTCGCTGGAGCACCTCGTCCAGCCGCTCGACGTCGTTGACGTGCAGGCCGGTGGTCGGCTCGTCGAGGATGTACAGCGTGCGGCCGGTCGCCTTGCGCGAAAGCTCGGTCGCCAGCTTGATGCGCTGCGCTTCGCCGCCGGACAGCGTGGTGGACGGCTGGCCGAGCTTGACGTAGCCCAGGCCGACGTCGTGCATCGTCTGCAGCTTGTTTGCGAGCTTTGGCAGCGGGCGGAAGAACTCGAGCGCCTCGTCGACCGTCATCTCCAGCACCTCGTAGATGTTCTTGCCCTTGTAGCGCACCTCGAGCGTCTCGCGGTTGTAGCGGTGGCCGTGGCAGACCTCGCAGGGCACGTAGACGTCGGAGAGGAAGTGCATCTCGATTTTGATGATGCCGTCGCCGGAGCAGGCTTCGCAGCGCCCGCCCTTGACGTTGAAGCTGAAGCGGTTCGCGCGGTATCCGCGCGCCTTGGCGTCGGGCGTGGAGGCGAACACGTCGCGGATCATGTCGAACAGGCCGGTGTAGGTGGCGGGGTTCGAGCGCGGCGTGCGGCCGATGGGCGACTGGTCGATGGCGATGACCTTGTCGAGCTGCTCGATGCCGTCGATGCCGTCGTGCGCTCCGGCGCGCAGCCGGGAGCGGTTGAGCGCGTGCGACAGCGACTTGTAGAGGATCTCGTTGACCAGCGACGACTTGCCGCTGCCGGACACGCCGGTGACGCAGGTGACGACGCCCAGCGGGAACTTGACCGTGATGTTCTTTAAGTTGTTCGCGCGCGCCTTGCGGACGGTCAGCCAGCCGGCCGGCTTGCGGCGGCTCGCCGGAATGGGCACCGACCGGCGGCCGGAGAGGTACTGGCCGGTGAGCGAATTCGGGTTGTCGATGATCTCCTGCGGCGTTCCGGCGGCGACGATCCGGCCTCCGTTGATTCCCGCGCCGGGGCCGACGTCGACGATGTAGTCGGCGTCGAGCATCGTCTCCTCGTCGTGCTCGACGACGATCAGCGTGTTGCCGAGGTCGCGCAGGTTCTTGAGCGTGTTCAGCAGCTTGCGGTTGTCGCACTGGTGCAGCCCGATGGACGGCTCGTCGAGGATGTACAGCACGCCGACCAGGCTGGAGCCGATCTGCGTGGCCAGCCGGATGCGCTGCGCCTCGCCGCCGGACAGCGTGGACGCGCTGCGCGCGAGCGTCAGGTAGTCCAGCCCGACGTCGGCCAGAAATCCCAGCCGCGACTGCACCTCCTTGAGGATCTGCCGGGCGATGATCTGCTGCTTTTCCGTGAGCTTCAGGTGGGCGAAGAAGCTGTGGGCGTCGCGCACCGGCATCTCGGAGACCTCGGCGATGTTCTTTCCGTCGATCATCACGGCCAGCGCCTCGCGCTTGAGCCGGCGGCCGCGGCAGTCCGGACAGGGGACGTTGGACATGTAGCCCTCGTAGACGGCCTTCATGCTCTCGGAATTCGTTTCGCGGTAGCGGCGCTCGAGGTTGGCGATGATTCCCTCGAACGGCGCGCTGAACGTTCCTCCGCCGCCCTCGCGCTGATAGTGAACGCGGATCTTTTCGCCCTTCGTGCCGTAGAGGACTTTGTCGAGCGCCTCCTCGGGCAGCTCGTCCACCGGGACGTCGAGCGAAAAGCCGTAGGCCTCGGCCAGCGCCTCGAGGTACATGTGCGCCATGCCGTCCGGCTCGGACGAATTCCAGCCGCTGACCTGAATCGCACCCTCGTTGAGCGATTTCGACCGGTCCGGGATGACGATGGCCGGGTCGATCTTCATCAGCACGCCCAGGCCGGTGCAGGTCGGGCAAGCCCCGTAGGGGTTGTTGAACGAGAACATCCGGGGCGTCAGCTCCTCGATGGAGATGCCGCAGTCCGGGCAGGCGTAGTTCTGCGAAAACAGCATGTCCTCTCCGTCGATCACGCTGACGACCACCAGCCCGCCGCTCAGCCGCATGGCCGTCTCGACGGAGTCGGTCAGGCGCTGCTGGATGTCCGGCCGGATGGCGATTCGGTCGACGACGATCTCGATGGTGTGCTTCTTCGTCTTGGCCATCTTCGGCGGATCGGCCAGCTCGGCCAGCTCGCCGTCGATGCGCGCGCGGATGTAGCCTTGCTTGAGCATGTCCTCCAGCAACTTGACGTACTCGCCCTTGCGGCCGCGGACGACCGGCGCGAGCACCATCAGCCGCGTGCGTTCCGGCAGCGCGAGCACGCTGTCGACGATCTGGTCGACGGTCTGCTGGCGGATCTCCTTGCCGCAGTTCGGGCAGTGCGGCGTGCCGACGCGGGCGTACATCAGGCGGAGGTAGTCGTGGATCTCGGTGACGGTGCCGACCGTCGAGCGCGGGTTGCGGCTGGTGGTCTTCTGGTCGATGGAGATCGCGGGCGAGAGGCCCTCGATGTAGTCGACGTCCGGCTTCTCCATCTGTCCCAGAAACTGCCGCGCGTAGGAGGACAGCGATTCCACATACCGCCGCTGGCCCTCGGCGTAGATCGTGTCGAACGCGAGCGACGACTTGCCCGAGCCGGACAGCCCCGTCATGACGATCAGCTTGTTGCGCGGAAGCTCGAGGTCGACGTTTTTCAGGTTGTGCTCCCGCGCGCCCTTGATGTAGATTTTATCGGCGATCAAATTGAAACTCTCCTTATGGTCTGAAACTTTGCGTGCTCTGCGGTCCCGGGCGCGCGGTCAGTGCTTCATGCGCTTGCGGCGGGTCTTGCGGGACTTTTCGCCCGAGGCCATGACCTTTTCGCCCTTGAGCGCGAGCATCTGGTCGCGCAGCTTCGCGGCCTTCTCGAAGTCGAGACTGTTCGCGGCGGCGATCATCCGCTCCTCGAGGCGGTCGATCGCCATGCGGCGCTCCTCGTCGTTCATGGCCGGCTCGGACTTCTCGTCCGCGGCGCGCGTGACCTCCATCAGCTCGCGGATCGCGCTGCGCACGGTCTGCGGCGTGATGTGGTTGGCCTCGTTGTACGCCTGCTGCAGCGCGCGGCGGCGGTTGGTCTCCTGAATGGCGCGCATCATGGAATCCGTAATGCTGTCGGCGTACATGATGACGCGGCCGTCCACGTTGCGCGCCGCGCGGCCGATCGTCTGAATCAGCGACGTCTCCGAGCGCAGGAAGCCCTCCTTGTCCGCGTCGAGGATGGCCACCAGCGCGACCTCCGGCATGTCCAGCCCCTCGCGCAGCAGGTTGATGCCGACCAGCACGTCGAATTCGCCCGTGCGCAGTCCGCGGATGAGCTTGATGCGGTCGAGCGTCTCGACGTCGGAGTGCAGGTATTCGACGCGCACCTCGAGGTCGCGCAGGTACTGCGTCAGGCTCTCGGCCATCTTCTTCGTCAGCGTCGTGACCAGCACGCGCTGGTTTCGCTCGACGCAGCTGCGGATCTCGCCCAGCAGGTCGTCCACCTGGCCGGTCGCAGGCCGGACGACGATCTCCGGGTCGATCAGCCCGGTCGGGCGGATGATCTGCTCGACCACCTGCTCGGCGCGCTCCATCTCATAGGGGCCGGGCGTGGCGGAGACGTAGATCAGCTGGTTCGTCTTCTGCTCAAATTCGTGAAACTTCAGCGGCCGGTTGTCGAACGCCGAGGGCAGGCGGAAGCCGTAGTCCACCAGCGAGCGCTTGCGGGCGTAGTCGCCGTTGTACATGCCGCGGATCTGCGGGATGGTGACGTGCGCCTCGTCGATGAAGATCAGGAAGTCCTTCGGGAAGTAGTCCAGCAGCGTGAACGGCGCCTCGCCCGGCCGGCGGCCGTCGAAGTAGCGCGAATAGTTCTCGATGCCGCTGCAATAGCCGATTTCGCGCATCATCTCGATGTCGTAGTGCGTGCGCTGTTCCAGCCGCTGCGCTTCGAGCAGGCGTCCGTTTTCACGGAAGGTCTGAAGCTGGGCCTGCAGATCCTCCTCGATGCTCTCCAGACAGCGGTCCATCTTGTCCTTTGAGGTTGCGTAGTGTGAGGCGGGGAAGATCATGACGTGGTTCATGTACCGAAGCGCCTTGCCGGAGACGATTTCGACTTCGGCGATGCGGTCGATTTCATCGCCGAACATCTCCACCCGCACGGCCTTTTCCTGCGATGCGGCCGGGATGATCTCGATGACTTCGCCGCGCACGCGGAAGGTTCCGCGCTCGGATTCAAAGTCGTTGCGCGTGTACTGCATCTCCACCAGCCGGCGCAGCAGCTCGTCGCGGTCGATGGTCATGCCCTCGCGCAGCGACACGGAGAGGCTCTCGTACTCCTCCGGGTCGCCCAGGCCGTAGATGCAGCTGACCGAGGCCACGATCACCACGTCGCGCCGCTCGGACAGCCACGCCGTCGCGCTGTGGCGCATCCGGTCGATCTCGTCGTTGACGCTGGAATCCTTTTCGATAAACGTGTCCGTCGAGGGGATGTACGCCTCGGGCTGATAGTAATCGTAGTAGGAGACGAAGTAGCCGACGGCGTTTTCGGGGAAAAATTCGCGGAACTCGGCGGCCAGCTGCGCCGCGAGGGTCTTGTTGTGGGCGATGACCAGCGCCGGGCGGTTGGCGTTTTTGATGATGTTCGCCATGGTGAAGGTCTTGCCCGAGCCGGTCACGCCGAGCAGCACCTGATGCTTCATGCCCTGTTCGAGCCCGCGCGTGAGCGCCTCGATGGCCTGCGGCTGGTCGCCGGTCGGCCGGTAGTCGGATTTGAGCTGAAACATGCGCTTTTCCCCGCTTTCCGTTTGCATTCTTCAGTATTATAGCATATTTTCCGCAAGAATAGATAAAATCCCCCGTCAGAACCGAACAATTAAACTGGCGTTCGATTGCACAAAAAGGCGGCGCTTCCCTTTGGATGGGAAGCGCCGCACAGGCAGCCATAAAGCCCGCAGCAGAGCGAGAGAGGGCCGAAGTCCTTTCGCGCATGAGCCGTCCCGGCGAATCAGATTTTGCGGAGCATTTCGGGACCCTTTGCGTGCACCGCAATGGCGCAGGCGATGGACAGCGCCGCGAGGAATGCAAAGCCAATCCCCAACGCAGCGGCAATGGCGAGGAGCGACATCAGCTGCCAGACGCCAACGCCCACGCCGACCAGCAGCACCAGCGGGCCGAACGTCGACAGGAAGCTCAGCAGCGAGCGCTTGAGGATGGCGGCATCGTCGAGGTCGGTGCGGACAAATGCCAATCCGACCAGGGTGCCAAAGTAGGCGTGGCCGATCAGGAACACGATCGGGAAGGCCAGCAGCGCGGCGGTCTGAAGCGGGCCCATGCCAAATGCGATGGCCAGGCAGACGGCGCTGACCAGCGCGCAGGGCAGGCTGACGAGCACTTCGAACCACGTCTTGACTCGGATGAGCAGCTGCTCGCTGACCGGCGCGGAGCGCAGCAGCCACAGCTGTTTGCCCTCGAGGCTGAACGACGGGGCACTGATTGCGCACAGCGAAAGGCAGAAGCCCATAAACGCCCAGCCAACGGCGACCAGAAGCCAGTCGAGATCCGAAATTTCTCCGGCCTCGGCGAGCACTTCGGTCATGAAGGAATCGATGGCGCCGCGCTGGATAAGCGCCACTACGCCCAGCGCCACCAGTAGGATCGGCCCCATGCCGGCGTTCCAGAAATAGGTCGGGGTGCCGAAAAACCGCCGGGCTTCCTTGTTGACCAGCGCGCGGAAGCAGCCGGTCGAGCGCTGCGCGGTGAGGCGGTAGTCATTGCGCGCGGATTTCGCTGCGAATGCCGAGACGACTTTGCGGTAGCACTTGCCCAACCCATAGACGACCACGGCGCACGGCAGAACGCAGGAGAGCGCCAGCTTGCCCAGCGCGGCCCAGTCGCCCATGATGGCGTCGCCCATCCAGACGGCGGGCGCGGCCCAGCCGAGGCTCGAGCGGATGTTGGCGGCATTGAGGGCGAGCGAGTCCACCATGCCGCTCAGGTTGAACGCGAACCAGAACACGGCGACCAGGTAGACGGCCATGATCAGGTTTTGCGCAATCGCGCGGTGCTTCATCCGCGCGGAGAGCCATGCCAGCAGCGCGCCCACCAGCACCGAAAGCGCCGTGTCCAGCAGCGGCAGCAGCAGCGCGGCCAACACCAGCCGCACCCAGAAGCCGGCGGTCAGCGCTTCGGGCGTCGCGCCGAACGCCGCGCAGGCCACGCCGGCGGGCAGCAGCATGAAGAACGACAGCAGCAGGTTTTCCAGATAGATGGCCGACACGCGCGCCGCCATCAGCGTCGTTGACGACACCGGCAGCGCCAGCAGCAGGTCGTTGTCCTTGCCGCCGTAGACGGCGCTGCTCGCGCCGAACGCGGTGAACATCAGTCCGGTCACCAGCGCGGCGATCCCCATGAACACGAATACGAGCGATTCCATGCCGACCGGCGCGAGCACGGACACGAACAGCGTCGAATAGACGCCGGAGATGTACAGCGCCAGCGCGGCGATCAATATCACCGCGCCGATGCCGGACACGGCCTTTTTCTTCTTGCCGCGTCCCACGCCCGAGCTGATTACCAGCATCGACCGCAGGCTGACCTTCAGCAGTGCGAAGAATTTCTTCATTCCTTTTCGCCCTCCAGCTCCAGGAATACGCTCTCCAACGAGGAGTCGCCGACGACGTCCTCCGTGTCGCCATAGCGGATCAGCTCGCCCTGTTTAATGATGGCGATCTTGTCGCAGAGCTTCTCGGCCACCTCCAGCACGTGCGTGGAGAAGAACACCGACGATCCGCCGGCGCACAGCTCCGCCAGAAATTCCTTCATGATGTGCGAGGCGGAGGGATCGAGGCCGACCATCGGCTCGTCCAGGATCAGCAGCTTTGGCTGGCGGATGAACGCCGAGATCAGCGCCAGCTTCTGCCGCATGCCGTGCGAGTAGCTGCCGATGGGCGAACCCAGGTTGCCGGTCAGCTCGAACGCATCCGCGTATTTTTCGATGCGCTGGGTGCGCGCGCCGGCCGGAATGTCGTACAGATCGGCGATGAAGTTCAGAAACGAGATGCCGGACATGAACTCGTACAGATCCGGGTTGTCCGGCAGAAATGCCGTCACGCGCTTGGCCGCCACCGGCTCGCGCCGCACGTCGTGGCCGTCGATGCGGATCGTGCCCTCGGTGAAATCCAGCACGCCCGCGCACGCGCGCAGCGTCGTGGATTTTCCGGCGCCGTTGTGGCCGATGAAGCCGACGATTTCGCCGGGCAGCACGTGCAGGTTCAGGTCGTCCACGGCCTTTTTCCCGCCGGAATAGGTCTTGGAAAAGTGTTCAATTCGAAGCATGGTCATCCTCCTTGTATTTCGGCGCGCGCCGAAGGCATCTTCCCCCTCCCGGGAGCGCCCTCTGCGCTTCCCGGGGAGCAGGAATATTATAGTGCGGGTGCGGCCGGGCGTCAAGGCCAATTGGGTCAAAGATACATTTGAACGCTCAAACCGTCCGCCGTGCCGCCTGAAATGACGTTTTCCGCGCTTTCCGGCCGCAAAATTTATTATAATGCGGAATTCGCATTATGTCAAGGCCGAGTCCGCCTATACTGGACTTGGAGGTGGCGCCAATGTCGAAGCCGCGCACCATCCCGCGGGGCACGCGCAATATCGTCGGCGCGAAGGTCGAGCGGGTCCGCAAGGCAAAAAACATGAAGCAGAAGGAGCTCGTGGCCATTTTGCAGAGCAAGGGCATGGACATCAGCGACACGAGCATGTCCCGGCTGGAGGGGCAGATCCGCCTCGTGCAGGATTTTGAGATTCCGATTCTCGCCGAGGCGCTGGGCGTGACGGTGGAATGGCTGCTGCTGGGCGAGGACGAAGCGCAGACGTGAAAAGAAGCGCCGCACGGCACAAGTGCGGCGCTTCGGGCTGTCAAAAACCCTGGCGGGCGCGAAAGGATCGACCTCGTTTTGCGTTGCAATCGTCCCCGGCGTGCGGGCGGTTCGTGCCGCCGGGCAGTGCGTAAAACCGGGGGTTCAAGCTGCCGCGTCAGTATTCCGCCCGGACGAATTTCCGCCAGGCGTCGATCGAGCGCTCGACCTTGCCGGTGTCCGTGCAGTAGGCGATGCGGAAGTGGGTGGGCACGCCGAACGTCTCGCCGGGCACGAGGATCAGGTCGTGCCTGGCCGCCTTGCGGCAAAACGCGGCGGCGTCCGGTTCGAGCGCGGCGGGGAACATGTAAAACGTGCCGGCGGGGCGGACGATCGAGAAGCCGAGCGCGGTCAGCTCGCCGTAGAGCAGGTTCATGTTGCGCTCGTAGACGCTGAAGTCGGAGGTCATGTCGCAGCAGGCGGCGACGGCGCGCTGGACGTAGGCCGTGATGCTGTCGTGCCCGATGCCGCGCGAGACCTGCACGGCCATCTGGGCGACCGTCCGGGATTCGCCGCAGGCGGGATTGACCGCCAGATAGCCCGCGCGGTCGCCCGGGATGGAGAGCGATTTGGAGAAGGAATAGCAGCCCAGCGTGCGCGGATAGAACTTGGAGACGTAGACCGGCTTTTGCCCATCGAACAGGATCTCGCGGTACGGCTCGTCGGAGATCAGCCACAGCTCGTGGCCGTACTCGGCCTCCTTGGCGAACATCCAGTCCGCCAGCTGCCGGAGCGTCTCGGCTGAGTAGACCGCGCCGGAGGGGTTGTTCGGCGTGTTGATGAGCAGCGCCTGCACGCGGGGATTCATGATTTCATCGAGCGCGTTGAAGTTGATCTGGAAGTCCTCCGTCCGGGCGGGGACGACGCGCAGCGCGCAGCCCGCCAGTTCGGCGTAGGGCGCGTATTCGGGGAAGAACGGCGCGAAGGTCACGATCTCGTCGCCGGGCTGCGCGACCAGCCGGATGGCGTGCGCCAGCGCGCCGGCGGCGCCCGAGGTCATGAAGATGTCGCCGGCGCCGTAGTTCATGTCAAAGCGTCGGTTGAGCGATTCGGCGATCCGCTCGCGCGCCTCGCGGTTGCCCAGCCCCTGGCTGTAGCCGTGCGCGGATTTGCCGGTTTCGTGCGTCAGTATGGAGACGAGCGCGTCGTCGTAGGCCCTGGGTTCGGGCACCGAGGGATTGCCGAGGCTGAAGTCAAACACGTTTTCCGCGCCGATTTCGCGGGCACGGGCGCTGGCGAACGCCGCCAGTTCCATGATGACCGATGCGTTTCCGAGCATAGAGCGATATTTTTTCGACAACATAGGCGTGCCTCCGTTTCGGCTGTCAAAGGGCCGTTCTTCGTCT
Source organism: Candidatus Faecivicinus avistercoris (assembly GCA_018716805.1). GTDB lineage: Bacteria > Bacillota > Clostridia > Christensenellales > Aristaeellaceae > Faecivicinus > Faecivicinus avistercoris. The sequence continues at coordinate 12,017 of DVJL01000127.1, read as the reverse complement.
TTTCAGGAATCGGGCGTGCCATCCAGTTGGACGCGCGCGTTTGGCCGCCTGCGCGCAACCAAACGCTTTGATCCAATAAAAAAGCAGAGCCGCACAGGGCGGATCGCCGCCCTCGACTCCATTGTGTCTTTATTATAGCGCAATTTGAGCCGGCATGTCAAGCGCGCCGGTGGGTTGGACGACAAAAAATGAAGGGATATGCGGGAATTTTTCTTCAAAAAAACGTTGAAATTCCCGTTGGATGCGTGTAGAATGAATTTCATGCACGGAGACATTTCAATTTCTGAAACACGAAAGAGGGTTATGGTATGTCAATCGATTTCAGCGCGGCGGACGCGCGGATTGCCTCCCTGATTGAGCGCGCCGGGCTGCCCGGCGTGGCCGTATGCGCGCTCGGCCCGGACGGCGCCCGGTTTGAAAAGGGATATGGGTTTCGGGATGCCGGCAGGGCCATTGCGCCGGATTCGGACACGATGTTCGGCATCGCCTCCATGTCCAAGTCGATCACCGCGCTGGCGGTCGCGATTCTGGAGAGCGAGGGAAAGCTGTCCTACGACGATCCCGTCTATCGCTATTTCCCGAACTTCCGCGTGCCCGGCGCGGCGCGCGACGCGGTCACGCTGCGCACGCTGGCCAGCCACACCAGCGGCATTCCGCCCATGGAGCCGCTGGAGTGGTCGATTGCGATGAACAGCCCCCGCCGCGACGGCGAGTGGATCCGCGCGATGCGCGCGAGCGCGCCCAACCCGATGGCGACGATCGACCAGGTGATCGACTACATCGCGTCGTGCCCGTATCCCACCGTCGGCGCGCCCGGCGAGAACATGAGCTATTGCAACGAGGGCTATGCGATCCTGTCCTACGTCGTGGATCAGGCGGCGGGCATGCCGCTGGAGCAGTTCTGCATGGAGCGCATCTTCCGCCCGCTGGGCATGACGCGCACCGTCATGGACGACGACTGCGCGTCCGCGCGCGCCCTGTCCGGCGGCAACATCACCTCGCTGTTCGAGCGCGACGAGGCCGGCGAACTGGTCTGCGACGACAACTGGAGCATCTTGCCGCCGTTCCGCGGCTGCGCGATGGTCAAGTCCACGGCGCGCGACATGGCGGCCTACTACCGCTGCCTGTCCAACGGTGGCGTTCACGAGGGCCGGCAGGCGCTGCCGCGCGCGGCGGTGGACGCGCTGGTCGGGCCGTCCATTCCGGCGAAGGAGATCGCGTGCTACGGGCTCGGCCTGTACAAGCGCGTGAAATGCGGCCACACGATCTGCGAGCACGGCGGCGGACTGCACGGCGTGTCCTCAAAGGGCGGCCTACTGCTCGGCGAGGGCTGGGGCTTCGCCGTGCTGTGCAACGAGGGCGACGCGGACGTGGATGAGCTGATGTGGACGCTCTACAACGCCGCCATGGGGCTGCCCCTCGAGACGCCGCACCGCTGGTTCGTGCCGGTGGGCCGGCCGTTCTCCGACCCGGAAATGCTCGCGGGCCGCTTTGTCGGCCACGAGGGCGTGCCGGCGGTGGTGACGGTGACGGCCGATGGCGGTGCGCCCGTGGCGACCGTCAGCGGCCGCGAGACGAAGCTGGCCTACTGCGGCGGCACGAGGTTTCTCGCCATGGATGCGGAACAGCTGGAGCGCACGCGCGCGCAGCTGGAATTCCTGATCCGCGATGGGCGTGCGTGGGGCGTGCGCTGCGGCAGCCGGATCTTTGTCAACGAGGGCTGAAATCCGGCCGAATGCAAAAACAAAGATGCGGGCGGCGCAGTGCCGTCCGCATCTTTTGCCCGCTGGCAGGGCAGGCTTTGTCAATGCTTTGACGCGCCGCGCGAGTGCATCTCGCGCGGCGCGTTTTTTCATAGAGGCGGTCCGCCGGTTCCGGCCGCTGTGCGGCGCGCCGCTGAATGGGAAACGTCAGCCCTGCTGCACGGAGGGGAACAGGCTGGCGTTGGTGTGCGGCAGGAAGCAGGCGGCGACGAATTCGTCCATGTAGCCCGGCTCGGTGGACAGCTCGAGGTAGGTCATGCTCCGCGCGAGCTCGTCGACCTTTTCGCGCGCCGGATCCGAGATCAGCATCGCGTAGGCGCCGCTCAGCGAGGAATTGCCGATGTAGCTGAACATCTCCTCCGGGATGTCGGGCAGCATGCCGATGGTGACGGCGTTCTTCATGTTGATGCCGCTGCCGATGCCGCCGGCGACGTAGACGTGGCCGAGCACGCTCGGATCCATGCCCATGGAGTTGAGCATCGTCATCGTGGCGGAGAAGATCGCGCCCTTGGCGCGGATGAAGGCGTCGATGTCGACCTCGTTGATTTCGACGTCGCGGACGTGGCCGGTTTCCTCGCGGAAGGCGATCACATAGCTTCCCATGCCGTTTTCATCGTAGCGCACGCGGCGGCCTTCGCGGGAGAACTTGCCCTTGCCGTTGATGATGCCCGTGCGGAACAGCTCGGCGATGATGTCGATGATGCCGGAGCCGCAGATGCCGACCGGCGATTCGCCGCCGATGACGGTGTAGCTCGGCTCCATCGTCTCGGCGTCGATCGTGCAGGCATCGATTGCGCCGTCGGTGGCGCGCATGCCGCAGGAGATGTCGCCGCCCTCGAACGCGGGACCCGCCGAGCAGGCGCAGCTCATCAGGAATTCGTTGTTGCCGAACACCAGCTCGCCGTTCGTGCCCAGGTCGATGAACAGTGCCAGCTCCTCGCGGTTCCAGATCATCGAGGCGAGCGTGCCGGCGGTGATGTCGCCGCCGACGTAGCTGCCGATGTTCGGCGCAAGGATCAGCTTTGCCTCCGGGTGCAGGCCGAGGCGCAGCTCGTTGGCGCGGAAGTCGTCGGCTAGGAAGAAGCTGGGGATGTAAGGCTCCATGCGCACCGGATCGGCGAACAGGCCCAGCAGCAGGTGGTTCATGGTGGTGTTGCCGGCCAGGCACATGCGGTAGACGCGGCGGCTCTCGATCTTCGCCGCGGCGCACATCTGCGCGATCAGCGGGCGGAGGGATTCGTCGATCACGGCCTTCTGCAGCCGCTCGGCGCCGCCCTCGCGGCTGGCCTCGATGATGCGGTTGATGACGTCGGCGCCGTAGCGGATCTGGCCGTTGCCAGTGGACGCCTTGGCGAGAATCGCGCCGGACTCCATGTCCACCAGCGCGGCGGCGACCGACGTGGTGCCCAGGTCGACCACGAGCCCGGCGACCGGCGCGGCATCCTGCGGCGGCAGCACGTCGAGCACGGCGGCGGTTTCACCGGCGACGTCGACCACGCAGCGCGCGCGGAAGCCGTTTTCGCGCAGCACGCGCGCCAAATCCTTCAGCGCGGAATAGCTGAGGACGGCCTTCTCGACGCCCAGCAACTCACACAGCTTGCGCGCGAGGCGCTCGTTGTCGGGCATGGTGTCGTCGGGCGTCGGCTCGCTCAGCTCGACGGTGAGCGCGGACAGGCCGTTGCGGAATTCGATGCCCGAGGCCTGAATCTCCTCCTTCGTGCGGTTGAAGATGGCCAGCTCCTTTTCCGAGGAGATGTCCGCCACGCGCATGTGGCTGCGGTAGGCCGAGGCGATGTCCGGCACCTCGACGCACACGTCGGAGACCACCTTGCTCACGCACGCGAGCCGCCAGCCCTCGGCGTATTCGGAATCGGAGATGTGGCGCGTCCGGGGCGAATCCAGCTCTCCGGAAACCAGCCGCACCCTGCACTTGCCGCAGGCGCCATTGCCCGAGCAGGGCGCGTCGATGGCCACGTTGGCGCGGCGCGCGATTTCGAGCAGGTTGTCGCCCTCCGCAGCGTGGATCACCACGTCCGCACCGTTGGCATGAAACGTCACTGATACCATTCCATCGTCCTCCTTATTCAATGAACGGCTGCGACAGAAGCCCGTCGCAGCCGATTTTTTGCGCACAAAAACAGCGCCTCCCAGCCCATGATCCGTGGGCGAAGCGCGTCCGGGCCGGTCTTCTGGCTCGCGCCTCGCGCGGCTTCCACCCGCCTTCCCGCATTTGCAGTGGCCAATGGGGGAATCCTTGGCGCTCACAGCGGCGGCACCGCCCGGGATTTGCACCCGGTTCCCGTTTTCCTTTCAGGAGAAATCCATCCCGAACAAGGGTATTATAACAAATCCGGCCTCCTTCTGTCAACGAGGCGTTGACACTTCACGCAAATTTGACTACAATGAAAGCGGCGGCGTCTTTCGGCGCACGCAGTGGAGGCGAAACATGGCGGAATTGCGCAATCGATTGTATCTGGCGACCATCGGGGCCGGCGCGCCCGAGCTGGCGCGCGAATATGGGCTGGGGCTGGAGCTGGACGAGTTCTGCACGGCGGCGAACTTTGACGAGCACTTCGACGAATGGGATGCCCGCGCGCGCTCGGCGATGCGGATGTCCGACCGGTTCGTGTTTCACGCGCCGTTTGCCGAGCTGTCGCCCTGCGCGATCGACCCGATGATCCGCCGCGCCGTCCGCTTCCGGCTCGATCAGGCGGCCGGGCTGTGCGACCGCTACGGCATCGCGCGCATGGTCGTCCACTCCGGATTCATGCCGCGGGTGTACTTTGACGAGTGGTTCGTCGAACAGTCGGCGAAGTTCTTCCGCGAGTTCCTCGCCGGCCGTCCGGATTCGTTCGAGCTGCTGATCGAAAACGTGCTCGACGCCGATCCGGTCTGCCTGCGGGATATGGTCGAGGCCATCGGCGACCGGCGCGCCGGCGTCTGCCTCGACGTCGGCCATGCGCACGTCGCGTCGAAGGCGCCCGTCCGGGAATGGCTGCGCGTCCTCGCGCCGAACCTCCGGCACGTCCATGCGCACGACAACGACGGCTCGTTCGATGCCCACCTTCCGCCCGGCGAGGGCACGATCGGCTTTCCCAAGCTGTTCGGCGAAATTGCCGCGCTCGCCCCGGCGGCGACGGTGACGTTTGAATGCCCGGACGCACAGGACTGCGTCCGCCGACTGATTCGGGATGGGGTTTTATAGGAAGCAATCTTTTTTTGCAGCAGGGGGATGTGCGGTGAAGCGAGCGGCCGGACTGTCGAAGCGCCGGAGGGGAGCGCGAGCGGGCCGAAGCCCTCGCGTGAAAACCGTCTCCGACGCTATCCTATGGATTTACAATTCCCGGGTCAGGCTCTCGATCAGGTCGACGCAGCGGTCGATGCCGATGACGGAGCTGTCGAGGCAGAGGTGGTAGTTCTGGGATGCGCCCCACTTCTGGCCGGTGTAGTGCTCGTAGTTGTTCGCGCGGCGCTTGTCCTTGTCCTTCAGCCGCTGCTCCGGGCTCTTGTCGCTCTCGCCGTACAGCCGCACGATGCGATCGGCGCGATAGTTGAGCGGCGCGTGGACGAATACGTTGAGGCAATCGTCCCGGTCCTTGAGGATGTAGTCCGCGCAGCGGCCGACGATCACGCACGGCGCTTCTTCCGCCAGCTTCAGGATGACGTTGCGCTGGATGCACCAGAGGAAGTCGGACGCCGACATGCCCTTCATGATCCCGGGCACGCCCGGGGACGCAAACAGATAGCTCCACGAACTCTTGGAGGCGGAATGCTCGCCGGTCTCTTCAATGTAGGATGGATCAAAGCCGGTTTCCGCGGCGACTTCCTTGACCAGCTCCTTGTCGTAGTATTTGACGCCGAGCCGCTCGGCCAGCTTTTTTCCGACGCTGCGTCCGCCGCTGCCGAATTCGCGGCTGATGGTGACGATTCGCTTCATGGAGTCTCCCTCCCGTTTCTTTGCTTTGATTTTGCGTGGGAAATGCGCTTCCCACTGTTATAATTGGTTCGACGCGGTTTTGCAAAAACCTTCCCGCAGGGCAAATTCTTCCGCCTTCTTTAGTCCGTTAAAAATTCTAGGGAGAGCGCGAGAGGGCCGCAGCCCTCTCGCACTAAAATCGTCTCCGGCGACATGCGCGTCGGAGACGGGTGCTGATTTTTGCGTCGGGAAATCCCATTTCCCAGAGCAAAAATCGCTTCCTTGCACAATTTGCGGCCAGAGTTTTCCAACGGAAAACTCAAGCAAATTGTGGTGGGGGTGGTAGTGGCGGGGGAGCGGAGCTCCCCCGTCCACAAGGCTTGTCAAAAACTTTTTTGACAAGCCGTTGACATCTGCATGTGGAACGTCTATTATAAAATAGCGAAACCACCGAAGCGGCATGGCGCGCTTTCGGCGATTGGAGGGAATTCCTATGAAAAAACAGCCGCAGCTGGCTGAGATGATCAAGGGCCAGGTGTTCGACGGCTTTCTGCTGACCCGCACGGCGACGCAGCGGACGTCGTCCAACGGCAGCAAGTTTCTGGACATGACGCTGTGCGACATCTCCAGCGAGGTCAACGCCAAGATGTGGGACAGCTATACGCCGGCGCCGAACGTCGCCGACGTGCTGCGCGTGCGCGGCGCGATGACCGAGTACAACGGCCGGCCGCAGCTGCGCGTGGACAAGATGCGCGTCGCCACCACGGACGACGATTACGACATGTCCGCCCTCGCGCCCTGCGCGCCCCAGCCGGCCAGCGAAATGCTGGACTACATCCTCAACCGCGTGGACGCCTTCAAGGATCCGGAGCTGAAGGCGCTGGTGCTGACGCGGCTGGAGGAGTGCGGCGACAAGCTCAACTACTACCCCGCGGCCTCCAAGCTCCACCACGCCGAGCGCTCCGGCCTGTTGCACCATGTGAGCACGATGCTGCGCATGGCGGGATACGTCTGCGAGGTCTACCCGACGCTCGATGCCGATCTGCTTGCCGCCGGCGTGATCCTGCACGACCTGTGCAAGATCACGGAGATGGCCGCCGACGAAATCGGCATGGTGTCCGACTACACCGCCGAGGGCATGCTGGTCGGCCACCTCGTGCAGGGCGTGGCCGAGCTGGCGCGCTGTGGGCGCGAGCTGGGCGTGCGCGCCGAGACGATGCTGCTGCTCGAGCACATGATCCTCTCGCACCACGATCTGCCCGAGTTTGGCAGCCCGAAGAAGCCGATGTTCCCCGAGGCCGAGGTGCTGCATGTGCTCGACCTGCTCGACGCGCGCATGTTCGAGATGAACCGCGCGCTGGCGAACATCCAGCCCGGCAAGTTTACCGAGCGCATCTGGAGCCTCGACCGCAAGCTCTACAAGCGCAAGAGCTGAACGGGAACCGCGCTGCGAAAGCGGCCCAAAAACCGCAGACATCCCTCCGGGCCTTTTCGCTCGGAGGGATGTTCAGACTGTCAAAAAACTTAGGAGAGCGCGAGAGGGTTTCGGCTCTTTCGCGCTTTAATGTTCTTCGGAGGGATGGCTGCTCGCCGCGGCGGACGCGTTTGTCTGCGCGGCGGGCGCCTTCCGAATGGGAAGGCGGGTCTCCCGAGCATTGCCTTTGGGCACCCTTTCCGTCACGCGGCGGAGAGGTTTCCGCCCGTATACCGGGCGCTGAGCAGCTCGCGCACCGCGTCGATGCAGCTCTGCATGGCGGCCTGCGCGTCGTCGGTGGAATGCCCGGCGCGAAACGCCGTGTCGTAGGCGTCAAAGGCCGCGTCGAGATCGGCGATGTGCTGCGCGGAGAGGACGCTGTAGTTTGCGCCGAAGGCGCCCGTCAGCGCGGTGTTCAGCGTCTGTGCACAGAGGTAATAGTCCGCCATAGAGGGGATGATGACGTTTTCAACGTCCTGTCCCGGTACGGTCACCTGATCGAACGTCTGGCAGAGCATGTACAGCTCGGTGTACAGTTGTTCGCCGATTTCATTCCGCGCGCTTGCATATTCATTTTGTATATGCGAACGCATAGCGATGGTTATGCAAAGCAGCACGATGAGCGCGACGAACGCCAGAGCGATGCCAAAAATTGCCGCCTGCTTGCGGTCGATCTGCGACAGATTCAGACTTTTCCTTCGCTTTTTCCCCATGGTCTGTTCCTCCCCAATGTCCGTGTACGATGACAGTATATGCGAGAGCCGAGATGTATATGCATTGAATACGCAAATAAATATACGACATATTTGGGCAAATTCCTGCCGGCACAATGTGAAATTCTTGCATATATGCAAGGTATATTCGCATGTATTTCCGCATATTTCATTCATTCGGTCGAATTTCGCGCAAGATCGGCACACATTTTTGTCCGATTTTGTCCGATGGCGATTGCGCGCCGTGGCGAAATTTGCTATAATGGCCTTGCAGAAATGGATCGAACAGGGGGAATTTCGTCTGTGAAAACGAGGGATTTTGCGGGCCGCCAGGCGGCGGTCATCGCGCTGGGCTCGTCGGAATTTGGCGGGAACTGCCCGGCGGAGAAGGCGTTCGAGCTGATGGATGCCTATGTGGAGATCGGCGGCAATTTTATCGACACCGCGCGCGTCTACGGCGATTTTACCACGCCGAAGAACGGCGAGAGCGAGAAGGTCATCGGCCGCTGGATGGCGCTTCGCCACAACCGCGAGAGCATCTTCCTGAGCACGAAGGGCGCGCACCCGCCGCTTTCCGACATGAACAGGGGCCGGCTCAGCAGGGAGGACGTCCGCGGCGACGCGTCCGCGAGCCTCGACGCGCTGGGCACGGATCATGTCGACGTCTATTGGCTGCACCGCGACGACGCCGCCCGTCCGGTCGGCGACATCATGGAGACGATGCAGAGCCTGATCGACGACGGCTGGACGCGCTCGATCGGCGTCTCCAACTGGCATCCCGCGCGCATCCGCGAGGCGAACGCCTACGCCGCCGCGCATGGGCTGACGCCGTTCTGCGCCAACCAGCCGCAGTTCAGCCTCGCGCGGCAGCAGACCGTCGAGGACCCGACGCTCGTGGCGATGGATGCGGAGACGTATCGGATGCACCGCGAGACGAACCTGATCTGCGTGCCGTTTTCGTCGCAGGCGAAGGGCTTTTTCAGCAAGTACGCCGAGCGGGGCGAGGCGGGCCTGCCGGACAAGGCGAAGCGCCGCTTTCTGTGCCCGGAAAACCTGGCCGTCTACGCGCGCATCCTCGAGGTGCGGGAACAGACGGGGCTGTCCGTCGGCGCGATCGCGCTGGCGTACCTGACCAGCCAGCCGTTTCCGACCTTCCCGATCGCCGGCGCGAGCCGGGTCGAGCAGGTACTGGCGCTCGCCGAGGCGGGCGAAGCCGCGCTTACGCCCGAACAGCGCGACTTCCTGCGCCCATGGGAAACGCAGATTTGATGGGCGAAGGGCAAGAATTAACGCGCTCGGGTTTGACAAGAAACGCCTTTTGTGCTAGATTTATAGTGTATGCATCGGGCGCATCCGCCCGAATGCCTTCCATCTTTTGAACCCAACGATACGCAATATTGAAAGGAATGATTGACAATGAGCCAGCTTCGCGGCGCATGTATCATCGGTCAGTCCGGCGGCCCGTCGTCCGCCATCAACGCCTCCGCCTATGGCGCGATTAAGACCGCGCTGGAGTCCGACGCGATCACGCAGGTGCTCGGCGCGCTGCACGGCATCAAGGGCGTGCTCGACGACGACCTCATCGATATGGGCAAGGAGGATCCGGCGGAGCTCGCGCTGATGAAGTACACTCCTTCGTCCGCCCTCGGTTCCTGCCGCTATAAGCTGAAGGATCCCGACGTCGACGACACCGACTACAAGCGCATCCTCGAGATCTTCAAGAAGTACAACGTCCGCTATTTCTTCTACAATGGCGGCAACGACTCCATGGACACCTGCAACAAGATCTCCAAGTTCATGCTGAAGAACGGCTATGAGTGCCGCGTCATGGGCATCCCCAAGACGATCGACAACGACCTGTATGGCACCGACCACTGCCCGGGCTACGCCTCCGCGGCGAAGTACATCGCCACGTCCGTGATGGAAGTCTACCGCGATTCCACCGTGTACGACACCGGCATGATCACCGTCGTCGAGTGCATGGGCCGTCACGCCGGCTGGCTGACCGCCGCCGCCGCGCTGGCCAACTACTGCGGCGAGGGCGCCGACCTGATCTACCTGCCCGAGGTCGATTTCGATCTCGACGCCTTCACCGAGAAGGTCAAGGCGATCTATGAGAAGAACAAAAAGTGCCTGGTCGTCGTGTCCGAGGGCATCCACGACAAGGACGGCAAGTTCATCTCCGAGTACGCCTCCGCGGGCGCGGCGAAGGACGCCTTTGGCCACACCCAGCTGGGCGGCCTGGCGGCGTTCCTGGCCAACCACATGAAGGCGGCCACCGGCGCGAAGGTTCGCGGCATCGAGCTGAGTCTGCTGCAGCGCTGCGCGGCGCACTGCGCTTCCCAGACCGACCTCGACGAGTCCTTCTCCGCGGGCAAGGCCGCGGTGGACAACGCCGTCGCCGGCGTGACCGACAAGATGGTCGGCTTCGAGCGCGCCTATGAGGACGGCAAGTACGTCTGCAAGATCAAGCTGTTCGAGCTGACCGACGTCGCCAACACCGAGAAGAAGGTGCCGGTCGAGTGGATCAAGCCCGACGGCGAGGGCCTGACGCAGGATTTCGTCGACTACGCGCTGCCGCTGATCCAGGGCGAGACGCAGCTGACGAAGGTCAACGGCCTGCCGCGCTTCGTCAAGCTCGCCAAGGTCAAGGCCGAGCCGGTGAAGTAAATCCGTCAAAAGGAGCATCCTCCCGTGGGATGCTCCTTTTCGTTTACAGGAACCGGCTGCGCCTCAGGGGATGGGGCGAAAGGAATGTGGTTCGCCGCGCACCGCATCGGACAGCGTGGCCGGCTCATGCCGATGCCAGAGTCCGATCAAACCATGGAGACGAGCGGCTCGCGGAATGCGCGAACCATGGGCGGCGCGTCCATGGAAATCGGCCGCTCGAAATCGTCGGGCGGGGACGTCCAGCCGTATTCCAGTTCGGGCGAGGAAATATCTACGCAGAAAAAGGGGATCGGCGCATTGAACCGGCACAGTTCGGCCTCGAGTTCACGCGCGTTTTCTCAGCCGCAGCGCGCAGACCCTGACGATGGAAATGACTCAGTTGAATCTGGCGTCACGCCAGCGGTAGGGAAGCGCGTCCCTTCCGAAGAGAACCGGAGGCCTTCGCGCGCAGCTTCGGGAATGGGAATCCATCCTCCGTGGGAAGATTCGCATAGACGAAAAACGCCAACCCCCGAACTGAGGTTGGCGCATAATTGGAGGTGCCACCCGGATTTGAACCGGGGAATGAAGGTTTTGCAGACCTTTGCCTTACCACTTGGCTATGGCACCGAATAAAAAAATGGAGCGGTAGACGAGACTCGGACTCGCGACCTCCACCTTGGCAAGGTGGCGCTCTACCAACTGAGCTACTACCGCAGAAGTGGTGCCTTGGGGCGGAATCGAACCACCGACACTGTGATTTTCAGTCACATGCTCTACCGACTGAGCTACCAAGGCAAGTGGCGATGCGGAAGGGGCTCGAACCCTCGACCTCCAGCGTGACAGGCTGGCATTCTAACCAACTGAACTACCGCACCATACATGGTGGGAACAACAGGGCTCGAACCTGTGACCCTCTGCTTGTAAGGCAGATGCTCTCCCAGCTGAGCTATGCTCCCCGTTGGCCGCTCATCGCGGCGACATGAAATATTCTACTACAAAACGCGCCATCTGTCAATACCCTTTTCCAACTTTTACGATTTTTTTGCGGGCGAAATGGTTGCGCGCTTCGATTGTGCCGCCATTTCGCCCTGAGAAGGTGCATTTTTCGGCGAAGAGGGCGGATTTCGTCACTCCGGTTCGCCGGATTCGATGGTTTCCAGCAGCGATTCCGCACACGCGCGGTAGACGCGCAGCGCCGAGGGGAAGGCGAGCGCCGACAGATCACTCGCGATAGTGAAGCCCTGCGGCGGGGCGGGCAGGTCGACGGCGGCGCCCTTCATCCGCCAGACGAGGTGGGTGAACACGTGCTTCGCATCGGGCAGCGGGCCGATCAGCCGTGCGCCGGGCAGGCCCTCGGCGGCGAGCCGCGTGGGGATCTCGGACGGCGATGGGTGGCCGTCCAGCGAAAGAAACTCGTACAGCCCGCCGAGCAGGCCGCGGGCGGGGCGGCGGCGCACGGCGATGCCCCCGGGACAGCGCGCGACGACGACCGTCAGGGC
>DVJL01000126.1 GCA_018716805.1 Candidatus Faecivicinus avistercoris | reverse complement strand
CGGGGAAGGGTGATGGAATTCATGAAGCGACCTCCTGAAGAATGATTTGCCAAAGGGAATGGGCGCGCCCGGCGGACGGGATTTCCTGCCGCCGCCTCGGCGCATCGCGGGTTGGTTTCCTTACAGGGCTTGCTCGATCAGCCGCTCGATCAGCTCGCCGAAGGGCAGGCCGGCGGCGTGCATCATCTGCGGGAACCGGCTGTGCGCGGTGAAGCCGGGAATGGTGTTGACCTCGTTGAACAGCAGCCGGCCGTCCGAAGTCAAAAACAGATCGACCCTCGCAAATCCCCTGCAGCCGAGCGCGCGGTACAGGCCCTTTGCCATCTCCCGCGCCCGGCCGGCGGTCTCGTCCGGGATCCTCGCCGGGCAGTGGATCCTCGCCGTCTGGAGGGTGTACTTTTCGTGAAAGTCAAACACGTCGCCCTTCAGCTCGATCTCGTCCACCGCGCCGGCGAACAGCTCTTTTTCGCCCATCACGGCGCAGCCCAGCTCGCGCCCCTCGACCCGCGCCTCGACGATGACCTCCGCATCGTGTTCAAACGCCCGCGCGACGGCCTCGCCGATTTCCGATTCCGACCGGACGCACGTCACCCCAAACGACGATCCGCCGCGCACCGGCTTGACAAACGCCGGAAGCCCGATGCGCTTCAGCGCCTCGCGCGCCTCTGAAGGGCTTGCGGCCCGCGCGTCCCGCGGCGTGGCGAACCCCGCTTCGCGCGCGATCGCGTGGGCGCGGAACTTGTCCATGCACAGCGCGCTCGCCAGCGTGCCGCACCCGACCAGCGGCGTGCCCGACAGCTCGATCAGCCCCTGAACCGTGCCGTCCTCGCCGTTTTTGCCGTGCAGCACGGGAAACGCCGCGCGGACCGCCAGCCTCCGCCCGTCCGCGAGCATCAGCCCCGGGCGCGCCCGGTCGGGCGACAGCAGGCACGGCGTGCAGTTTTGGCCGTCCGCGCGCCATTCGTCCCGCGCGATTTTCTCAATGCCGCCCGTGTAGAAAAACCACTCGCCTTCGCGCGTAATGCCCACGGGAAGGGCGTTGAAGCGCGACTTGGGCATGTGCGCGAGCACGGCGGACGCCGACTGGAGCGACACGCCGTATTCGTCCGAGCGCCCGCCGAAGAGCACCGCGATGTTCTCTTTCATGGAAAAAACCTCCGTTATGTATGCAGATCCTGCCGGGCAGAGGTGCGAAAAATGCCCCGTCCCGGTACGCATATCGTACCAGAACGGGGCGGAATTGTCCTTTGGGTTTCCTGTGGCGCGTCCAACGGATTTCGCGCGAAAACCTTGCGATTTTCTTGCGGCCGGTCAGATGCGCGTGTGCACGACGGCGTTTTCCTCGGCGGACTTGAAGCACGCCTCCATCAGCCGCATGACGCGCATCATCTGCGCGTGGGTGACGAGCTGCTCTTCCTCGCCGCGGATCGCGCGGGCGATGTTGCGGTAGTAGTCGCGGACGTCGGATTCGACCTTCGGCAGCGGGTAGCGCTGGATCGTCTCCTCGGTGCGCGGCGCCATCGTCTTGGTCAGCCCGGCGGCGGTGACCACCGGCACGGCATCGCGCTTTTCCCAGTCGGAGACCTTGACGATCTCACCATTGAGCGCCCAGTCGTGGATGACCGCGGTGCCGTTCTCGCCCTGCATGTACCAGCGGGGGAGGTTGATGAAGTTGCTGGTGCCGACCTCGACCTGCGCGGTCAGGCCGCTGCCGAAGGTGATGATCGCCTTGAAGCCGTCGTCGACCTCGTCGTTGGTGACGTGCGAGACGGTGCAGAACGTGGAGACCACCGGCTCGTCGACCAGCATCAGCAGCTGGTCGAGCATGTGCACGCCCCAGTCGAGGATCATGCCGCCGCCCTGCAGCCACGTGTTGCGCCAGTCGCCGGGCACGCCGCGCGAGCCGTGCACGCGGGATTCGATGTTGAACACGCGGCCGAGGCTGTTCTGATCGTAGATCTGCTTGATGATGAGGAAGTCCTCGTCCCAGCGGCGGTTCTGGTGGACGGAGAAGATGCGGCCGTACTTGCGCGAGGCGTCGATCATCGCCTGAAGGTCGCGGCTGGAGAGCGTGACGGGCTTTTCGGAGATCACGTGCTTGCCGGCGGCCATGGCCTGAATGGCGATGGGGCGGTGGAGGTCGTTCGGCGTGGCGATCGTGACGAGCTCGACGCTTGCGTCGGCGAGCAGCGATTCGAGGGAGTCGTAGGCGGTCAGGCCGTCCTTCACGGCCGCCTCGCGCCGCTCGGGAAGGATGTCGTAAACGCCGGCGATTTCAAATTCCGGCAGCGTCCGGAGCTTTTCGACGTGCCAGCGCCCCATGCCGCCGTAGCCGATCAGTGCCCATTTCATGGTGAGATTCCTCCTTTGGTGGTCGTGTGGTTGGGGAAAATTTCTTCTTTAGGAGAGGTCAGGAATGTCCGGCAACGACCGCGCTGATGGCGTTGATCATCACCGCCGTCAGCAGCGCGTAGAGGATGCCGGAAATCTGAAAGCCGTCGACCAGCGCGGCGCAGGCATAGATCAGCCCGACGTCGATCACCAGCCCGAAGAGGCCGAGCGTCAGGCAGCCGATCGGCGCGCTCAGCAGCCGCAGCACCGGCCGGATGACCAGATGCGCCGCGCCGAGCAGCACGCCGACCGCCAGCCACGGCCGCAGAAGGTCGAAGTTCACGCCCTCGGACGGGATCTCGCCCATCAGCACGCCGCAGGTCGGCACGGCGAGGACACACGTCAAAAATACGAGAAAGGGGCTCTTGCGTCGCTTCATACGCCCTCCTGGAGACATTCTCTGCGTCCCGCTGTTTCGGACGGCGGGTCATCCGCGGGACTGGATCCATTCGTCGATTTCGCGGGCGAACGCCCGCCACGCGCCCGCCTCGGGCGGCGGCGCCGTGAAGCGGAGCCGCTCGCGCAGCGTCGGATGGTCGAAGGCCAGCTCGGCCGCCCAGAGCGCGATCTGCTGGCCGGGCTTTCCCGCGCCGTAGCGCGCGTCGCCCCACAGCGGAAACCCCGCGTTCGCGTGCTGGACGCGGATCTGGTGGGCACGGCCGGTGAACAGCGTCACTTCCGTCAGCGTCCGCCCGTCCCGCTCGGCCAGCGGCCGCGTCTCCAGCCGGGCGAGCTTTGCGCCGTCCGCTCCCGGCTTCGCCACGCGCACCATGCCCGTCCGGCCGTCCTTGACCAGCCAGTCCTCCAGCGGCCGCGGCGCATGCAGCCCGCCCACCAGCACGGCCAGATACTTCCGGTCCTGCGCGTGCGCCGCAAACGCCGCCGACAGCCGCGCCGCGGCCTTTGACGTCCGCGCGAACACCATCACGCCGCCCACGGGCCGGTCCAGCCGGTGCACCAGCCCCATATAAACATTGCCCGGCTTCTGATATTTATTCCCGATGTATCCCTTCAGAACCGTCAGCAGGTCCATGTCGCCCGAACGATCCGCCTGCGAGGGCAGGTTCGGCGGCTTGACCACGACCAGCACGTGGTTGTCCTCATGGAGCACGGGAATCTCGAAACGCCCCGCGCGAATGCCGTCGATCATCGTCCCGCCTCCCATCTCGCCTCTATTATGCAGCCTTTCGCGCCGCTTGTCAAGCCCAATGGGCTTGTGGTATAATGCCTTGAGGAGGGATGCACCCATGCGCGAAATCTCGATTCCCATCGTCCGCCCCATGCGCCCGGAGGATCCCGAGCGCATTGCCGCCGCCGAGCGCGCGCAGGGATGGGCGGGCGCGGCTTCCGACAAGTACTTCACCCGCCTGCGCGACGCCGCCGAAGGGCGGTGCGCCGCGCTGGTTGCCGAGCTCGACGGCGAACCCGTCGGCTACATCAACCTCTACTGGGAGCCGCTCGCCGGCCCGTTTTCCGGAATCCCCGAGATCGTCGACTTCGGCGTGCTCGAGCGCGTGCGGCGGCGCGGAATCGGCGCGACGCTGATGGACGCCGCCGAATCGCTCGCCGCGGAGCGCTCGGAGCGTGTGTGTCTGGGCGTCGGCCTGCACTCCGGCTACGGCGCGGCGCAGCGGATGTACGTCCTGCGCGGCTATGTGCCGGATGGCTCCGGCGTCTGGTATCGCGACCGCGTCTGCGCGCCGTATTCCCCCTGCGAAAACGACGACGACCTCGTGCTCTACCTCGTCAAGGCGCTGCCCGGCGCGCAGAGGTGACCGCCGGGCGAGACCGAATCCAAACCAAAGGAGCGAACCGAATGCGTTGGACGGACGAACAGGCGCGCGCAATCGGCGCGCGGGGCGAGAGCCTGCTCCTGAGCGCGGCGGCCGGTTCCGGAAAGACCACCGTGCTGGTGGAGCGCGTGCTCAGGCTGATCCTCGACGACGGCGCGGACATCGACCGGATGCTGGTCGTCACGTTTACGCGCGCCGCGGCGTCGGACATGCGCGCCAAGCTCTCCGAGCGGATGAACGCCCTCGCCGCCGAAGGCGACGCCCGTTGCCGCGACCAGCTGATCCGCCTCGAGCGCGCGAGCATCACCACGCTGCACGCCTTCTGCGCCGACTTTCTGCGCGCGCACTTCGAGGTCGCCGGGGTCGATCCCGCCTTCCGCGTGCTCGACGATGCCGCGCGCCAGCAGCTGATGGACGAGGCGCTCGACGAGGCGCTCGAGGACGCCTACGCCCAGCCGGCGGAGGCGCTTCGCGCGCTCGACTACGGCCGCGGGCCGAAGGACGTCCGCGCGCTGGCTGAATCGCTCTGCCGCGCGCTGGAGGAGCGCCCCGAGCCGGAGCAGTGGCTCGCCCGCGCGGTCAGCCCGGACGGCATGATTCCCGAATGGATGGCCGAGCTGGTGCGCGCCGCGCATCGCGCCATCGACGAGGCGTCCGTCGCGCTTGGCGAGGCCGCGGCGGTGCCCGGCTGCCCGCCGCACTACCTCTCGGCCGTGCAGGCCGACCTGTCCAGTCTCGCGAAGATGCGCGAAATCGACGAATACGACCCGCTGCTGCGCGCGATTCAGGACTTCAAGCCCGCGCGGGCGTCGGGCGGCAGGCGCGGCGAAGTGACCGACGAGGAGGCCGTCGAGGCCGTCAAGGCGCTGCGCGACCGCGCGAAATCGGCGCTCAAGGGCGTGAAGATGCTCGACCATCCCGCCGCGCAGGCCATCGCCGACGCCCGCGCGCAGGCGCCGCAGCTGGCCGAACTGGGCAGGCTCGCCGCCAGCGCCTCCGAGCGCTTCGAGCAAAAGAAGGCGGAGCGCGCCGGGCTGACGTATGCCGATCTCGAGCGCCGCACGCTCATCGCGCTTCGGGATGAGGAGACTTCCCGCGCCGTGCGCGAGCAGTTCGACTATGTGTTCGTCGATGAATATCAGGACACCTCCGACATCCAGGAGGCCATCGTCTCGCGCGTGGCGCGGCCGGACAATTTGTTCATGGTCGGCGACGTCAAGCAGTCGATCTACCGGTTCCGCATGGCCGAGCCGCGGCTGTTCATCGAAAAGTACGCCCGCTTCCGCGCGGGCGACGGCGGGCAACTGCTGCCGCTGACGCGCAACTTCCGCTCGAAGCCGGCCGTGCTCGAATTCGTCAACGCCATATTCGAGCGCGCCATGACCGGCGGCGACGCCGAGATCGAGTACGACGCGCTCGCGCGGCTGAACCCGGGCCTCGACGCCTCCGACCCCGGCCAGCCGGTGGAGATCCACCTGCTCGAGCGCGCCGCGCAGGAGGGCGAGGCGGTCGACGAAACCGTCGCCGAGATGCGCGCCGCCGAGCGGGAGGGGCTGTTCATCGCCCGCCGCATCCGTCAGATGATGCGCGAGGATCCCACGCTGCGCTATCGCGACTTTGCGATTCTGACGCGGTCGAAGTCGTCGGCCTTCACGCCGATGCTGCCGATGCTGCTCGCGGAGGGGCTGCCCGCCTATGCCGACGGCGCGGCGGGCTACTTCGACGCGCCCGAAATCGCGCTCGCGCTGGCGATGCTCAGGCTGATCGCCAACCGCCGCAGCGACGTCGAGCTGATCGCCGTGCTCCACTCGCCGGCCGTCGGGCTGTCCGCCGAGGAGCTGGCGCAGATCCGCATCGGCGCGCGCAACGTGCCGTTCGTCGACGCGGCGTGGAAGCGCGCCTACGGCGTGACCCTCGCGGACAGCGAGCGCCCGCCGCGCGAGGCGGAGGAAAAAGGGGCGGAACCGAGCGTCCCGGCGGGCGGTGCATCGGCCGAGATTGTCCCTGATGGAGATGATTCAGCGCTCAGTTCTCCCGAGGACGCCCTTTCCGATGGAAACGCTCCGGCGGCCAGCGCGGCCGGGGACGCCCTTTCCGATGGAGATAATCCGACGCCAGGCGTAGCCGGGGATACCTTTTCCGATGGGGATAATCTGACGTCCCGTGCGCCCGGTGATGCCTTTCCTGATGGAGATGATTCGCCGTCCAGTTCGCCTGCGCTTCCCGACGACGAGCTCGCCCGGCGGCTTCGCCGGTTCTTCGACCAGCTCGAATCGTGGCGGCTGCGCGCGGGCGCGGTCGGGCTGGGCGAGCTGGTGCG
>DVJL01000125.1 GCA_018716805.1 Candidatus Faecivicinus avistercoris | reverse complement strand
GGTCGCAAATTGTGCAAGGTAGATATTTTTCTTCCGGGAAATGAGATTTCCCTTCAGAAAAATATCGCAAATCCGCCGCGCATGTCGCCGGATTTGATTTTACTGGCTGTTCTGCTTATCTTTTTTGACAGTCTGGCATGAGAGGACTGAAGTCCTCTCGCGTTAAAAATCGTTCCCGGCGAAAAGTCGAAAAATCCTTTGAGGGTTTCAAAACGGCCACGGCCGGGACTTTGCGTCAATCTTCCTTCTTTCGCTCCCGAAGGATGAAGCGCAGCGGCGTGCCCTCGAAGCCGAACGCCTTGCGGAACTGGCCCTCGAGGTAGCGCTCGTAGGAGAAGTGCATCAGCGTGGCGTCGTTGACGAACATCACAAACGCCGGCGGGTTGGTCGCCTGCTGGGTGGCGTAGTAGATCTTGAGCCTGCGGCCGGACGTCGCCGGCGGCTGGAGCGCGGCCTGCGCGTCCGCGAGGATGTCGTTGAGCAGGCCGGTGGTGATCCTCCGGCTCGCCTGCTCGTAGACCGCCTTGACCGTCTCCAGCACGCGCGCCGTCCGCTGGCCGGTCAGCGCCGAGATGAAGATCACCGGCGCATAGGCCATGAACTTCATCTCCTCGCGGATCTTCGCGACGTGCTCGTTCATCGTACGGGTGTCCTTTTCGATGGCGTCCCACTTGTTGACGACGATCACGGCGGCCTTGCCTTGCTCGTCGATGTAGCCGGCGATCTTGCTGTCCTGCTCGGTCACGCCCTGCGTGGCGTCGATGACGAGCAGCGCCACGTCGCAGCGGTCGATGGCCGCCAGCGCGCGGACGATCGAAAAGCGCTCCAGCGACTGGTAGGCGATGGCGCGCTTGCGCCGGATGCCGGCGGTGTCGATCAGCACGTATTCCTGCCCGTCCGGCGCGGTGAACCGCGTGTCGATGGCGTCGCGCGTCGTGCCCGCGATGTCGGAGACCATCACGCGCTCCTCGCCAAGCAGCCGGTTGACCAGCGACGACTTGCCCACGTTCGGCTTGCCCGTCACGGCGATCTGGATCGCGCTGTCCCGCTCCTCCTCCTCGTCCGGCTCGGGGAACTTCTCGCACAGCGCCTCGAGCAGGTCGCCGAAGTTGAGCAGGTTCACCGAGGAGACGCCGATGGGATCGCCCATGCCGAGGTTGTAGAACTCGTAGACGTCGTCCATCATGCGGACGTTGTCGACCTTGTTGACCACGAGCATCACCGGCTTGCCGCTCTTGCGCAGCATGTCGGCGACGTTTTCGTCGTCCGCGGTCAGCCCGGCGCGCCCGTCGACGAAGAACAGGATTACGTCGCACGTCTCGATGGCGATCTCCGCCTGGCGGCGCATCTGCGAAAGCAGCGGATCGTCGCTCGTGGGATCGATGCCGCCGGTGTCGATCAGCGTGAATTTGTAGTTCTGCCATTCGCAGTCGGCGTACACGCGGTCGCGCGTGACGCCGGGCGTGTCCTCCACGATGGCGATGCGCTTTCCGACCATCTGGTTGAAAAAGGTGGACTTGCCCACGTTCGGGCGTCCGACAATCGCAACGAGCGGTTTGGCCATGGTATCCTCCTCATTTCGGCATGACGGCGGCGCTTGTCCTTCCGCCCGGCAATTTCCATTGATCTTCTTTCCTATTGTACCAGAACCCGGCGAAAAAATCAACCGCAGCGCGCAGGCGGCGGTTGACGTTGGCGGTCGAAAAATCCGAAGGCGCGCGGAGGCCGTGGCCTTTTGTACTGGAACCGCTTCCGGCGGCGGAGATTTACCGCGTATTGCGGACAAAGACCGTCTCGGTTTCGGCGGCGTCCCACGGGGCGGGATAGGCGTCGACGGCAGTGAAGCCGTATTTTTCATACAGGCCATGGTGGTCGCTGACCAGGTACACGCGCTCGAAGCCGAGCGACGCGGCATAGTTCGCGGCGGCGTCGATCAGCCGCTGGCTGAGCCGGTGGCCGCGGTGGGATTCGCCGACGAACACATAGCCGATGTACGGCGTATACGGTGCGCCGGGCAGGCAGTCCTCGGCGCACAGCGTGCAAAAGCCGGCGATCTGCCCGCCGTCCAGCGCGGCAAACACGCGCTCCCAGCCGGCGATGCGGCCCTCGCGCATGGCGCTGGCCAGCGACTTTCCCGCCCGCCACGAGCACGCCTCCGCGCAGCGGGCGACCGATTCCCAGAGCGCGTCCGCGGCGGTCAGCGCGGCGATTCGCTCGCTCATGACAACAGCGCGCGGTCGTTGGCGAACTCGCCGCCGCTGGCGCGCGCGAACTGCTCCAGCAGCATCTCGACGGTCAGCCGCTTCTTCTCCTCCCCGGCGATGTCCAGGATGATCCTGCCCTCGTACATCATGATCAGGCGGTTGCCGTAGTCGATGGCGTCGCGCATGTTGTGCGTGACCATCATGGTCATCAGGTGGTTTTCGGAGATGATCTTCTGCGACAGCTTCAGCACCTTTTCGGCCGTGCGCGGGTCGAGCGCGGCGGTGTGCTCGTCGAGCAGCAGCAGCTTCGGCTTCTTGAGCGTGGCCATCAAAAGCGTCAGCGCCTGCC
The DNA here is from genome assembly GCA_018716805.1 of Candidatus Faecivicinus avistercoris. Classification (GTDB taxonomy): domain Bacteria; phylum Bacillota; class Clostridia; order Christensenellales; family Aristaeellaceae; genus Faecivicinus; species Faecivicinus avistercoris. The sequence continues at coordinate 11,529 of DVJL01000125.1, read as the reverse complement.
GCTGGCCGCCGGAGAGCAGGCCGACCTTCGCCGTCAGCCGGTCCTCGAGGCCGAGGTCGAGCATCCGGAGCTTTTCGCGGTATTCCTCGCGCTCGGCGCGGGTGATGCCGCGGCGGAGCGTGCGGTGCTGGCCGCGCCGGGCGGCGAGGGCGAGGTTCTCCTCGATCTGCATGTTCGCGGCGGTGCCGGTCATCGGATCCTGAAACACGCGGCCGAGGAACGCCGCGCGCTTGTGCTCGGACAGGCGGGTGATGTCCGTGCCGTCGAGCACGATTTTGCCCTCGTCGACCGGCCAGACGCCGGCGATGGCGTTGAGCGTGGTAGACTTGCCCGCGCCGTTGCCGCCGATCATGGTGACGAAATCGCCGTCGTTCAGGTGGAGGTCGACGCCGGCGAGCGCGACGTTTTCATTGACCGTGCGGGGGTTGAACGTCTTGTGCAGGTTGATTAAGTCAAGCATCGGCCTTGCCTCCCTTCTTTGCAGCCGCGAGCTTTGTCTTCCAGAACGGAACCGCCAGGAACAGCGCCACGACCAGCGCCTGCAAAAGCTTCAGCAGGTTCGTGTCCAGCCCCAGCCAGAGCACGACCTGGATGACGATGTAGTAGATCACCGCGCCGATGGCGACGGCAACGAGCTTGAGCGCGAAGTTCGTGAACAGCCGGCCGAACACGACGTCGCTGATGATGACGGCGGCGAGGCCGATGACGATCGCGCCGCGGCCCATGTTGACGTCCACGAAGCCCTGATAGTGCGAGTACAGCGCCGAGGCCAGCGCCACGATGCCGTTGGAGATCATCAGGCCGAGGATCTTGCCGAGGTTCGTGTTGATGCCCTGCGCCCGGGACATCGCCTCGTTCGCGCCGGTGGCGCGCAGCGAGCAGCCCAGCTCGGTGCCGAAGAACCAGTACAGTATGGCGATCAGCGCGATGATGAAGATCAGCGTGATGAAGATCGGGTTTTGCACCGAGACATCGCGGACGTAGCGGGAGCTGACGATCAGGTCGTAGTTCGTGACGCTGACCGCCTGGTTCGCCCGGCCGCCCATGATCGCCAGGTTGATGGAATACAGCGACAGCTGCGTCAGGATGCCGGCGAGGATCGGCGGGATGCCCATCGCCGTGTGGAACAGGCCCGTGGCGAGGCCGGCCAGCATGCCGGCGATCACCGCGCAGACGAGCGAGATCCAGACGTTGACGCCGTTTGTCATCAGCATGATGCAGACCGCGCCGCCGGTGGCCATGGATCCGTCGACGGTCAGGTCGGCGTAGTCGAGCACCTTGTAGGTGATGTACAGCCCGATGGCCATGATGCCCCAGATCAACCCCTGGGCGACCGCGCCGGGCAGGGCGTTGAACAATGTCTCGATATTCAATGTGCTTTCCCCCATGCATGTGCGCGGGGAAAGCGGCCTGCAAGCCGCTTTCCCTGGCACCGTTCGTTCGTTTCAGGCGCAGATGCGCCCAATTTTTGTCAAAAAGGCTGCGCAGGACAGCCCGTCAAATCGAGCCCGTCCACACTGCGATCATCCCTCGATGGCGGTGTAGCCGTCCGGGATGGTCACGCCGAGGATCTCGCACAGCTCCGCGTTGTACATCTTGGTGACGCTCGGCGCGAACTCGACCGGCATCGTGGAGACGTCGGCGCCGTTGACGAGGATCTCATAGGCCATTTCGCCGGTGGCGTAGCCGAGGTCGTAGTAGCTGATGGACAGCGTCGCGACGCCGCAGCCGGAGCAGATGCCCTGCTCGCCGGCGACGACCGGCACGCCCGCCGGCTCGACGACGTTGCGGATGGCCTCGGTGCAGGAGGCGGCGGTGTTGTCCGTCGGGATGTAGAGGACGTCGCTGGCCGCGCAGGCGTTGGTTGCCACGGAGGCGACGTCGTTGGAATCGGTGAAGGCGTACTCGGTGCAGTTGTAGCCCATCTCGGTCAGGTAGCCGGTGATGACGTCAATCTGATAGACCGAATTCGGCTCGGCAGAGCAGTACAGCAGGCCGACTTCCTTCGCGTCCGGGAACAGCTCCTGGATCATCGCGGCCTGCTGGTCGAGCGGCGCGAGGTCGGAGGTGCCGGAGATGTTTGTGCCGGACGTGCCGGTCCAGTCGTCAATGCCCAGCGCCGTGCCGTAGTCGGTGACGGAGGTGCCGAGGATCGGGATGTCGCCCGTGCCGGCCTGCGCGGCCTGCAGCGCGGCGGTTGCATTGGCCATGATGAGGTCGACGTCCTCGGCGATGAAGGAGTTGATGATCGTGATGCAGGTGGCGGAATCGCCGGAGGCGTTCTGCTCGTCAAAGGTGACGCGGTCGCCGAGCAGCTCGGTCAGCGCGTCGCGGAAGCCCTGCGTCGCGGCGTCGAGCGCATCGTGCTGCACCAGCTGGCAGATGCCGACGGTGTAGGTCTCCTCCTCGGCCATCGCCGGGAGCGTCGCGGTCAGACAGAGCATCGCGCAGATCAGGATGGACAGCAGCTTTTTCATGTCAGGTTCCTCCTCAAGTTTGATAATCAAAAAAGCGGCCCTCCGTCCAAGAGAACCGCTTTGTTGAACCCTTTTGTTCAGCATCCGTGTTCTTTCAGACGGCTTTCTGCCGGAAAAAATACGCATAAAAGTAAAAACGCAGCACGCCAAAGTAGCGGGCTGCGTTGCCAAAGCCAGACGAAAGAACCGCCTTGGAGCGCTGCGCAGGGCGGACGATGGTTTTCACGGCCTTTGCCGAAGTATTGAACATCGCGCGCACCTCCGTTTCTCCAAGAAGTTGTGTATAATTATAGCACCTGCGGCGCATTTGTCAATTCGCGTTTCAGATAATTCATCGAAAAGAATTTGTAAAATGACGGTTGCGTGGTGGAAATCCCCGCGATCCGCTCTCGTGCAGGGCATTCTTTTTGTTGAAAAGCTGTATGGGAGCGCTTTTTTTGCATAACTCGCGCATAAATATTCCAAATTTGCAGAGAACGGCGCGGACGACTGCTATGCCGTCCGCGCCGCATGTCTGCCGCTATGCCGTTTTGGCCGGCTGCTTTCCCGCGTCCAGCCGCCGGAACAGCCTGACCAGCACCACTGCCGCGACGGTCGCGAGGATCACCTCCGCGGTCAGCTGCGCGTAGGCGAGGCCGTACAGCGGGAAGATCCGGTTCAGTACGATCAGCGCCGGGATTTCCAGCACGACCTTGCGCAGAATTGCGAACAGGAACGCCTTTCCGCCCATGCCGGTCGCCTGGAACACGCCCACGGCGAGGAAGTCTACGCACAAAAACGGCATCGCCAGGCACATGCCCCTCAGGAACGCCGCGCCATAGCCGATGACCTCCTCATTCGCTATGAACAGCCGGATCATGAATTCCGAATCGAAGAAGAAGAACAGCGCCACGATGATCTGGAACGAGAGCGAAACCTTCAGCGAGAACGTCAGCGTGCGCTTCATGCGGGGGATGTTGCCGCTGGCGTAGTTGTAGCTGATCAGCGGCATGATGCCCTGCGAGATGCCCTGCGAGATGTACATCGGCACCATGCTGATCTTCTGCGCGATGCCCATGGCGGCCACGGGGTTGGCGCCAAAGCTGGCGGTGAAGTTGGTCAGCAGGGTCATGCCGGTGACGTTGAGCAGGTTCTGGATCGACGCGGGAATGCCCACGCCGCAGACCCCGACGACCACCTGCCGCCGCAGCTTGAACGCGCTCGGCCGGATGCAGACGTAGGTGTTCTTCCGGCGCACATAGAGCAGCACGAAGAAGTACGCGCACGCGACGCAGTTGGAGATAAATGTCGCCAGTCCGGCGCCTTCTGCGCCCATGTCGAAGCCCCAGGGGAGCACGAAGATCGGGTCGAGCGCGATGTTGAGCAGGCAGCCGCTCATCGTGCCGATGCTGGCGTGCAGCGCCGAGCCCTCCGCGCGCACCAGATAGGCCATGACGACGTTCAGAATGGCCGGCATCGCGCCGAACGACACCGTCCAGAGCATGTAGCCGTCCGTCGAGGCATAGGTCTCCGCCGTGACGCCGAGCAGCGCCATCAGCGGCCCCTTGAACACCGTGCACAGCAGCGAAAACAGCAGGCCGAAGAGGATCGAACAGTAAAATCCGAACGCGGAGCTTTCCGCAACGGTCTTGTAGTCCTTGCTGCCCAGCGCGCGGCTCATCATGCTGGAGCTGCCCACGCCAAAGAGATTGTTGATGGCGTTGAAGGCCAGCAGCACCGGCGCGGCCAGCGTGACGCCCGCATTCTCGATGGGATCGTTGAGCATCCCCACAAACAGCGTATCCGCCAGGTTGTACAGCACCATGACCAGCGAGCTGAGCACGGTCGGCACGGCCAGCTTCATGACGGCTCTGGGCACGGCGACCTGTTCAAACAGGCGGATCTTTTGTTCGTCTTGCATCGCGGATTCCTCCCGAAAAGTATTCCGAATCGCCGCGCGCGGCGGCGAAACGTGTGCAGGTTGAAAGTTTTCCCCCTTCGCCATCTTCGCGGCTCCAAGCGGGCGCAGCGGCGAAACGCATGCAGATGGAAAGCGCGGCCGGCACATCAAAGCGGGATCCCCGGAGCATCGGTTCCGGGAATCCCATCTGCGCCGCGCGCGGATCGATTCCAGCGCGAAAGGGCTTTGATCCTCGCGAAGCCGGCCTCTTTTGCAGACCAGCGCCCGCTCAGGCGCGCGCTTCTGTCAGGCTGGGCGCGCGAAAGGGGAGGGCAGGGTCATTCGACCAGACCTTCTTCGAGCAGCCCTTCTTCGTTGCTCTCGTCGCTCTCGAGCAGCTCCGCCGTCTGCTGCATGCCGATGATCTTCCAGTTGCTGCCGTCGTTGACGAGCGTGATGTTGTAGCGGCCGCCCGTCCACGAGGGCGGATCTTCGGGCAGCGCGTCCGCGCGGCTGGAGATCACGCGGCCGGTGATCGACGGCACGCGCTCCACGACGGTGCAGGTCGCATAGTCGTCCCACGGCCACGACCACAGGCTTTCGACCGTCAGCTCGTACTCGAAGTCCGAGATCGTGTAGTCCTCATAGGCGGACGTGCCGTCAAACGCGCTGATGAGCGCCGGGTCCGCGTTCAGAAAGTCGGAATGGAAGTATTTGTTCAGGCTCTCCGCGTCCTCGCGCGTCAGGCAGACCTCGACGCGCTTTTGGAGCCCTTCGTCGAGGACGATGTAGACGTTGGCGAGGTTCATGCACATGAAGAAGCCGCACACCAGCATTCCCAGCAGCACGCACAGCAGCACCAGCCGCGATGCGATGTACCAGATCATTCGTCGAATGTAAACCACTTTTCCTATTCTCCTGTTCCGGTATTCTCTGTCGCGGCGGGATCGGCGGCGTCGGAACCGCCGTCCGGCGCGGGGGTCGCGTCCGCGGCAGGCTCGGGCGTGGCGTCCACCGCCTCGAAGGAGACGGTTGCCTCGGACGATGCACCGCCCTGTTCAAGGATCTGCTGCAGCTGCGCGATCATTTCCTCGTCGGTCAGGCGGAACTTGAACACGACCCTGCGGGAGGCGTCGCGGTCCTCGTTGCCGTTTTCGTCCAGCACCAGGTCGCTGTACGAGCGGCCGTTTGCCGTGACGAGCTGACGAAGCGTCTGCCGCTGCTCGTCCGTGATGACCGAATAGTTGTCGCCGAGCACATAGGCCGCCACGGCGGCGGCGCGCTGCTGGGACAGCTCGAGGTTGGACAGATAGCTTCCCACCGAGTCGGTGTGCCCCTCGATGATGATCTCGGCGACGTAGTCGCGGTATTCGTCGGAGAGCAGCACGTCCAGATAGACCGGCAGGAAATCGTCGATCCACGCGCGGCCCTCCTCGGTCAGCGAATACTCGCCCGTGGCGAAGAGCACGTCGGATTCCAGCGCAATTGCGCCGCTGGTCGGATCGACCGTCGCGGAGATGTTCGCGGTGCGCAGCGCGCCGCTGAGCGCGCTGATGATCTGCGTGCGCACGCCCACCAGCTGCTCAATCTGCGCCTGCTGGGAATCCAGCGTCGCCTGCTGCGCGGAGAGCTGGTCGGACAGCGAGGACAGCTGCGTCTGCTGCTGCGAGATCTCCTCCTCGCTCTGCGCCAGCAGCGCCTGCGCGGCCTCGAGGTCCTCCTGTTGCTGCGCCAGCACGGCCTGTGCGTCGGCCAGCTCGTCCTCGGCGGCGTTTAAGCGGATTTGCTGCGCGAGCATCTGCTGCTCGGCCTCGCTCAGCCGCGTGCGCTCCGATTCGAGGCTTGCGTTGGCCTCGTCCAGATCGTACTGCTGGCGCGCGATCTCCGCCATGTTGATCTCGTACATTTCAAAGTACTGGTACATGATGTAGAACAAAATCAGGATGATGATCAGCAGAAGCGAACTCATCAGATCCGAAAAGCTCAGCCAGAAGCTGCCGTCGTTGCGCCCGGCGCGCCGGACGCGTCTGTTTCGGTAATTGCGCATGGATTCCCTCCCTTCGCGCGCTCATGGCGATGTCCTCCGCGGCGCGGCCTTTGCCGGGCGGAGGACGGACGCCGTTTCCGGGAGATGTTCAAAGAAAAGATTGCCTGAGCGGAAAATCCCGTTCCGCTGCGCTCTCGCGCGCCGGCAGACGGGCGCGCCCGCAGGCGTGGTCAGCTCGCGTAGAGGCGGTCGACGGCGTCGTTCAGGCCGCGCTGCGCCTGTTCCAGCGCCTGCGTCAGGCGGTCCATCTGGTCGAGGAACTGATCCGACGTCTCGCCCACCGCGCGCGGCATCCGGCTCAGCGAATCCGAGATGCTTGTGGCCAGATAGTCCACGCGCTGCGTGAACTGGTTGACGTATTCGCGATAGGCTTCCAGCGTGGCCTTCAGCTCGTCGTCCATGGACTTTGCCGCGCCCTTCTGCGCGCTTTCGATGTGCGCGCTGGCGCGGGTCAGCTCGCCGGCCGCCTTCTGCATCGCCTGCGAGGCGGCGGCGTTTTCCTCGGAGAAGCGCTTGACGAAGCCGTTGACCGCGCCGGTCATCGCATCGACCGAGCGCGTGACCTCCGCCTGCATGGCGTTGACGGTCTTGAGATAGTTCGTCTGCTGGCGCGCGACGAGATCCATCTGCTCGACGGCGCCGGACAGGTTGCGCATGTTCTCCTGCGCCTCGCGCTGGCTGGCGCGCAGGTCGTTCAAGTAGCCGTTCATCGTGCCGGCCATCTCCTCGGAGATCTTCTGCACGCTGCGCAGGTCGCGCAAGGCGGCCTCGGAGTCCGCCATGCCCGCGCGGATCGCGGTGAAGGCGTCCTGCTGGGTCTGGGACGTCTGTTCGAGCACCCGGCCGAAGTTCTTCAGCTGCCCGCCGACCACCTCGTCCATGCGGTCGACAAACCGCATGACCACGGCGTCCAGAAAGCGCAGCTGATCCTTGCTGGTCACGGTCATGAAGTTCTTCAGGCTCTGGTTCACCGGCTCGACGGCGTCCTGAATGGCGCGGGTGATATTTTCGGTAAACGCGCCGTTCAGGTCCCGGGCCATCGTCTGGATCAGCGCCGTCTGCTCCTGCTGGTAGATCGCGACCTGTGTCAGCGGGTCGACGCTGAGCACGCCGGCATAGCGGCTCATGGCGCCGTAGAACGACCGCAGCGTGTGCTCGGTCGAGCCGTAGACGGCGCGGGTAATCAATGTAAACAGGATCGATCCGATCACGCCGAAGATCGACGTCACGAACGCATAGCGCATGCCGGGGATCAGCACCATGATCGACTGCTGCGCGGCGGCGGAGTCGGACATGTCGAAGCCGGCCAGGCCCTGCGCCAGGCCGATCAGCGTGCCCAGAAAGCCCAGCGACACCAGCAGGCTCGGCACCGCGTCGCCAAATGCGCCGCGCCCGGGGCCGTAGATGACGGTCTCCTCGTTGATGAAGTCCTCGACGTTGCTGGCGTTGTGGTATTCGCCATCGGCGAAGAAGAGGTTGTTCAGATAGGCGCTCCAGTGAGCCTTGAGCGATCCCTTGCCGAGGAAGTCGTCCTCCTGCCAGGAGCGCTTGGCCTTGTCGCCGGCCTTGATGCTGCGGATGGCGGCGCGCAGCCGGCCGCGCGTGCCGACCACGGGCGCGATGCACAGCACCAGCCCCACGATGAACACCGCCACGATGATGACGTAGATGAGCAAACTCGACAGGTCCGACGACGCGGAACCGAGCAGCGATTGCAGAAATTCCATGCGCACCTCCATGTGTCGAAATTTCGATCTATCCAAATTCATTCCATTCGATAAGTACTCAGTATCAGTATACCACCTTTTACAGGGACAAATATACACGCTTCTTATGACGAACAGGTGACGAAAATGCGACATTGCCGCCCGCAAATGCACGGCAATCGCGAATATGGAGCAAAATTGTGCGGCTTTCGGAGGGATGTGCGAAAAAATCTTCATGAATCTGCCCCGAACCCATTGCGTTTGACATAATTTTGTAATATAATAGAAATGATCGAATGCAGGCGAGGGGAGGGATGCGCATGGCGCTCCGCATGTTTCTGGCTGTAGTCCTGGGGTTGGTTCTCTCCTGCACGGGCGCGCTGGCCGCGTCCATCCCGTGCTATATCAACGAGGATACGGTGATTTACAGCTATCCGGGCGATTCGTCGCAGGCGCTGAGCGTGCCGTCCGGGCTTCCGTGCGAGATGACGGCGGTTCACGGCGACTGGGCGATGGTGACCCGGTCGGGCGCGAATGCGTTTATTCCGCTGAAGTATCTGACGCTGGCGCAGCCCATCGACGCGCGGGCGGTCGAGGCGGCGGCGATGTACGCCTGTGCGTCGGCCGATTCGCAGAAACTGGGCACGATTCCGGCCGGCACGCCGGTCTGTGTGGTCGGCCGCGACGGCGCCTTTTTCCGCGTATGCGACGCCTCAGGGGGCATCGAGGGCTATGTGGCGGCCACGAGCCTCGCGCCGGAATCGGCGGCTGCGGCGGAGGATTCCGGCGCTTCGACGGCCGAATCGCGGGATTCTGGCGGCGAGATGTCGAACGCCGAGAAGATCGACTGCGTGCTGGCCGCGGCGGAGGCCCTCTACGGCCGGCCCTACGCCGAAGCGTCTCAGCCGCCGGACAGCTTTAATTCCGCCGGGTTCGTGGCGTTCTGCTTTGCGCAGGTGGACGTGGCGCTGCCTCTGACGGCGCACGGACAAGGCTTTGACGGCGATTATGCCGTGGTGACCGGCGCGGCCAACCTCCAGCGCGGCGACATCGTGTGCTTCGACACGGATTCTTCCGACGAAAACCCGAGCGACCACACCGGCATCTATCTGGGGGACGGCTACTTCGTGCACGCGTCGTCGAGCGCCGGGCAGGTGGTCGTCAGTTCGCTCAGCTCGGGCTACTACAAGAGCGCCTTCTCGTGGGGCCGCAGGATTTTGGAATAGCTGTGGGGGAAAGCCGCTGTTTCCGGCTTTTCGGTATATTAAGAAAACCCTTTCGGCATGCGATGTTGGAAGGGTTTTCTGCGTCGCGCCCGCCGTCAGAAGCACCAGATCCTCATTGCCGGTGTTGGCGATGGCGTGTTTGAAACCGGCGGGGCAGGTGCGGCAGCCGCCGGGCGCGAGCTTTTCTCCGTCCAAACTCCTTCCGGCACGCGGGAGTTTGCCTTGACAGGCGGTAGCTGCGCAGCTATAATAAAATGGGATTTTAAGTGAGGAGGAAACCCAGATGAACAAGTGTATTCGTGCAATCGTCCTCGCGCTGGCGCTGGCCATGCTGCTTACCGGCGCGCTGGCGGAGGCGACGGTCACGCCCATGGAGACGCTGGCCGGGGCCGAATGGATCGACGGCACCTCGCTGCTGGCCATCGAGGGCGAGAACGGCCTTTCCGCAATGGCCAATATCGACGGCACGCCGCTGACCGACGCCATCTATTCGAGCTTCACTGCCGATGGCGGCGTCATCATCGCCGCGCGGCCGGACGTCGACGACATCAATGCCCGCGGCGCGCTGCGCCCGGACGGCACGGAATTGATCCCGTTCGCCTATGGCGACATCGAGGTGCTCAGCTCCGAGTGGGCAGTTGGCGTCAAGCTCGTGGACGCCACCGAGGATCAGTACGACTACACCGTCTGGTTTGAGGACGACGTCTACCTGCTGATCGACACCGTGGACGTCTACAACCTGACCACCGGCGAGTGTCTGGCGACCCTGACGCGCGACGAGTATGCCGATGCGCAGGTGTACGGCCATACGATCAACATCGAGAACCGCTCGACCGGCGAGGTCACGACCTACGACCTGTCGTTTACCGCGCTGGGCACGGTCGATGCGATCTGGAGCGAGGATCTCGCGCAGGTGGACTACGCGACCCGGTATGACAATGGCTACAGCCTCGTGGATGCCGAGGGCAACGCGCTGACCAGCTCGACCTACGCCTCGATCACGTCCATCTACGGCGGCTATGCGAGGGTCGAGCTGAACGGCAAGTACGGCCTGATCGATCTCGCAGGCAACGAGGTGCTCCCCTGCGAGTATGACGACGTGCGGTATTCCTATTATATGCCGACCGACGCCGAGGGCGAAACCTATGGCTACAACGCCCATGGTTACTTCGCCGTCGTCGTGGACGGCAAGCTGGGCTACGTCGACCAGCAGGGGAACATGACCTGTGAGCCGGCCTATTCTGCCGACGTGCTGGAGAACTACGGCGCTTCCGCCACCTACACCGACCTCGAGGGCAAGTTCCACATCGTCGCCGCCGATGGCGTCGAGACCATCGTCGAGGGCTACGCCGACGTCTATCCGCTGTCCTATACGGGCGGCATGTTCTACCGCGTGAACACCGAGGACTACGACTACGGCATGATCGACTGGCACGGCAACGTCGTGCTGCCGGCGCAGTACACCTCGATCGAGGCTTCCGGCGATGGCCTGTATGTGCTCGCGGACGTCGATTATGAGACGCAGGAGCTGTACGAGGTCACGCTGCCCGCGACCAGTGGCGCCGCCCCGGCCGACGACTCCACCGCGGTGGACGACCTCGCCCCGGCAGAGGATTCCGGCGAAGTTGACGGCGCCATTCCGTCGGAGGATTCCGAAGAGAACGACGGTGCGGTTCCGGCCGGCGATCCTGCTGCGGCGGAGGATTCCACTGAATCCAATGATTCCGTCCCGGCGGAGGATTCCGCTGCGGCCGACAGTGGGATCTCCGCGAAGTAATTCGGACGCGCCCGTTTCGCGGTTGGGCGAGCTGCGGCCATCCGGCCGCGGGCTTTCCCGTGCGGCTGACGAACCCTGCGAATGCAGAATCCCTCCGGACGAAGAAAACGTCGGAGGGATTTTTGTATGCCGCACAAGCCGCTTTTGGCCGCCTGCACAGGCGCGGGGTGTTTGCCGGATTTGTCGGCGGCATGAGTGGCCGGGTTTTGACCTGTCTGCTTTCCTGCTTTCGCATTGGGCTAATGCACAGTTTTCCGATAGGGGATTTTATCCATTAAATGCTTTTGCTGATTTTCTGAATCGCTTCTTCCTTGGTTGCAACAAAGAACACATCTTTTCCCTTGTTGCTCTCATAGATGAAATCTTTCAGCGGCTTGCTGGTATAATGCGAAAAATCCCCATATATGGCGATTTTTC
>DVJL01000124.1 GCA_018716805.1 Candidatus Faecivicinus avistercoris | reverse complement strand
GGATTCCCGCGGAGCGAAGGCGTCGCTCCGCAGGAACATCCTGTTTACTGGGGTTTGACGAGGGAGTGGAAGCACAATACCTTGCGCTGTCCGCCCAAATCGATCATGTCCGGCCGGCGCTTGCGGCACTCGTCCGTGGCATACGGGCAGCGGGGCGCGAACTTGCAATAGGTGATCGCGTACTCCTTGTCCTCCATGTCCGGCATGACCATTTCCTGATCCCATTTGTCGCCCACGCGCGGCACGGCGTTCATCAGAAGCTCGGTGTACGGATGCGCGGGGTTGTCCATGATCTCCTTGGCCGGGCCGTACTCGATCAGTCCGCCGCGGTAGAGCGTGGCGATGTAGTCCGAGACGTAGTAGGCCGTGGAGAGATCGTGGGTGATGTAGATGAACGAAACGTTGTACTGATCCTTCAGATCCTTGAACAGGTTGACGATGTTCATCTTCATCGAGGCGTCGATGGCCGCAACCGGCTCGTCGGCGATGATCAGCTTCGGGCGGGTGATCAGCGCGCGCGCAATGGATACGCGCTGCAGCTCGCCGCCGGAGAACTGCGTCGGATACTTGTCCTTGACGACCGCCAGCGACATGCCGACGCTGCGCAGCGTCTCGTCCACGACCTTCTCCGCCTCGGCGTGGTTCTTGCAGATGCCCAGCCGCAGCGCGGTGTTGAACAGGTAGGTGTCCACCGTCTTGCGCGCGGAGAAGGATTCATACGGGTTCTGGAAGATCGGCTGGACGTCGAGCTTGAACTGCTTGGGGTTGTAGGCCTTCTTATCGGCATACGAGTTGCCCAGCAGCCGGATGTCCCCCATGTCCGGCTTGTAGAGCCTGAGGATCATCTTGCACAAAGTTGACTTGCCACAGCCGGACTCACCGACGATCGACAGGATCACGGGCTTGCCCGCGTCGATGTCGAGCGAGACGTCGTCGATCGCGGTGAGCTTCTTGCCCATCAGCATGCCGCCGATGCGGAAGATCTTGCTGACATTCTGGATCTCAAGCAATTTCTGCGTCTGCGCCATGTCAGTTCACCTCCGGAGTCAAGAAATGGCAGGCTGCGAAGCGGCCCGGGCGAATCTCGCGGAACTCGGGCACGTCCTGACGGCACTTGTCCGTCGCCTGCGGGCAGCGCGCCGCGAAGCGGCAGCCCGGCGGCGGGTTCTTCAGGGCCGGCGGGCGGCCCGGAATGCCGACCTTCTGGCTCTTGTCGCCCACGCGGGGCAGCGCGCCGATCAGCATCTTCGTGTAGGGGTGAATCGGATCCTCGAAGATGTCCTCCGTGCGGCCCAGCTCGACGAAGCTGCCGGAATACATGATGCCCATGCGGTCGGTGATCTGGTAGTGCACGCCCATGTCGTGGCTGACGATGACCAGCGTGTTCTTGAACTGCTTCTGCAGCCGCATCAGCATCATCAGGATGCCGCGCTGGACGACGACGTCGAGCGCCGTGGTCGGCTCGTCGGCGAGCACTACGTTCGGGGACATGAACGTCGCGAGCGCGATGATCGCGCGCTGGCGCATGCCGCCGGAGAGCTGGAACGGAAACGCCTCCAGCACGTCGCGCGAAAGGCCGAGCTCTTCGAGATACTTGCCCACGCGGTCGAGCGTCTGCTTCTCCGTCTCATTCTTCCGGTCTTCCTTCGGAATGGAGTCCAGGAACTGGCTCTTGAGGCGCACGATCGGGTTCAGCACGCTCTGTGCCGCCTGCGGAACATAGGAGATGTTGTTCCACCAGCTCTTGCGGATCTGGCCCGATTCATAGGAAAACGGACGGCCGTTCTTCTCGCCCGAGAGGATCACCTTGCCGGAGTCGATCTCGAGCGGGAACTCGATGATGTCGTACAAAGTCTTGAGCAGCGTCGATTTGCCGCATCCGGATTCGCCGGCGATACCGAAAATTTCGTTATCGTTGATCTCGAAATTCACGTCCTTTACGACGTGTACATTGCCGTCGATGGTCTTATAGGAGGCGGACAGATGGTCAATTTTCAACATCTTTATCTACCTCGTTTCATAGACATGTAGTCGTTATAGCCGGTGATCAGCATGAACAATCCGACGAACAGCAAAATCGTCGCAATGATCGGCGGAAGGATCCAGTTCCAGCGGCCGGCCATGATGGCGTTGTACTGGCGCGCCCACTGGATCATGTTGCCCAGCGACACCAGGTTCGCCGGCGAAAGGCCGAGCACCGCGAGGCTGGACTCCGACGCGATGGCGGAGAGCGTCGCGTTCATGAAGTTGGACAGCGACCACGTCAGCGCGTAGGGCAGAATCTCGGTCACGACGACCTGCACCGTGCCCTCGCCCGAGAACCACGCCGTGTGGATGAAGTCGCGCTCCTTGATCGTCAGCGCCATCGAGCGGATCTGGCGGCTCGGCCACGCCCACGCAAACAGCGCCAGCACCAGCGCCATCAGGATGACCGTCGATCCGCTGCCGCGCATCAGCGAAGTCATCAAAATCAGCACCGGCAGCGACGGGATGACGACGAACGTGTCCGTGATGACCATCAGCACGCGGTCGACGCCGCCGCCGACAAAGCCGGCGACCAAGCCGACGAACACGCCGACGACCGTGCCCAGAAACGCCACGATGAAGCCGATGGACAGCGAATTGTGAATCGCCTCAATCAGCAGCCAGAAGATGTCCTGACCCTGCGAAGTCGTGCCGAAGAAGTGCTCCGACGACGGCGGCAGGTTCTTCTGCATGACGTTGTTCGGGAAAGGGTTGGTATGCGGAATAAAATAGACCACGAAGCCGAGGATCAGGAAGAAGATCGTCATGATCAGGCCGGCCTTGAGCCGGAAGCTCGCGTTTTTCCAAAAACGTTTCATAATCTCCGTTCCTCCCTTCTCAGCTATAGCGAATGCGCGGATCGATGAACGGATAGATCAGGTCGGCGATCAGCGTACAGGTCGCAATCGCGACGATCGAGATCGTGATACAGCCGAGGATCATGTTGTAGTCCGACTGCGTAATAGCCTTCTGGATCAACTCGCCAACGCCCGGATAGCCGAAGATGATCTCCGTCATGATCGAGCCGTTGAACACGCCGCCCAAGCTCATCGCCAGCGCCGTAATCTGCGTAAGGATGGAATTGCGGAAGACGTAGCTGACGCCGATTTTGCCTTCGCTCAGTCCGCGATAGCGCGCATAGAGAACGAAGTCCTCCTCCGCCGTCGTGCTCGACAGCGACTTCATGGAGATGATCCACCAGCCGGTGCCCAGCAGCAAAATCGAAATCGCCGGCAGGACCGATGCCCTCAGCAGCGAAGTGATGAACGTCGCCGTTCCGCCATTGTACAGGATGGTCGCCTGCAGCGGGAACCATCCCAGCACGTAGGAAAATACGATCTGCAATACCAGCGCGATGATGAAATAGGGAATCGGGTAGATGCAAATCGCAATGCCCTCCAGGATCTTGGAGGAACGCTTGTTCTTCCTGAATCCGGCGAGCAGGCCGATGATGTTGCCGATGATCCAGGCGACAATCGTCGTCATCATCGACAGGCCGATCGTAAACGGCAGGTTTCTTGCAATAATGTCGTTGACGGGCTCGGGATAGCTCATCAGCGACGGGCCAAAGTCAAAGTGCAATAGCCCGTTCCAAAGGAAGGAGGTATACTGCTCCCACAGCGATCCCTCCAGGCCGAACTGTATGCGCAGCGACTTGCGCAGCTCCTCCATCGCCACCGGATCCATCTGACCCGAGCGGGCCTGCATCTGGCCGATCATGTTCTCAACCGGATCGGACGGGAACATGCGCGGGATGAAGAAGATGAATGTGACGCCTATGAAGATCGTCAGGGCCCATGTCAACAGGCGCAAACCCAAGTATTTCCAAAATTTCACTGGCCACACCCCTCCGAGTATCATTTTTTGAATGATTGCCGTGTGCCAAGCGGCCGCACCACCTTCACTGGGGCGCGCCATGTTGGTGCCCTCCTGAGAGGGTATTTGAAAGCACGCGCCGCCGCTGGCGGCGGCGCGTGCCCGGTCGGTTGGCTATGCCCGTTCAGGCATCATTCTGAAAGCGGTCAGGCCGCCACAGGGGTCAGGTGCGGGATGATGTACTTGAAGCAGCTCCACCACCACCACGGACCATTGTACGGATTGTCCGCGCACGGATAGCCTTCCCAGACGGTGCTGTTCGTCGGAACGAACTTGACGCCGGAGTGGAAGCCGATGAACGGCATATCCTCGATGGCGACCTTCACGAACTCGAGGCCGAGCTCATACGCCTCATCGCTGTCCGGGCTGATCTGCGCCAGCTCGTGGATGATCTCGGTCGCGCGCTCGTTGTTCCAGCGCATGCCGTTGCCGCCGATGCCGGTCTCACCCAGAGGCGTGATCAGATCCGCGTCATACTGAGAGATGGCGCCGTAGATGTCGCGGGTAATGAACTGGGTCGGCCAGTAGCCGGCGATGTAGTAGTTGCCGGTAGAATCGTTGGCCGTCCAAGTGGAGGAGGACTCGCTGAAAATGTTGCAGGTGAAGCCGAACTTCTGCAGCTGGTCATACGCAGCCTGCACGCCGCGGCCCGCCTGCTGCTCGGTCTCGGCCAGGTAGGTCAGGTTGAGCACGAAGGGCTCGTCGTTGAAGTACCAGCCGTCGTCGCGCAACTCAAGGCCCGCCTTCTGGAACAGCTTGGTGGCGGCTTCCGGATCGTACTTCCAGCAGCCGATGCCGAACATTTCGATCAGCTCTTCCTCGGTGCCCTCAATGCCCAGATTCGCGGCCATGCGGGTGGCGTACTCAAAGTCGAACGGCTTGACGGTCGTGCCGTCGCCCAGATCGAGCTCGAACTCCTCGAGCCACGGAATCAGCGGCTCGTAGTACGCGTCCTGACCGGCGCTGGTGGCGGTGATGATCGGGAACACGCTCGCGCGGCCGACGCCGTCGAAGATGCTCATCGAAATCTCATCGAAGTTCATCGCAAGCGCGACGCCCCAGCGGAAGTCCTTGTTGTCGTACGGCGCGCCCTGGCCCTGCGAGAACGCGAGGCCCTTGGAGCACGGGTCGTCCGACGTCGCGTACGGATACTCGGCGTACCAGCAGGCGATGTTCGGGTTCTGGGCGACCATGACGTCGAGCATCTCGGGCGTCACTTCGCACAGCACGTCGATTTCGTTGTTGATCATCGCCATCTGGCGGGTGGTATCGTCGCCCAGCACGCGGAACCACACGTACTTCGCGGCCGGCTCCATGTCGGTGCCGTTGACGACGCCCAGCGTGCTCTGCTGCCAATCCTCACGGAGCTGATAGAGGATCCACTGGCCGTTCGGATCGTAATCCATCACGGTGTACGGACCGGCAACGACCGGCTCGCTGTCCGGGAACTGGGTGACGTCCTCGACCTGAGAATAAATGTGCTCGGGAACGATGCGGTAGTCCGTGCCCCAGACCGTGACGCCGAAGCGCAGCGCCAGGCGCGGGAAGGACTCGTTCGTCACGAACTTGACGGTGTAGTCGTCAACCTTTTCCACGGACGCGAACACGGTGTTCGCATAGCCGGAAACGCCGATGCCCGGGTTGTCCATGATCATGTTGAACGTGAACACGACGTCGTCAGCGTTCAGATCCTCGCCGTCGGACCACTTGATGCCCTGGCGGATCTTGACGATGTGCTCGGTGAAATCCTCGTTGGATTCCGGCATGCCCTCGGCGACTTCGCCGAACTGCTCGCCGGAGACGGTATCCATCTCCCACAGGTGTGCCGACATCAGCTGATGGATGCCGAAGCCCATCTGGGTGCCCATCATGTAGCTGTTAAACTGGCCGGGAACGTCCGTCGGCGTCTGCGACTCGACGATGAGCGTCTCGTTGCGCGGCGTGCCAACATCCGTCATTTCCTCCGCAAGGCCCGCCATGCCGAGCGTCATCAGCATGCCAAGCACGAGAAGGATGGAGAGGATTTTGCGCATAAAGTTACCTCCTTTTTATTTCCGCGGAACACCTGTCCGCAGGTTCCCCCAATGGCTCCGAGCAGGGATTTGTGTCTTATGGAATAAGACACAAAAGTGGGGATCCCCACTTTTCCCCCTCTCGGATTTCTCGAAGTTCAGCTGAGCGTATCGATGCTTATATCTTAACACACGGCTCACCGTTTGTCAACACCCGTGCTCAAAATATCAA
>DVJL01000123.1 GCA_018716805.1 Candidatus Faecivicinus avistercoris | reverse complement strand
GTTTACTTTCATGATGGCAGTACCGGTCATGTTTGGAGCGAGTGCGATTAAGCTCATGAGTTTCGGCCTGCATTTTACTGCTATTGAGTGTGCTGTACTACTTACAGGAATGTTAGTTGCGTTTTTGGTGTCGATAGTATCTATTCGTTTCCTTATGTCCTTCATCAAAAAACATGATTTCAGAATTTTTGGCTGGTACCGAATCGCTCTTGCCGCAGTTGTTGCGATATACTTTGGTTTTATTGAATGATACTGGGGAGAAAACCTCGAGCCGCAGTTCGACGATGAGCGCATCCGCGAGATCCACGAGGTGCTCTATACCATGCTGCACACCGACGAGGTCATGCCCGACGCGGACACGATCGACGTCACCGGCATGACGCAGCTGTTCGCCGACGGCCGCGTGGCCAACGCGATTGAGGGCACTTGGAGCCACAACGATTTCTATGAGTCCGGCATCAACTTTGGCGTCTGCCCGACGCCCGGCGGCGTGACGGTCGGCTATGTCGACGTCTACATCCCGCTGTCGTCGACCGAGCATCCCGAGGAGACCATGGCGGTTCTCGACTACCTGATCAGCTACGATGCCTGCGTCATGAAGTACGAAAACAACAAGCTCGGCCCGCAGGTCAACCGCAAGGCGACCGAGGATTGCATGGATTCCTGCTTTGCCGGCCTGACGCCCGAGGAAGTGGAGTGCATCTTTGCTTCGCTGGACAACAGCCGTCCGCTGACGGTGTTCCCGGAATGGGGCGAGTTCCTGAGCAATTCGCTGCTGCCCGTCTCCAGCCTGATGGAGATCGGCGAATACACCGTCGATCAGGGCTTTGACGAGCTGCAGATGATGGCCAACGAATTGCTGGGCTTCTGAATTCAGGTTTTCTCATGAGAGAAAATTGAGGCGTAAGAGAAAATTGAGGCGGTCGCCGGCGAGGACCGGCGGCCGCCTGCCTGCGAAGGGCGAGAGAGGAGAGTCAACCGATGCTCAACAAACCTGCGTTTCAATTCTTCACGAAAGGCGAAATCAAGCCCGAAGGATGGCTCAAGCGGCAGCTGAGGATTCAGGCCGATGGATTGAGCGGCAATCTGGACAAGGTCTGGCCGGACGTCCGGGACAGCCGGTGGATCGGCGGCGACCGGGACGGCTGGGAGCGCGTGCCCTATTGGCTGGACGGATTTATCCCGCTGGCCTATCTGCTCGAGGACGAGGACATGATTGCGCGCGCGAAGTTCTACGTCGATCAGATTCTCGCGCGGCAGTGTGAGGATGGCTGGCTGTGCCCCTGTACGATCGAGGAGCGCCGCTCCTACGACCTCTGGTCGGGCATATTGATCGCAAAGGTGCTGGCCATGTATGCCGACCTGAGCGGGGACGAAAGGATCGAGGAGGCGCTGTGGCGCTTCTTCCAGAACATGTGGGTGTTTACGCGGCACACGACGATTCACAACTGGGCGTCGCTTCGCTGGTTTGAGGCGCTGATCCCGCTGTACTGGCTCTACGAACGCCGCAGCGAGGATTGGATGCTCCGGCTGGCGCGCCGGCTTCAGGAGCAGGGCTATGATTACGAGCGGCTGATCTCCCCGTATCGCGATCAGGTGCCGGAGCGCGTGTGGACGTATTCCACGCACGTCGTCAATCTCGCCATGGCGATCAAGCAGGGCGCGCTGGTTTCGCGCATGGAGGGCGGCGATCCGGAGGCGTTTGCGCACAAATTTTTGAAGAACCTGTTCCAGTATCACGGGATGGCGGTCGGCCACTTCACCGGCGATGAGTGCGTCATGGGCGACAGCCCCGTGCAGGGCAGCGAGCTTTGCAGCGTCGTCGAGGCGATGTATTCCTACGAGCACCTGCTGGCCATTTCCGGAGACGCGGCGTGGGGTGACTATCTCGAGCGCCTGGCGTTTAACGCGCTGCCGGCCACCTGCAGCGCCGACATGTGGACGCACCAGTACGACCAGCAGACCAACCAGATCCGCTGCGCGCGCCTGCCGGAGGATCATGTGATCTTCGGCACCAACGGCCCGGAGAGCAACCTGTTTGGGCTGGAGCCGAACTTTGGCTGCTGCACGGCGAACTTCAACCAAGGCTGGCCGAAGTTTGCAATGTCGGCGTTCATGCGTTCGGACGACGGCATCGTCTCGGCTGCGCTCGCGCCGGCGTCGGTGCGCACTTCGATCGGCGGCCAGTCCGTGACGTGCCGGCTGGACACGGAGTACCCCTTCCGGAACCGCCTGACCTACACGGTCGTCACCGATGCGCCCACGGAGTTTGAGCTGAAGATTCGCATCCCCAGCTGGGCGAAGTCGGCATATGTCGATGGCAAGCCGGCGGTTCCGGGCCAGTTCTTCGAGATCCGGCGCGTGTGGTCGGGCGAGACGAAGGTCGAGGTCGAGCTTGAATTCGACTGCAAGCTGGTCGAGCGCCCGCGCGGGATGAAGTGCCTGTGGCGCGGCCCGCTGCTGTATTCCGTCGCGATCCGCGAGCGCTGGGAGATGCTCGAATATACGCGCGCCGGCGTGGAGCGGAAATTCCCCTACTGCGATTACGAGGTATTTCCCGAATCCGACTGGAACTACGGGTTCGTCCGCGGCGGGGACTTTGCCGTGAGCGAGCAGCCGGTCGGCGACTATCCCTTCTCGGGCGAACAGCCGCCCGTCGAGATTCAGGCGCAGCTTGCGCCGGTCGACTGGCCGGAGGAGTACGGCGTGGCCGCCATGGAGCCGCGTTCGCGCAAGGCGCAGGGCGAACCGCGGGCAGTCCGCATGATTCCCTATGGCTGCGCGAGGCTGAGAATGACGGAAATGCCGGCCGTCGAGTAGCGGCGGCCATCTGCCCGCGGAGCGGATCCGTTGGCAGAACGAGGTAGAACGGCAGGAATAAACCGAACGACAGAAAAGAGCTCCGTTTCCGCAGACGCGCGGAAGCGGAGCTTCTCATGGGCGTTTTGCACGCTGTCCGGCGAATGGCCGAAGGTGGAAGCGGTTCCGGCTCATGGCGGCGGTTCGCGAAGGCGGGCGGTTCCTTTTTTTGCGGGCGATTCCGGGGACGGCTGGGGCAAACCGCGGGGCGCGGGAGGGCGGCTTGCTATTTCACCTGGGCTTCGCGGCCGTTGGCGGCTCATGGCGGCGGTTCGCGAAGGCGGGCGGTTCCTTTTTTGCGGGCGACTCCGGGGACGGCTGGGGCAAACCGCGGGGCGCGGGAAGGCGGCTTGCTATTTCACCTGGGCTTCGCGGCCGTTGGCGGCTCATGGCGGCGGTTCGCGAAGGCGGGCGGTTCCTTTTCTGCGGGCGACTCCGGGGATGGCGGAGGCAAACCGCGGGGCGCGGGAGGGTGGCTTGCTATTCCACCCGGACTTCACAGCGGTCCTCGCGGCCGTTGGCGGATTGGGCGGCGATTTCACACGTTCCCGGGGCGACGGCGGTCACGAGGCCGGTTTCATCCACGGTGGCGACGGCGGGATCGGACGACGACCACGTCACCGACAGGTCGTCGGCATAGGAGGGGACGACCGAGGCGGTCAGGCGGGCCGTCTCGCCGGCGGACAGGTTGAGTTCGAGCGCGCTCAGCTCGATCGAGGCGACGTCCTGCGCGTACAGCGAGGCCATCTCGACGGCGTAGGCGATCTCGGCCGTCTCGCCGTCCGCGGTCACGAGGCCGCTTACGCGCACCGTCCAGCGCTGGTTTTGCAGGTAGTCGGTAAAGTCCGCCTCGGAGAAGTCCGGCCGGAAGATGACGCACGGCCCGGAGCCGTAGGCGTCGAAGTTGACGGTGCAGAAGCCGTCGCCCGAGCCGGCGGAGCAGTCGAACGAAAAGCGCAGGCCGAGGGATTCCTCCTCGAGCGTCACCACGACGTCCGAATTCGCGACGTCGTAGACCTCGGGGTTTAACGAGACCGACCACGCGAGGTCGGCGTGCATCAGCTCGACTGGAAACGCGCCCGCCGACGGCCAGCAGACTTCCGACCATTCCGCGCCCTCGCTGCCGAAGTCGTGCGCGTACATCACCACATAGCTCATGCCCGATTCGGAGTTCGCGAGGCCGAAGCCGGTGGCCGACATCGCCGGGTTGAGCAGCCAGCGCCGGTGGCCGAGCGTTGCGAGGTTCGCGTCGCCGTCGTCGCGTGCGAAGTACTCCACGCCGTCGCGCAGAATCGTCGGCCGCATCCAGTTGAAGCGCGCGAGGTTCGACGACGCGGTCGCCAGGTGGGCGGACTCGTAGAAGCCGTCGTCCATGTCCGCGGGCTGCGGCGCGTTGTGGTCGGCGTAGTCCACCGCCGCGAGCAGCACCGCGCCGCGCTGGCAGCGCTCGGCGTAGATGCGGCTGAGCTCGACCGGCTCAAGCCCCGCCACGGCGCGCAGGAAGTTGAGGTAGTCGAGCGCATCCTGCACGGCAGCCGGATCGAGCGAACCGGCCGAATGCGGCGCGGACACCTGCGGCAGCTCGGCATAGGGCGTATCGCCGTCAAAGCCGGGCAGCGCCGCATAGGCTTCGCGCAGTTCTTCACGCGTTTCAAACGCCATTCCCGGCGCGGCCAATGCCGCGAACAGTGCAGCCGCCACAAATAAAAAAAGCCATTTCTTCAGCATATTCACCAACTCCGATGGGTTTTCAAGCGTATTCCAACCGAACTGCTTCATAGTTCCGCACAAAAACCGAAAATCCTTCCAAAAAGGGCTTTTCAAATGGAAGGAATTCTGTTAAAATATAAATACTGTGGCATATGCGGCCATGCTGTTTGCTTCGCACCGAGATCATCACGGCGCCGGCGCAATGAAAGCGCCGGTGCGTTGGACGGATTCAGCAGACGCCCCAAGCCAGACCCGTGCGGGTTCCCGCGCGGCAGATCATCGAACAGGGGGAATACTCACATGAAAGACTATCAGGCCAAGAATATCCGCAACCTCTGCGTCGTGGGCCACGGCAGTGAGGGCAAGACCACGCTGGTCGAGGCGCTCCTGTTTACCGCCGGCGTGATCGACCGCCAGGGCCGCGTTGAGGACGGATCCACCACCACCGACTACGATCAGGAGGAAGTGCGCCGCCACATTTCCATCAGCGCCGCAATGGCTCCGCTGGAGTGGAAGGACACCAAGATCAACCTGATTGACGTTCCCGGCTATTTCGATTTCGCCGGCGAACAGGTCGGGCCGATGGCCGTCAGCGAGGCCGCGCTGATCACCGTGGGCGCGGTTTCGGGTCTGAGCGTGGGCGCGGAGAAGGCATGGGCGCTGTGCGACAAGACGCACACCGCGCGCATGATCGTCATCAATCAGATGGATCGCGACAACGCCAACTTCGCCAAGGCGTTGGGCACGATCACGGAGAAATACGGCAGCCACATCGCGCCGATCGAGGTGCCGATCGTCGAGGGCGGCAAGTTCACCGGCGTCGTCTGCGTGCTGGAGAACAAGGCGTACACCGGCGAGGGCAAGGCGCTCAAGGCCATCGACATCCCCGCTTCCGTCGCCGCCGACGTCGAAAAGGCGCGCGAGCAGATCATGGAAGCCGCCGCCGGCGCCGACGACGAGCTGATGGAGAAGTTCTTTGAAGAGGGCGAGCTTTCGCCCGACGAGATGATGCTCGGCCTGCGCAAGGGCATCCAGGAGGGCACCGTCGTGCCGGTCGTCTGCTGCTCGGGCATCACCCGCATCGGCCTGGCCAAGCTGCTGGACTACATCATCGACCTGATGCCGTCGCCGGCGGGCCATGTGCTCGAGGGCATTGATCCCCGCACGGGCGATGCGGTCGAGCGCGTCTGCGCCGACGATCAGCCGTTCTCTGCGCGCGTGTTCAAGACGATGGCCGACCCGTTCGTCGGCAAGCTGTCGCTGATGAAGGTGACCTCCGGCACGCTGACGGCGGACACCCAGCTGTACAACGTCAACGCCGAGAAGACCGAGAAGCCGGGCACGATCTACTTCCTGCGCGGCAAGAAGCAGAACACCACCACGAAGGTCTGCGCCGGCGACCTCTGCGCGCTGGCGAAGCTGCAGTCCGTCGCCACCGGCAACACGCTGTGCGACGCGAACAACCCCGTGAAGTTCCCGGATCTCGAGTTCCCGGCGCCCTGCATCTCCAAGGCGGTCTACGCCAAGAAGGCGGGCGAGGAGGACAAGATCTTCTCCGGCCTGAACCGCCTGATGGAGGAAGATCCGACCATCAAGCTCGAAAAGAACGTCGAGACGACCGAGTCCGTGCTGTCCGGCCTGGGCGAAATGCACATCGAGGTCATCGCGAAGAAGCTGGCCAGCAAGTTTGGCGCGGACTGCGTGCTGCAGGATCCGAAGATCCCGTACCGCGAGTCCATCCGCAAGCCGATCGACGTGCAGGGCCGCCACAAGAAGCAGTCCGGCGGACACGGCCAGTTCGGCGACGTCAAGATCAAGTTCCGCCCGAACGCCGATCCGGAGGATACCGAGTTCCACTTCATCGATTCCGTCGTGGGCGGCACCGTCCCGCGCAACTTCATCCCCGCGGTCGAAAAGGGCCTGCGCGACAACATCAAGCACGGCGTGCTGGCCGGGTTCCCGGTGGTTGGCCTGACGGCCGAGCTGTACGACGGCTCCTACCATCCGGTCGACTCGTCCGAAATGGCGTTCAAGACCGCCGCGCGCCTCGCGTTCAAGCAGCTGACGGGCGCCAACCCCGTGCTGCTCGAGCCCATCTACCACGTCGAGGTGGACGTGCCGGATCAGTACATGGGCGATGTCATCGGCGACATGAACAAGCGCCGCGGCCGCATCATGGGCATGGACAAGGTCGGCGACCTGCAGCGCGTCACCGCCGAGGCTCCGCTGAGCGAGATGTTCAAGTACGCCACCGACCTGCGCTCCATGACGCAGGCGCGCGGATCGTTCACGATGAGCTTCGAGCGCTACGAGGAAGTTCCGGCTGCCGACGCGAAGAAGATCGTCGAAGCCAGCAAGCGCGAGGAAGAGGACGACGACTAAACCCCTTCGCGCCCCTGCGCAATCTCATTTCACGGGCCGTCCGGCGACAAGCCGGGCGGCCCGTTTGATGTGTGAAAAAATGGCGTCCAATGCCGCCGCAGACCGCCAGAAGACCAAAAAGAACGCGAGAGGGTTGAAGTCCTCTCACGCTAAAATCGTCTCCGGCGGCTCTGATTCGGCCTTATTCCTCCGCGACGAACGGCACGACGCCCTCCACGGCCTCGGCGGGGGAGATCTCGCGGTCGGCGTGGTCGATGTCGATCAGGTGGTAGCGGTCGTTGCCCATGCCCAGCTCCTTCATGTAGGTCAGCTGGCGCAGGCCGTGGCGGCTCTCCATGCGCTCGACCAGCGCGTGGCGGTCCTCCTCTTTGAGCGCGTAGACCAGATCGACCGACGCCTGATCGATCGCGCAGATGTCCAGCGAGGCGAGGATGCCGACGTCCGGCGTCACGACCGGTTCGGCCTCGACGCCCTCGCAGTCGCACGATACGGACATGTTGCGCATCACGTTGACGAAGGCGATGTGCTCGCCGAAGTGGTCGACGACCGCCTTGGCGGACTCGGTCATGCGTTCCATGAACTCCTCGGTCGCGATGCTCCACATCTCTTCGCACCCGGGGATCGTGTGGATCTCCTTCTTGCCGATGCGGCCGTCCGCGCAGCCGATGCCGATGTTCTTGTTCGAGCCGCCGAAGCCGCCCATGGCGTGGCCCTTGAAGTGGGTCAGCACGAACATCGAATCGTAGTTGAGGATGTCCTTGCCCATGTGCATCTCGTCAAACCACTTGCCGCCCTTGACCGGCAGTGCGGTCACGCCCTCGGCGTCCATGATGTCCACGGGGCAGAACGTCCAGCCGTTGACCTTCAGCGTCTCGAGGTGCGCGTCGGTGGTGTAGCGGCCGCCCTCGTAGTAGGTGTTTGTCTCGACGATCGTCGCGCCCGGCAGGTCGTTTTCGATCAGCGACTTCACCCATGGGCGCGGGATGATGTTCGGGCCGTGCGGTTCGCCGGTGTGCAGCTTGACGGCAACCTTGCCGGTCAGCCCGGCGTTGATGCGCGCAAAGATCTTCCGAAGCCCCGCTTCGGACAGGTCGCGCGTGAAGTAGACGGTGGATGCGGCGCCCTCGCGCTCCGCGTAGGGGATGTAGCGGTCTCCGCCGGTTCCCGGCAGCGGCTTGGAATTGGACATTGCGACGACCTCCTCTTGCTCCGGCCGCGCCTGCACGCGCCCGGAATTGTCCTTATTGAAACAGGATTTCCCCATCCTGACCCGATTATAGCACTTGCGCGGACAAATCACAAGAAACGATTGGTTCAAACAGGATCAACGAAAAGTCTAAAGCGGATGGAAAGGCAAAGCTGGGAAGGCTAAGCGCAAACGTGGATAAAAAACGCCGGAGCGCACGAGAAGGGCGCAGTGCTCTCGCAAAAAAATCGTCTCCGGCGACATGTGCGTCGGAGACGGGTGCTGATTTTTGCGTCGGGAAATCCCATTTCCCAGAGCAAAAATCGCTTCCTTGCACAATTTGCGGCCAGAGTTTTC
>DVJL01000122.1 GCA_018716805.1 Candidatus Faecivicinus avistercoris | reverse complement strand
CGACCAAATATTTGTCCAGCGAAATAA
This sequence comes from Candidatus Faecivicinus avistercoris, assembly GCA_018716805.1. Classification (GTDB taxonomy): domain Bacteria; phylum Bacillota; class Clostridia; order Christensenellales; family Aristaeellaceae; genus Faecivicinus; species Faecivicinus avistercoris. Next base: position 5,016 of record DVJL01000122.1, on the reverse strand, counting down.
TTGGTTATTCCGGACAATGTGCTCTACCAACTGAGCCATGCGACCGGAGTCTGAGGCATTATGGCCGCTTGCCTCAAGCGTTATGTACATCAGCCAGTATGTTCTACCAACTGAGCCATGCGACCGCACCATTTCCATGCGACGGAAGTTATTATAGCATGGATTAGCAATGATGTCAATACCCTTTTTTATTTTTCTGATGGTTAAAAATCGCCGGCCTGTGGCGAAGCGGCTTGCCGGGCATGGCTGCGTGTATTCTTTGGGTGGACAAATCCCGCATGAAAGGGCGTCTGTTTTCGCCGGGCGAGGGCAAAAACTGCGCGCCGTATCCGCGGCAGGCCCTTCGCCCGCGCGCATGTTTGCACAATTTGCTTGACAATCCGGGCTGGCAATGCTATAATCTGCATATTCCCGTACCCATTTTCGTATTCTATGATTGAGGTGAAGCCCTTGAATGCGTACGAGATATTGAACGTCCCTGTGACGGCAACGCGCGCGGAGATCCGGGCGGCTTACCGGGCGCTGGCCCGCCGGTGGCATCCCGACCGCTTCATGCAGGGGCCGGAGCGCGATTGGGCGAACGACAAGATGGCCGAGATCAACGCGGCCTATCGCGAATGCCTCGATGGGTCTGGCCGTGCGGCTTCGGACGAGCGCGCCGACAGCGAACGCCTCAAACAGATCGAGCAGATGATCGACGACGGCAAGTACCTGACCGCGCGGCGGATGCTGATGGGATTCACGACGCGCTGCGCGGAGTGGAATTACCTGTTCGGCGCGGTGCTGATGCGGCTGCGCGAGACGGAAAAGGCCGTGATCTATCTCTCCGTCGCGGCTCATCAGAATCCCGGTTCGGCCAAGTATGCCCGTGCGCTGCGCGATGCGCAGAACCGTCAGGGCGGCGTCGCCCGCAGGTTTGCCGACCGGATCGCCCGGCGGCGCTGAGATCCTTCTTTTGCGCAGCAGGGCGCGCAGGAATTCTGCTGGAAGGCGTTCTCTTTTCGGAGCGGGTTTGACGGACTGGGCTGCCTGGACGGTGAGGTTGCGCTTCTGCGCGGCGGGGCGCGGGGATTCTCCCGGTCGGACGCCTTTTCCGCGTGAGTTTGTGGACAGATTGCCCGGCGGCAGTGAAGTGCCTTCCCATGAGGCAGGGGCGCGCCGGGATTTCTTCGGCAGACGTGTTTTCCCGCTGTGGATCTGCGAATTGGCTTGTCCGGCGGCGGTGAAGTTGCCTCTCTGCCCGGCAACAGTGCGGAGGGATTTCTACGGGCAAGCGTACTTGTGCGCGCCTGTCCAGCGCGAAAGCAGGCGGATGCGCGCCGTTCCAATCTGCTGCAATCCTGAAGTTTAACATCATTGCCGTTTACACGACGGCTTTTTTTGTTATAATAATCGTGTCGGCATTGGCCGGCGGCAAAGCAAATGCAGCGATGAGGAGCGCCCTGCGCAGTCCGCCGCAAAGCGAGCCGGAGCTTGGTGAAAGTCCGGACGGTTGCGCGCAAGGGGAATCACCTCGGAGCAGCGGATCGAACGCCCGGTTCGGGTCAGTAGGTTCCGCCGGGTTCGCCCGTTAGCGCGAGGGCGCATGTGAGGCAAAGTGCGCCGCAAGCGGGCGCTGTGTGCGCCAAATTGGGTGGTACCGCGAAAGTCTTCGTCCCATGGGATGAGGGCTGTTTTTTATTTCTGAACTTGGAGGGATCGGGATGATCGAAAAGGTTTCCACGAATCTGGACTTCCTCTCGCGCGAGCAGGAGGTCATCCGCTTCTGGAACGAGAACAACATCTTCAAAAAGTCCATCGACCAGCGCGAGGGCGGCGAGGTGTTCACGTTCTTCGACGGCCCGCCGACAGCCAACGGCAAGCCGCACATCGGCCACATCGAGACGCGCGCCATCAAGGATCTGATTCCGCGCTATCAGACGATGAAGGGCAAAAAGGTGCTGCGCAAGGCCGGCTGGGACACGCACGGCCTGCCGGTTGAGCTCGAGGTCGAAAAGCAGCTCGGGCTGGACGGCAAGGAGCAGATCGAAGCCTACGGCGTCGAGCCGTTCATCAAGGAGTGCAAAAAGTCCGTCTGGAAGTACAAGCACGAGTGGGAAACCATGTCCGAGCGCGTCGGCTTCTGGGCGGACATGGAAAATCCGTACATCACTTACGACGACAACTACATCGAATCGGTCTGGTGGTCGCTCAAGCAGGTGGCGGACAAGGGGCTTCTGTACAAGGGCCACAAGGTCGTGCCGTACTGCCCGCGCTGCGGCACCGCGCTGTCCAGCCACGAGGTCTCGCAGGGCTACAAGTCCGTGACCGAGCGCTCCGCCGTGGTTCGCTTCAAGGTCAAGGGCGAGGAGAACACCTACCTCTACGCCTGGACGACCACGCCGTGGACGCTGCCGAGCAACGTTGCGCTGTGCGTCAACCCGGACGAGACCTATGCGAAGTTCGACTGCGAGGGCCGCACGATCATCATGGGCGACGCGCTGATCGAACAGGTGCTGGGCGACAAGGAGATCACCAACAAGACCACCTTCCCCGGGCGCGAGCTCGAAGGGCTGCGCTACGAGCCACTGTTCGACTTCCAGCCCACCGCGCTGGGCAATGTGCGAAACGCGCAGAACGCTTGGCAGGTCGTGTCGGACGCCTACGTCACCATGACCGACGGCACCGGCGTCGTCCATCAGGCGCCGGCCTTCGGCGAGGACGACGCGCGCGTCGGCCGCGAGCACGACATTCCGATGCTCCAGCTGGTCAACACCCGCGGCGAGATGACGGAGGAGACGCCGTGGGCGGGCAAGTTCGTCAAGGACGCCGATCCGCTGATCCTGGAGCAGCTCGAGGCGGAGGGCAAGCTCGTCGCCGCGCCGGAGTTCACCCACGACTATCCGTTCTGCTGGCGCTGCGACACGCCGCTGATCTACTATGCGCGCTCGACGTGGTTCATCAAGATGACCGCCGTGCACGACGCGCTGATGGCGAACAACCGCACCGTCAACTGGTATCCGGACAACATCAAGGAGGGTCGCTTCGGCAACTTCCTCGACAACGTCGTCGACTGGGGTCTCTCGCGCGAGCGCTACTGGGGCACCCCGCTGCCGGTGTGGGTCTGCGAGTGCGGCCACATGCACGTCATCGGCTCGCGCGCTGAGCTGTACGAGCTGGGCGACAACGTGCCCGAGAACATCGAGCTGCACCGTCCCTACATCGACGCCGTGACGGTCACCTGCCCGAAGTGCGGCAAGAAGATGCACCGCACGCCGGAGGTCATCGACTGCTGGTACGATTCCGGCTCCATGCCGTTCGCCCAGTGGCACTTCCCCTTTGAGAACCAGGGGATCTTCAAGGAGAACTACCCGGCCGACTTCATCTCCGAGGCGATCGACCAGACCCGCGGCTGGTTCTACACGCTGATGGCCATCTCGACGCTGATCTTCAACCGCGCGCCGTTCAAGAACTGCATCGTGCTGGGCCACGTTCAGGACGCCGAGGGCCAGAAGATGTCCAAGCACAAGGGCAACGTCATCGACCCGTGGGACGTGCTCAACCGGCAGGGCGCCGACGCCGTGCGCTGGTACTTCTACGCCTGCGGCGCGCCGTGGTTGCCCAAGCGCTTCTCGCACGAGCTGGTCAGCGAAATGCAGTCGAAGTTCATGGGCACGCTGTGGAACACCTACGCCTTCTTCGCGATGTACGCCAACATCGATGGCTACGATCCCGCCGTGCACGCCGCCGACCCGGCCGACCGCACGCTGCTCGACCGCTGGGTGCTGTCCAAGCTCAACAGTCTGGTCAAGTTCGTCGACGAGGGTCTGGCCGCCTACAAGATTACCGAGACCGCGCGCGCGATTCAGTCGTTCGTGGACGAGCTGTCCAACTGGTACGTCCGCCTGAGCAAGCAGCGCTTCTGGGGCAAGGAGTGGACCGGCGACAAGAAGGCCGCGTTCGGTACGCTGTACACCGTGCTGGTGACGCTTTGCAAGATCGCCGCGCCGTACATCCCGTTCATGACGGAGTCGATCTATCAGAACCTCGTGGCCGGCATCGTGCCCGGCGCGCCGGAGTCCGTCCATCTGTGCGACTTCCCGGCCGCGGATGAATCGCTGATCGATGCGAAGCTCGAATCCGAGATGGACGAAGCCGCCGCTGCGGTGCAGCTCGGCCGCGCCTGCCGCAACGCTGCGAACATCAAGGTCCGCCAGGCGCTGGGCACGCTGTACGTCAAGGGCGCTGCGCTCGACGACCGCTTTGCCGCGCTGATCCGCAGCGAGCTGAACGTCGAAGAAGTCCAATTCATCTCCGATGCGCGCGCGTTCACGACCTACCAGATCAAGCCGCAGATGCGCACCCTCGGCCCGCGCTACGGCAAGCTGCTGGGCAAGATCGGCGCGTATCTCAAGGACGTCGACGGCAACGAATTCGTCGATTCCCTCGAGCGCGACGGCAGCGTGAAGTTCGAGCTGGACGGCGCGGCGGTCGAGCTCTCCAAGGACGACGTGCTGATCTCTCCCGCGCAGAAGCCGGGCTTCGTCGCCGAAACCGACCGCGACATGACCGTCGTGATCGACACGAACCTGACGCCGGAGCTGATCGAAAAGGGCTTTGTGCGCGAAGTCGTCTCGAAGCTGCAGACGATGCGCAAGGAGGCCGGATTCGACGTGGTCGACCGCATCGAGATTTCCTATCGCACCACCGGGGCGCTGGCCGCCGTCATCGCCCGCAACGCGCAGGCGATCTCCGACGCCGTGCTCGCCGTGTCGCTCTCCGAGGGCGGCGCACTCGAGGGCGGCTACGAAAAGGAATGGAACATCAACGGCGAAAAGGCCGCGCTGAGCGTTCGCAAAAAGTAAAAAAGATGGGGGAGAGGGCACAGGCCCTCTCCTCTTGTATTTTTGGATTTTCCACTCGCCGCGCGGGATTCCCGGAGTTCTTGGCCACGGGGCGGGTCTTTCTTTCGCCCACCGCGCTCGATCCGTGGCTTTCTCAGGAGGTGAAGCCGCTTCGCAGAGCGCTTCCGGCGCC
>DVJL01000121.1 GCA_018716805.1 Candidatus Faecivicinus avistercoris | reverse complement strand
CCGGCGACAAGCGCGGCGGATTTGCGATATTTTTCTGAAGGGAAATCTCATTTCCTGGAAGAAAAATATCTACCTTGCACAATTTGCGGCCGGAGTTTTCCAAAGAAAACTCAAGCAAATTGTGGTAGGGGTGGCAGTGGCGGGGGAGCTTGCTCCCCCGTCCACACAGGCTGTCGACTTTTTCGACAGCCTGACGCCTCCCTGCATTGGCAGGGAGGCGCTTTGTTTTGCGTTTATTCGGGCGCCTCCTCGGCGAGGCCGCCGCGCATCGGGAAGTTCAGCGGCAGGTTGTGGCCGCGCCGGCGCTGAGCCATCTGCATCTGCTGCGCATGGCGCAGCGACAGCTCGTGGGTGGCGAGGATGCGGCGCATCAGCATCGTGACGATCTGCTCGATCTCGCTGCCTTCGCTGTAGTCGGCGGGCACGGAGAAGTCCACGCGGCCCTGAAGCAGCATGTCGTCGGCCATTTCGTTGACGTCCGGCGCGTGGACGACGATCGAATAGCCGCCCTTCTGCTTGGTCATCTTCATGCAGGGCACATCGGTCAGGCCGTCGCCGACGTAGATCATGTTCGTAAACGGGATGCGGCGCATGTACTCGGGCGTATAGGCGTTCAGATCGCGGTCGTTCGTGACGTCGAGGATGCCCTTGTTGATGCGGAACAGATACTGCGTCTTGTTGGTGTAGTTGACTGCGGTGGACGGCCACACGGGCTGCCCGGCGGCGTCGTAGCAGAACGACGCGGCGAACACGGCCTTGAACTTGCCGCCGATGGCGGAGCCCTGGATGATCTCGGTCAGGCCGGAGGAGATGATGTAGTGCTCGACGGTCACGCCGTTCTGCTCGCCGATTGCGTTGATGCGGTCGAACCACGTCTCCACCCCCGGGAAGAAGGCGACGTCCCTTCCCAGCTCGCGCAGCTTTTCGCGCGACAGGTCGAGTTCGCCCTGCGCCATCTTCTTCATCAGGTACATGTAGGTCAGCACGCCGTCCATCTGGTGATCCTGCGCGAAATCGGCGCACAGCCCCCAGAAGCGGTCCGGCTCGACGCGGATGCCCGGCAGAAACGAGTATTCCTGCATGTCCTTGGGCGACAGCGTCTTGTCGAAATCGTAGATCAGCGCGACGATGGGCTTGGCCATGGCATGGCCTCCTTTCCGGTGGACAGAGCGGGGACGCCCGGTTGGACGTCCCCGCGAGAGTCGTTTCGTCAGGCCGCGTCCTCGGGCGCGGGCGTGGAGGTGGCGCTTGTGCCGCCGTTTTCGTCGGCGTACAGCGTCGTCGGCGCATCGTCGGCGTAGAGCGCCGTCAGCGTGGCGTTGTCGGCGATGCCGGTCACTTCGAGTCCCGCCGCCTGCTGGAACATCTTCACGGCGGTCTGCGTCTGCGTGCCGAAGTTGCCGTCGCGGTCGCCGAGCAGCCAGCCCAGCTCGTACAGCCGGTTCTGCATATCGAGCACCTCGTCGGACACGTCGCCGCGCGAGAGGGTGTTGTAGTTGGGCGCCGGCGTCGGGGTCGGCGTCGCCTCGACTTCGGTGATCTCGACCTGCTCGCCGTTGAGAATCGCGGTCAGCTCGGTGGCGGTGTCGGCCGCTTCGAGCATGGCGATGGAGTTGTTCACGACGGCCCAGCGGCTGTCGGAGGCGTCGACCGCGTCGGTATCCTGCTGTCCGACGGCGAGCGCGTCGGAGAGGATGCAGTTGCCGATGTTGGCCTGAATGCTCTCGAGCGCGTCGACGAACAGCTGCTCGTTCTCCGTGGCGTCCTCGGGCAGGAGCGCCGTGATTTCGGCGGCGGATTCCTGCAGCGCCGTGTTCAGCGCGATCAGGCCGTCGGAGGCCGACGAGGTGTAGGTCGTCAGCATGGCGGTGATGGATTCCTCCGAGGCGTGCGAGCGGATGAGCTCGATGCCGGCGTTGTACAGATCCTCGCGCACGTTTTCAATCGGCGCGGAGGACTGGTTGCTCTGGATGTAGCGGAACCACATCAGGCCGCCGACGATCAGCGCCGCGGCCGCCACCAGCACGATCAGCACCTTCAAAAGCTGCTTGATGCTGAAGCTCGAATGGCGAAGCTCTTCAAACTCCTCCTCGTCGATGTCGTTGAACACCTCGGGCTGGTCGTCCGACACCTCGACGGTATCGCCGTCCGCGCCGGTGGACGAATCCTCGTCGTATTCGCCGTAGGCCGGCCCGGTGCGGCGGCGCGCAGTCTTGCGCGGGGATTCCGCCTCAAGCTCCTGAATCAGCTCGCTGACGTCGGAACTGATGCCCGACTGCCCTTCGGATTCGATCGGCTGCGCGCGGAACTGCGTCAGGTCCACGCTGTCCATCCTGAGCTCCTCGTCCATGGCGTTGAGCGAATCCCTCGCTTCGCGGGAGAGGTCGTCGGGCAGGTCGTCCACCGGCTCCGGTTCTTCTTCGGCCGCGTTGACTGCGGCGCGCATGTCGCGGTGCATTTCCTCGGGCATCGAATCGCCGCCGTAGGCGGGGCGATAGGTCGTGCGCGCGTCGGCGTCCCCGCGCGGCTCCGCGTCCCCTGCGCTGGTATAGACCGTCCGGGTGTAACTCTGCGTCAGCGTGTGATGGACGTCGTCGCCCGGGAGGATGTGCGCCTGTGCGGAGGTATAGGGCGAACCTTCAAAGCGGCTTTCGCCGATCGGAAGGCCGCATGCCGGACATTTATCGCCGTCCAGCGGCAGCGTTTTTCCGCATTTCGAGCAAAACATCTGATGTCCTCCTCTGCCAGAACTGCGTATAGATACACAGAACCATTCTATCTTACATGATAGAATGGTTTTTGCAACAGGTCAAGGATATAATTATGACTTTCCTGCGATATTTTGCCTGATTCTGTCACAATTCCCGCCGGAGGAATCATTCGGCCGGCTCGGGCGTCGCCGTCTCGAGCGATTGCCCCAGCCTGGGCGGATCGCAGTCCGGGCAGGCGCCGAGCAACTCGGCCATCGCCTCTGCGACGGTCAGCTGGCGGGTGTTCTGCTGGGTTCCGCAGACCGGGCCGGCGTGGTAATAGCGCGCGCTGCTGCTGTTGACCGTGTAGACGATGGTGTTCAGAATTTCCTCGTTCTCGGCGACCGAGAGCTGGTCGACGATGCTGGTGGTCGCGGTGGTCTCCGCAGGCGCCTCAGTTTCCTGCGCGAGCAGGATCTGCTCGATGTTCGACAGCGCGGTGAGTACCTCGCTCTCGGGCGCGGCCGTGACGCGCGCCGGCGTACCGGGCACGGGCGAGATGGTCTCCAGCGTCGCACGGGGCATCAGCAGGATGGCGACGATCATCATCTCCACCGTGGAGACTGCGGTGATCAGCATCCTTCCGCGCACAGGAAAGACCCCCAGCCGCCAAAGGTAGACCAGACCCACCGGGGGCAAAAGCAGGCTCAGCAGCACCCCGGCCAGCGCGCGGCGCGGCCGGGCGCTGGCCTTTGGCGCCCGCACATTGGGGGAGTAACCGCCGGCGCTTCTGCGGGCGCTCATGCGTTCTGACGCGCCTGAATCTCCTCAAGCGCGCGCGCGAGTTGGTCCGGGCAGGACGTTCCCGCGCGGCACTGGATGCCCTTGCAGCGCGCGATGACGTCCGACGCCTTCATGCCCTCGACGAGGCGCGCTACGCCCTGCGTATTGCCGGCGCATCCGCCGATGAATTCAACGTGGCGAACGACGTCGCCGTCCATGTCGATCAGAATCTGGCGCGAACAGGTGCCGTGGGTTGTATAGCGAAACATTTGTAGACCTCCAATGCAGGGGATTTGGCAGGCCGCGGCGAATCCGCCGCCCGCTTTTCTCATTATATTATAGGTTTTCGGTGGAAAGCTGTCAAGCGCGGATGGGAAAAGTGCGCCGTGCAGGCGCAAAGGACGGGTAAAATGTTAAGCGCACATCAAGAACATCAAGCCTTGCAAAGAGAAAGATCAAAACGGAATCAGAGATAAATTAAAAAATGATTGCCAACAAAACTCTTATAAATCATCTGAAATGCGTGAATATTTTGTGGTTTTCAGGTATTTTTGCCCGAAAGGTATTGACTTTTTCACGCGCGGGGGGGGTATAATGTTTATGACATCTGGAGAGACAAGGCGCAGGGAGAGCAATTGCGCTTTGTATAAAGAGAATGTAAAGCGGAGCGTTTCCGCGGCGCATTCCAAAAATTTAGGAGGGACTGCAGTTTATGAAAAAAATGACCGCTATGCTCCTGACACTGGCGCTGGTATTGTCCATGTCGCTCGTGCCCGCCGCCTTCGCTGAGGCGGAACCGATCACCATCCAGTTCTGGCATCATCGCGGCTCCGGCACGCAGTACGAGTGCGTGACGCACGCCGTGGAAGGCTTTAACTCGACCGTTGGTCAGGAACTGGGCATTGTGGTTGAAGAATCCTACATCGGCGACTATGTGCAGCTGTTCTCGCAGATTCAGCTGGCCGTGCAGTCGGGCGAAGCGCCGAACGTCATCAGCGCGGCGAACACCTACACCCCTTACATGCTCGAGGATGACATCCTGGTCGACATGGCTCCTCTGGCCGCGGCCGAGGGCTACGACATCACCGGCAATCTGATGGACTGGCTTCTGGAGATCGGCGGCAACACCGATGGCCAGATCCACTCCCTGCCGTACTGCCGTTCCACCCCTCTGTTCTACTACAACAAGGCGGTTGCAGAAGAGCTGGGCATTGAGATCGGCGAGATGATCACCATCGACGAGCTGGTTGCCTTCGGCGAAGCTGCGATGCAGACCGATGAAAACGGCAACGTGACCCGCTACGGCTTCGAAATCTTCAACGATTTCGGCTATTACAACGCCGCGTGGATCTATCAGCTCGGCTCCGAGTACATGGCCGAGGGCGGCGGATCCCCGTCGCTGGAAGACGGCACGATGCTCAAGGTGCTCACCGACTGGCGCGACTGGGTCGACGCGGGCTGGTGCCGCGTGTTTGACGCCACCAACCCCGGCGACATCGCCCAGACGATGCTCATCAGCGGCGAGCTGGCTTCCTACATGAACTCCTCTGCCGGCCTGGGCAACCTGATGCTGGCCGCGGAAGAGGCGGGCGTCGAAGTGGGCGTCGCCATGTTCCCGACCTATGATCCGGACAACCACGTCGCGGAGATCGGCGGCGCGAACATCGCCATCGTCAGCGCGGACAACTCTGAAGAAGAAATTCAGGCTTCCTGGGAGTTCATCAAGTACATCATGAGCGACGAGGAGCAGTACTTCAACGCGATGACCTCCGGCTACGTTGCCTGCACGAAGTCCATCGCCGAGTACGAGCCGATGATCGAGTTCTGGAACGAGAACCCCGAGTTCAAGGTCGCCTACGATCAGATGCTCAACTACGGCCGCGCTCAGGAGACGCCCTTCGTCGCCGTCGGCCAGGACTTCACGCAGATCTGCTGGGACACCGTTTCGCTGCTGATCGCGGAGCAGAGCATCACGCCTGAAGAGGCCGTCGAAATGATTACCACCGAGTCCGAGGATATCTGGTAATCCGCAACAGGATCACAACTGAACGCAAGCGGCGGGAGGGCATCTCGGATGTCCTCTCGTCCCGCTTATGGACGGGAGGAAAACGTGCGTGGCAAAAATTGAATTTCAAAAAGTGTGCAAATCCTTTGGACAAACCAAGGTCATTGAAAACCTGGATTTGACGATCGAGGACGGAAAGTTCACCGTTCTGGTCGGCTCGTCCGGCTGTGGCAAGACCACCCTGCTGCGGATGATCGCCGGCATTGGCCCCGCCACATCCGGACGTATTTTTATGGATGGCAAGGACATTACCGACGTTCCGCCGGAGAAGCGCGATATCGCGATGGTCTTTCAGAATTACGCCATCTATCCGACGATGTCCGTGCGCGAAAATATCGAATTCGGGCTGAAAAACCGCAAGGTGCCCAAGGCCGAGCGCGCGCGCCTGATCGAGGAATATTCCGAGATCGTGGGCCTTACGGAGTATCTGGACCGCAAGCCCAGCCAGCTCTCCGGCGGCCAGCGCCAGCGCGTCGCGCTCGCGCGCGCAATGGTCAAGAAGCCGGCGGTGTTCCTGATGGACGAGCCGCTGTCCAACCTCGACGCCAAGCTGCGCGCCGCGATGCGCGTGGAATTGATCGAGCTGCAGCGCCGGCTGGGCACGACGTTTGTCTACGTCACGCACGATCAGGTCGAGGCCATGTCCATGGCGGACACGATCGTCCTGATGGAAAAGGGCGAAATCCAGCAGGTCGGCGCGCCCGAGGAGATCTACCACGAGCCGAACAACGTGTTCGCCGCGCAGTTCATCGGCACGCCGCCGATGAACATCATGGAGATGTCCGGCGGGAGCAGGGTCGGCTTCCGTCCGGAAAAGGTCGTGCTGGGCGATCGGCCGGATGTGCAGATGCCGATTCGGATGCGCGGGACGATTGCCACGCGCGAGATGCTCGGCGCCGAGACGCAGTACAAGGTCGTCCTGAAGTCGGGCGCCACGATCATGGTCAAGAGTCCCGACGAGGGCTTCCGCGAGGGCGCGGCGGTCTGCGCGATGGTGCCCGCGCCGGACGTGCATTTCTTCGACGCCAAGGGCCAGCACATCGGCCATGGCGGTCCGGCAGACCTTCTGAAGGCGGCGGGAGGGATGAACGATGCTTGAGAGAACCCCTGAAATGCGGGCGCTTGCGCGCAGGAGCCGCAACCGTCGCTGGCGGGGCTACGCCCTTTCGTGGATGATGATCCTGCCGGCGATGATCTTCCTGATCCTGTTCGTCATTTATCCCGTGTTCAACATGGGAAATATGAGCCTTTACCGCGGCAACGCGACCAACCCGTACAAGGAGTTTCTCGGGCTGGACAACTATCACAGGCTGTTCTTCGTCAAGGAAGATTTCTACAACGCGCTGGGCAACACGGCGCTCTATACCGTCGGCGCGCTCATCAGCGTGATGGTGTTTTCGCTGCTGTTCGCCCAGTGGATGTACAAGAAGCGCAAGCTGAACAACATCGCCCAGACGGTGTTCTTCACGCCGCATCTGGTCGCGGGCGTGTCGGCGGGCTTTATCTGGAGCTGGCTGATGAGCTCGCAGTCCTATGGCCTGTTCAATTCGGTGCTGACGGCAATCGGATTGCCGGAAGTGCACTGGCTGGACTCCTCCGCAATGGCCATGCCCTCCATCATCATCATGAATACGTGGAAGAGCATCGGCTACTACGCGCTGATCATCCTCTCGTCGATGAAAAACATCCCCGACGAGATCTACGAGGCGGCGCGGCTGGACAGCGCCTCGAGCGTCAAGACGTTCTTCAAAATTACGCTGCCGATGATTTCGCCGCAGCTGTTCTTCCTGTTGATCACGATCACGACGGGCTCGTTTAAGGTGTTCGACTCCGTCCGCATCATGACCAACGGCGGCCCCGGCGATTCCACGCGCGTGCTGAGCATGTACATTTACGACTACGCGTTCCAGCGCAACAACACGCTGGGCTATGCCTGCGCTGCGGGCATGGTGATGCTGTTGATCATGATCATCATCACCATCATCGATTTCGCGTTCGTCGAGAAAAAGGTGCACTATCAATAAGGAGCGTAATGATGGAGAAATTGAAACTACCCAGCGCGGACAGGGTTAAGACCCGCGTGCCGCAGCTGATCAGCGATTTTTTCAAGATCGTGGTCATGCTTGCGTTCGTGTTTCCGTTTTATTGGATGATCATCACCGCGTTTAAGACCTATCCGGAATCCATGCAGGTGCCGCCCACGATGTGGCCGACGGAATTCAGCCTGGAGGGCTTTTACGCGACGTTTAATTCCGGCCTGAGCATTCCGAGGTATATGCTCAACACCGTGATCGTCACGGCGTCGGTCATCTGCCTGCAGCTGGTGGTCATGGTGCCGGCGGCCTACGCCTTTGCCAAGCGCAAGTTCCCGCTCTCGGGGCTGGCGTTCGGCGTCGTGCTCGTGGCGTTCATGATCCCGCAGCAGCTGACGTACATCCCGGTCTACCTGATGATGGCCGACTGGCGGCTCATCAGCTCGCTTTGGCCGCAGATTTTGCCGCTGGGCGCGGATGCGTTCGGCATCTTCATGCTGCGGCAGTCGTTTAAGCAGATTCCGGACGAGATCATCGAGTCCGCGAAGCTGGACAACGCCAACGAGCTGCAGGTCATGGTGCAGATCATGCTGCCGATGTGCAAGTCCGCGATGATTACGATCGCCATGTTCTCGTTCATCGGAACGTGGAATTCCTACTTCTGGCCGTTGGTCATGACGAACAACGACCTCTACCGCCCGCTGACCCTCGCAATTGAGCGCCTGCGCGACGCCGAGGTGGGCATCCACTGGAACACGCTGATGGCGGGCAACTGCCTGCTGGTCGTGCCGATCCTCGTGGTGTTCATTTTTGCCAGCAGAAAGATCATCGAGGGCTTTACCTATCGGGGGGTCAAGTAGTATAATAATTTCGGCCCCGCGAAATCGGGGCCGAAATACCGAAGGGATAAGGAGTGAAGATCTATGGATCGCCATGTGATCGTCGTGTCGGTGGACGCGATGGTCTACGAGGACATCGAGACGCTGTCGAAGCTCTCGGCGTTTCGGAACCGCTGGCCGCAGACGGCGCGCGTCAACCGCGTCCGCTCGGTCTATCCGACGATTACCTATCCGTGCCACACGACGATGCAGACGGGCCTCTACCCGGACAAGCACGGCATACTCAACAACGAAAAGCCCATCATGTGCGAGCGCTCAAGCCTCTGGCAGCACATGCGCGATATGTATCGCGGAAAATCGATCTTTGAATACGCAAAGGAAAAGGGACTGAGCACCGCTTCGGTGTTCTGGCCGGTTTCCGGCAACGACCCGGCGATCGACTACCTCGTGGCCGAATACTGGCCGCAGACGCCGGACGAGTCCACGCATGACTGCTTTATCCATTCCGGCTCCAGCCCGGAGGTCATGCAGAAGGTCGTCGAGCCGAACCTCCATTTTGTCGAAAACCGCAACCGCCAGCACCCGTGGTGCGACGCGTTCGTTATGGGCTGCGCGTGCAGCATGGTGCGCGAGTTCAAGCCGAACCTGCTGATGGTGCATCCCGCCAACGTCGATGCCTACCGCCATGAGACAGGCCTGTTCACCGAGAAGGTTACGCAGTCGCTGTACGAGACGAACCTCTGGATGGAAGAGCTGATGAAGGCGTGCGACGACGCCGGCATCCTCGATCAGACCGATTTCTTCATCGTCAGCGACCACGGCCAGCTCAACATCCGCCGCTGCGTCGCGCTGAACGTCAAGCTGGCCGAGGCTGGACTGATCGACGTCGACGAAGCGGGCAACATCCGCGACTGGCGCGCGTTCGCCAAGTCCGGCGGCCTGTCCGCGCTGGTGTACCTGAAGAATCCCGACAGCCGCGAGGACTACGAGGCGACGCGCGAAGTGCTCGACCGCCTCTGCGCCGAGGAGGTCTACGGCATCAGCCGCGTGTTTACGCGCGAGGAGGCCGAGCAGGAGGAGCATCTCTCCGGCCCGTTTGCGTTCGTCGTGGAAACCGACGGCTATACGTCCTTTGCCAACGATTGGCAGCGCCCGCTCGTCAAGCCGCTCGACAACCAGAACTACCGCTTCGGCCGCGCGTCGCACGGCCACCTGCCGGAGAAGGGCCCGCAGCCGACGCTGTTCGCGTTCGGCCCGCATATCCGCGCCGGCGCGGTGCTGGAGGATGCCCGGCTGGTCGACGAAGCGCCGACGTTCGCGAAGGTGCTCGGCATTGAGATGACCGGCATCGACGGCCGCTGCCTGACCGAGCTGCTGAGGGAAGAGGGCGAGTGAGATGATGTGGGAAGGCCACGAGAGCGCGGTGCTGGTCGCCGCGCATCGGGGTGAGCGCTTCACTGCGCCTGAGAATACGATGACGGCGTTCCGCCGCGCGGCGGCGCTCGGCGTGGACATGATCGAGACGGACGTGCGCATGACGGCCGATGGCGAACTGGTCATCATGCACGACGCGACCGTCGACCGCACGACCGACGGAACCGGCGCTGTGCGGGAGATGTCGTTTGCGCAGTTCCGCAGCCTCAATGCCGCGTGCGATTACGAGGACTTTGCGCCCGAGGCGCCGCCGACGCTGGAGGAATTTCTGAAGTTCTGCGCGAGCCAGAATGGGATGCTGATCGACTTTGAACTCAAGGAGTACCCCGTCGATGGCAACGAGGCGCGCGCGTGGGAATGCGCCGACCGGACGATCGCCATGCTCGAGGACTATGGCTTCGGCGACCGCTGCGTGCTCAATTCCTTTAATGGCGCGCTGCTCGAGTACATCGACGAAAAGTACGATCATCGCTACCGCCTGCACGGATACTATCCCTATGACATCCTCAAGGGCGCGAGACGCGATCCGCGGACGTACCTGTACTGCCTGTGCCTGATCAGCGAAAAGGCCGGCCCGAACGGCACGCGCAAGCACTTCAACTTCAACGTGCCGCCCAAGGCGTACTTTGAAGCGGTGCGCGCCGCCGGAATCGAGCCGTGGGTCTGCGCCGGCATCTATTCGCGCGCAGAGATTGAGCGTTGTGCGCAGCTCGGCGCGACACTGATTACGACGGACTATCCCGCCGACATCCTCGCGCACCTGCGCAGCCTGGGGTATCACAACTGAACAGCGATAAAAAGCACTGCCGTGGAAGGTTCTTCCACGGCAGTTCGTCGGTTGATGAAGCCGATAAAGTGGGAGAAAAAACTAAAAGGAAGTGAAGAGCAAAAAAAGTGAAGCGTCGAAGGTATCCACCAAGGAACTAAAGATGGCAAAAAGGATTGAAGCGGCGGGGTACGTCAACGGCAAACAGACCTGGCGATCGTGGAGCAGGTGTTGCCGGAGGATCACTTGCTGTGATAGGTAGACCGCGCCGTGGATTTCAGCTTCATTTGCGATCTGTGTGTGCCGCTGTACAGCGCGGATAACGGCCGAACCGCTGTGAACCGAGAGATCCTGTTTCAGATGTTGCTTGTGGGATACCTGTAGGGGATAAAGCCGGAGAGGCGGCCGGAAGGAGAGGGCAGCTGCAACATCGCGCACAAATGGTTCTGTGGACTGGAACCGACGGGCGGGGCGCTGGCCGCGACGGCGATCAGCCGGAACCGGCGGCGCTTCCGGAACAACAACATTGCAGGGCAGGTCTTCAACGAGATCCTGCGGCAATGCGTGGCGAAAGGGCTGGCGCGCGGAGCGATTTTGTGCGTGGATTCGATGCACATCGGAGCCATGGCAAACAGGCACAAGGGGAAGCTGGCGGAGGCTGCAAGGCGCCCAAGGCGTATCTGGCTGAGCTGGATGTGCGCGATCGGGATCGAGAGGCGCTGGAGAAGAAGCCGTCTGGCCGGGAGGACGATGGGCACAAGGGAACCGTTGAACGCTCCTTCGCGAAGGCCAAAGAAAACCATCTTCGTATGCATGCATACTTGGAAGCGAGAACGTGTGGGAACAATGCTTCCTAGCCGCTGCCCAGAACTTCACGAGGCTGGTTGTCTCCTGGCCTCTCTTCTTTTTATGCCTCATCCCTGTATTTGTAACGAAAATACAGAGGACAATGCGCTGATGCAGCGCTTTTACGCGCTGCACCTTGATTTTCCCATCCGGGTGTGCTATACTGAATTTCAGATTGGGACTCTGCGGGTGTCCGGCTCGGCCGGATGAAAAGGGAACGGGGTGTGATTCCCCGACAGGACCGCTGCTGTGTTGACGAAGCCTCCTCTGCGCGCTTGCGCGGCCACTGATCCATTGCGGATTGGGAAGGCGGGGATGGCACTGCGTCTGAGTCAGAAGACCTGCCCACAGAGATGCGCATCGAATTTTCTTCGGCCTTGGGCGGGGTCCGCATGCGGATGCCCGCGCACGGCGGTCTGGATGGCTCTGCATTGAGCGCCTTTCGATTGAAAAGCGCCCGGCGGAGGTTCGGGCTGCCGTTAAGAGCGATGTGCCCCTCGCAATGCGTGCAGACGCGCGGCGGATGGCCGGGCGCATTCGCGTATGCGGCAAGGGCGCTTCGAAGAACGACGAAGCCGCTCTTGCCGCTTTTTGTTTGGCGCGGACGGCGGGGAGATGGAATGGATAGATATGTGGCGGTTGACGGCCGGCGGCTTCGCTGCGGCGTGACGACCGGAAGTTGCGCGTCGGCTGCGGCCGCTGCGGCGGCGGAATTGCTGTTGATGGGCGAGGCGCCGGACGCGGTTGAGTTGAGCGTGCCGGCGGGCGGGCGCGTGCGCATCCCCGTCGTGGGGCGTGCCCGGAGTGCCGGTGCGGCGAGCTGCGCGGTTCGGAAGGATGCCGGCGACGATCCCGACGTCACCGACGGCGTCGAGATCTGGGCGGACGTGTCGCTTCGCAGGGCGCCGGGCATAGAGATTGAAGGCGGCGAGGGCGTCGGCCGCGTGACGCTGCCGGGGCTCGACCAGCCGGTCGGCAGTGCGGCAATCAATTCTGTGCCGCGGCGGATGATCCGCTCGGCGGTCGGTGCCGTGTGCGCGCGGGCGCAGTCGGACGCGGGGCTGAAGGTGGTGATCCGCATTCCCGCCGGCGCGGAGCTGGCGAAGCGAACGTTCAACCCGCGAATGGGCATCGTCGGCGGACTGTCCGTGCTCGGTACGAGCGGCATCGTCGAGCCGATGAGCGAGCGGGCGATGGTCGATTCCATCCGGCTCGAGGCGCGCCAGCGCGCGGCGCTCGGGCGGCGGACGGCGCTGCTGACGCCGGGCAACTATGGCCGCGATTTCCTGCGAGATCATTGGGGCGTTTCCGGAGAGGCCGCCATCCGCTGTTCCAATTTTATCGGCGATCTGATCGACTGCTGTGTGGAGCTCGGCTTCGAGCGAATTTTGCTGGCCGGCCACCTCGGCAAGCTGGTCAAGCTTGCCGGGAATGTGTTCAATACCCATTCCCGGTACGGCGACTGCCGGATGGACATCCTGACCGCGCACGCGGCGATGTGCGGCGCGACCCGGGAGCAAGCGCGGCAGATGATGCGCTGCGCCACGGTCGACGCCGCGCTGGACGTGCTGGAAGGGCCGCGGCGCGCGGAACCCGGCTGCTCTCCGTGTGGAGTTGCGGACGGCGAAGGTGTGCGGGGCGATGAGGCGGCCGGCGGCGCGGAGCGCGAAGGGGCTTTGCGGCGCTCGTCCGGTTCGCCGCTCGCGCGGGAGACGGTCCAATCGATCCTCATGGCCGTGCGGGCAAACCTTCAGGCGCGCGCGGGCCGGCCGGTGGCGGTGGCGCTGTTTACAAACGCGAGGGGACTGCTCGCGCGCTCGGAGGATTTTGAGGGCGCGCTCGCGCAGTTTCGAGAGGAGGAGAAGTGATGGTACACTTTGTGGGCGCGGGGCCAGGCGCGGTGGATCTGATCACCGTGCGCGGCCAGAAGCTGATTGCATCTGCGGATGTGATCCTTTACGCGGGTTCGCTGGTCAACCCGGAGCTGCTGAGCGGCGCGAAGCCGGGCTGCGACTGCCTGAACACCGCGACGATGACGCTCGAGGAGGTCGTCGCGCGCATGGCCCGCGCAGAAGCCGAGGGTCAGACGACGGTGCGGCTGCACACCGGCGATCCAAGCATCTATGGCGCGATCCGCGAGCAGATGGATCGGCTCGACGCGCTGGGCATCGCCTATGATGTCACGCCCGGCGTCAGCTCGTTCTGCGCGTCCGCGGCGGCGATTCCGGCGGAATTTACGCTGCCCGGCCAGTCGCAGACGGTCATCATCACGCGGATGGCCGGTCGCACGCCGGTGCCCGAAAAGGAACGCATGTCCGCGCTGGCCGCGCATCGCGCGAGCATGGCGATCTTCCTGAGCGCGGGACTGCTGGAGGAGCTGACCGCAGAGCTGGTTGAGGGCGGCTATTCGCCGGACGATCCCGCCGCGATCGTCTACAAGGCGTCGTGGCCGGATCAGAAGGTGCTTCGCTGTACGGTGGGCACGCTGGCGGAGACTGCCCGGCAGGCCGGCGCAGCTCGAACGGCGATGATCCTGGTCGGCGGCTTTCTGGACGGCGGCTGCGAGCGCTCGCTTCTGTACGACCCGGGCTTTACACACATGTTCCGAAAGGGGACGGCCCCGGATGCGGATTGAACTGGCGTCCTTCACGCCGCGCGGCGCGCGTTTGGCGGCGGAATTGGCGCAGTCGCTCAGCGCGCAGGGCGACGAGGCGAACGCCTATGCTTCCGGCCGGTGCGCCGCCGCGGGCGGCCTGCCTCCGATGGGCGGCGTCGCCGCATGGACGCGAGAGCGGTTTGACGCGGCGGACGCGCTCGTATTCGTCGGCGCGGCGGGCATCGCGGTGCGCGCCATCGCGCCATGCCTGCGCTCGAAGCTGACCGATCCCGCAGTGGTGGCGGTCGACGAAGCGGGGCGGTATGCCGTCTCGCTGCTGTCCGGCCACGTCGGCGGAGCGAACCGTCTGGCGAGGCGTATCGCGGCGCTGACCGGCGGGCAGGCGGTCGTTTCGACGGCCACGGACGTCAACGGACGGTTTTCCGTGGATGAATGGATCGCCCATCAGGGTATGGCGATGTGCAATCCAAAGGCGGCGCGCGCGTTTGCCGCGGCGCTGCTGGAAGGCCGGCCGGTCGGGCTTGCCAGCGAATTTCCGATCGCCGGAGGCTTGCCCGAGGGCGTCAGGCTCTGCTGTGCGCAGGGCGGCGCGGACGGAGCCGGCCTGAGCGGCCTGCCGCGCGGCGATGCGTCTGGCGGGATGCGGGATCTGCGCGGCGGCGCAGCGGAGGAGGCGCCCGGCAATGTGGGCGGGGGCTTGCACATTGCGCCGCCTGGCATTGAGGACGCGGAATCGCGCGCTGTGCCGTGCGCGGCAGGGGACGCAGATGACGGGATCCGCGGCGCGGGAGACCCACCGGACGGCGGCGCAGGGCGCGGATGGCCGGAGGTTGGGCTGTACGTCGGGATCCGGCGCACGGAACCGTTCGCACAGACGGTGACGGCTGTGCCGAGGATCGTCGTGGCGGGCGTGGGATGCAGGCGGGGCATCGGGATGGAGGCGGTTCACGGCGCCGTCTGCGATGCGCTCGCGTCGGCAAACGTGCATCCGGAGAGCCTCTGCGCGGTTGCCTCCATCGATCTCAAGCGCGGCGAGGCGGGGCTCATGCGCTTTTGCGAATCGCTGAATCTGCCGGCACAGTTCTTCTCCGCAGAAGCGCTCCGCGCCGTGCCCGGCGCGTTTACGTCCTCCGAGCGCGTGCTGCGCGTGACGGGCGTGGACAATGTGTGCGAGCGCGCGGCCGTCGCAGCCGGTGGAAGGCTCATTTTGCGAAAGCATGTGCGGCAGGGCGTGACCGTCGCGCTGGCGAGCCGCCCGCACGAGGTGCGCTTCGAGGATCGGGACGGCTGAAGGACGGCGCGCGGCCGGTCCGAAGCGCGGGACGGCTGGTTTGAATGAGCCGCACGCCGGCCGATAGACCGGCGAATGCGATTGCGGTTCGCGATGGGCCGCGCCCGCCGGTGCGCGCAGACGCGTCCGCACGAAGCGCCCGATTGGGCCGGGCGGTCGCGCAGCCATGCAGGCGGCGTTCGTGCTGCGGATTTTGGATGCAAAGGAAGGATGGCTCGCGCGGGCCGGAGCGGGTTTTCTGCACTCGGCGGGGAGGAGACGGAAGGCAGCCGGGCGCGCGCGAGCCGCGTTGGATTTTGACCTTGCCGAAGCGGTATCGAAGGGAGAATTGCGTATGCTCAGGGTGGTTGGAATCGGGCCGGGCGGTGCGGATCAGATGACGCCGCGCGCGCTGGCGGCACTGCGGGAGAGCTCGGTGATCGTCGGCTATAGCGCATATGTCGAGCTGGTCAGGCCGCTGTATCCGGAGAAGGAGTTCGTCGCGACGGCCATGCGCGGCGAGGAGGAGCGCTGCCGCATCGCCGTCGAGCGCGCGGCCGCGGGCGAGGAGGTCAGCGTGATCTGCAGCGGCGATGCGGGCGTGTACGGCATGGCGGGGCTGGTGCTGACGCTGGCCGCGCGGGAACGGGTGGACGTGGAGGTCGTGCCCGGCATGACGGCGGCGTGCACCGGCGCGGCGCTGCTCGGCGCTCCGCTGACGCATGATTTCGCCGTCATCAGCCTGTCGGATCTGCTGACGCCGTGGGAGCGGATCGAGCAGCGGCTGCGCTGCGCCGCGGAGGCCGATTTCGTGCTCTGCCTGTACAATCCGATGAGCTGCCGGCGAACCGGCTACCTGCGCCGCGCGTGCGAGATCGCGATGCAGTTCCGCAGCCCGGAGACGCCGTGCGGCCTGGCGCACAACATCGGCCGCGACGGCGAATCGGGCGAGATCCTGACGCTTGAGATGTTGCGCGACGCGAATGTCGACATGTTTACCACCGTGTTCATCGGCAACTCGCAGACGAGGGTCATCGGCGGCAGGATGGTCACGCCGCGCGGCTATCGCGCCGAACGGGAGGAAGCATGAGCCAGCTGTACGTCGTCGGCGTCGGCCCCGGCGATCCTTCGCAGCTGACGGCGGCCGCGCGCCGCGCGATCGATTCGTCGGACGTCGTGTTCGCCGCGGAGCGGCACGCCGCGCTGGCCGGGCGCGCGGAGCCGCTCGAACCTCTGGCGACCGCCGTGGAGCGCATCCGGGCGCGGTTGGACGCGGGCGGGGAAGTCGCCGTGCTCGTTTCGGGCGATCCCTGCCTGTACAGCCTGCTCGGCCTGCTTTCGCGGGAGCTGAGCGGGAAGCGCATCCGCGTGGTGCCCGGCGTCGGTGCAATTCAGGCGTTTTGCGCGCGGATGGGCGTGCTCTGGCAGGACGCGAAGGTCGTCAGCGGGCATGGCCGCGCGCTGACCGTCAGCGCCCTCGGCCATTGGGTGCGCACCAACGGCAAGGTGCTCCTCTTCTGCGATTCGGCGCATGGCGCGGCATGGGCGGCGCGGGCGCTGATCGCCGAGGGGTTGGAAGGCGTGCGGATGTGCGTTGGCGAGCGGCTTTCCTATCCGGATGAGCGCCTGACGCGCGGCGCGCCGGCGGAAATCGCGGGCGGGGAATACGATCCGCTGTGCATGGTTTGGATCGAAAACGATTTGGCGCGGCCGGGGCTGCCGCCCTGCGGCATCGACGACGACGCGTTTGCGCGCGGACGCATTCCGATGACGAAGCGCGAAATCCGCATGCAGGTCATGGCGGAGCTGGACGTCCGGCCGGACAGCGTCGTCTGGGATGTCGGCGCCGGCACGGGCAGCGTGTCGGTCGAATGCGCGCGGGCGTGTCCGCTCGGCG
Organism: Candidatus Faecivicinus avistercoris; assembly: GCA_018716805.1. Lineage (GTDB taxonomy): Bacteria > Bacillota > Clostridia > Christensenellales > Aristaeellaceae > Faecivicinus > Faecivicinus avistercoris. Next base: position 8,179 of record DVJL01000121.1, on the reverse strand, counting down.
AAGTCTGCGCCGTGGAGCGCGAGGCAGAGGGCATTGCGCTCATCCGGGAGAACGCGCGCCGGTTTTACATAAACAACCTGACGGCCGTGGAGGGCGCCGCGCCGGAGGCGCTTCGCGGCCTGCCCGCGCCGACGCACGTGTTCATCGGCGGCAGCGGCGGCATGGGCGGCGGAATCCTCGCGGCGATTCCGCGTCCGGCGCGCGTGGTTGCGACGGCGGTCACGCTCGAGAGCGCCGCGGAATGGACGCGGCTGTTTGAACGGGCCGGTGCGGCAAACGTCCGGTTTGCGCAGATCGCCGTCAGCCGCGCGGAAAAATTGGGCGGGTATCACCTGCTCCGGGCGATGAATCCGGTGTTCATCGCATCGGGCGATTTTGGATTGGAGGAATCACTGTGAAAAACGGACACGCGCTGCATCTCTATTTTGGAGACGGCAAGGGCAAGACGACCGCGGCGATGGGCCTGGCGGTCCGCGCGGCGGGGCAGGGCCGGAAGGTGCTGATCGGCCAGTTTCTCAAGACGAACACCACCGGCGAATTCGATTCGCTCAGGAAGCTGGAAAACGTCGTGCTCGCGCTCGGCGAGCCGGTTGCCGGGCTGACGATGGGCATGAGCGACGCGGAGCGCGAGGAGGAGAAGGCGCGGCAGAAGCGCAATTTCGAGCGCATCTGCGCGCGGGTCGAGGAGGAGAAGCCGGATGTGATCGTGCTGGATGAGTTCCTCGTTGCGGATCACCTCGGCTATCTGGACGGCGAGCGGGCGGCGGCATTCGTGGAAGCATGGCTGGAGAATGCGGAGGTCGTGCTGACCGGGCGCTGGGCGTCCGAGGCGCTGATGGCGCGCGCCGACTATGCCACCGAGATGGTCAAGCGCAAGCATCCCTATGACGCCGGCGTCATGGCGCGCCGGGGAATCGAGTTCTGAGCGCCGGCGAAACCCAAAAGGGAGGGTAAAAAATGCGGTTCAACCCCATGGAGATCGAGCGGCGGAGCATGGAAATCATCGAATCGGAGCTGGCGGTGCCGCTCGATGAAGAGGTCAAGCCCATCGTCAAGCGCGTCGTCCATGCGACCGCGGACTTTTCGTTCGCCGAAAACCTGCGCTTTGCGCCCGGCGCGGTCGGCACGATGCGCGAGATGCTCGTGGCGGGCGCGACAATTGTCACGGACACAAACATGGCGCTCTCCGGCATCAATCGCGCGGCGGCAAAGAGGCTGAACGCGACCCTGCGCTGCGACATGGCGGATGCGTCGGTCGCGGCCGAGGCGAAGGCGCGCGGCGTGACGCGGGCGTCGGTCTGCGTGGAGCGCGCGCTGGAGGAGCAGGGAAACGTGCTGTTCGCCTGCGGCAACGCGCCGACGGCGCTGATCCGCATGCTCGAGCTGCTCGACGGCCGGACGCCAGAGAACCTCGCGGTCATCGGCGTGCCGGTCGGGTTTGTCAACGTCGTGGAGGCGAAGCAGATGCTTTGGGAGAGCGGGCTGACCTGCATCACGGCGCTCGGGCGGCGCGGGGGCAGCAGCGTCGCCGCGGCGATCGTCAACGCGCTGATGTACGGCATCGAGGGCGTGCGCGCGAACGGAATGTAAGCTCTGCGTCGCACAGTTGTTTGCAGCGGCCTGCGCGTCTGCCGGGCGGGGTATTTTTGCGCGGCCGGTGCGGAGAAAGGGGGACGCAGTCATGAGACTGATGGTTGCCGGAACGGGCAGCGGGTGCGGAAAGACGACCGTTTCGCTCGCGCTGATGGCGCGAATGCGGGAGAAGGGCCTGCGCGTCGCGCCGTTTAAGTCCGGGCCGGATTACATCGATCCGGGCTTTCACCGCGTTGCCGCCGGCCGGCCCTCACACAATCTCGACCTGTTCCTGATGTCAAAGGAGAGCGTCGGCCAGGTCGTGGCGCTCGGCATGGAAGGTGCCGATATCGGCGTGATCGAGGGTGCGATGAGCTATTACGACGGCATCGGTTCCGAGGACGCGTGCTCGGCGTGGTCGCTCGCGCGCGAAACGGGCACGCCGGCGCTGCTCGTAATCGATGCGGCCGGCAGTTCGTCCGGCGCGGCGGCGACGGTGCTCGGCTTCCAGACGTACCGCGAGCCGTCCGGCATCGCGGCGGTATTGGTGAACCGCGTGTCTTCGGAGGGGCATTACCGGCTCGTCCGCGACGCGGTCGAAGCGCGCACCGGCCTGCCCTGCGTGGGCTATATGCGGGCCGACGGCGAAATCGGGCTGGACAGCCGTCATCTCGGCCTGGTGCCGGCGGAGGAAGTGCCGGGGATTCGCGAGAAGATCGATCGGGCGGCGGCATGCCTCGAAATCGACTGGGAGCGCCTGTTCGCGGTTGCGCGCGCGGCCGCGCCTGCGAATGCGCCGCTGCCGGACTTCGGCCGGCCGCTGGACGGGCTGCGCATGGGCGTGGCGCGCGATGCGGCGTTCGGCTTCTATTACGAGGCCAACCTCGAGATGCTCCGGCGCATGGGCGCGGAGCTGGCGTTTTTTTCGCCGCTTGGCGATGCGCGGCTGCCGGACGGGCTGGATGCGCTCTACCTCGGCGGCGGCTTTCCGGAGGTGTTCGCAAAGGAACTATCGGCGAACGCGCCGATGCGCGCGTCGGTGCGCGCCGCGCTTGAGGGCGGCCTTCGCTGCTATGCGGAGTGCGGCGGGATGATGTACCTCTCGCGCGCGATCGACGGCGCTGAGATGGCCGGGTACCTGCCGACCGAGTGCCGGATGACGAAGCGGCTGCAGCGGTTCGGCTATGTGCATGTCCGCGACCTGCAGAGCGGCGCCGCGTTTCCTGCGCACGAGTTTCATCACTCGCTGGAAGCGGACGATCCGGGAATCGCGCACGCGTTTGAGATCCGGCGAGCTGCGAACCCGGAGCAATTGTGGCGGGGCGGCTACCGCGTCGGCCGGACGCTGGCGGGCTATCCGCACATTCACTTCTGGAATCGTCCGGAGCTGGCGAAGCGGCTCTGGGGGATCGAGACTTGAAGGAAGCGTGAAAGCTGACCCACGCCAGGCGCGGGGATCTGCGTGCCCGTGGGACGCGGGCGGATCGCTTACGGCGGCTTGCCATGGGCGGGCGAACGGCTGGCCGCTATGCGGAGGCCGTGTGGGGCCGGTTCTGGTGGAGGCGGCGCGCGGCCTGTCCGCCTGTTCTGCGGTTGCATCGGGAATGGCTCGGGCGCCGGATGTGCGGCGCAGGCCGTGTGCATGAAGGACGACGGAGGATTGGAAAAGTGCGAAAGCTGATCTTTGGCGGAACCACCGAGGGCCGCGAGGCCGCGCGGCAGTGCGCGGCGGCGGGCGACCGCGTGCTGGTCTGCGTGGCGAGCGAGGCGGGACGGCGCGCGCTCGGCGAGGGCGTGGAATGCCGCGTCGGCCGGCTGGATGCGGGCGGGATGATCGCGCTCGCGCGGTCGTTCGGCGCAGAGGCGATCGTGGACGCCACGCATCCGTTTGCAAAGGCCGTTTCTGAAAACGTGCGCGCGTGCGCGGCGGCGACGGGGCTTCCGCTCGAGCGGATCGAGCGGCCTTCGGATGCGGACGCCGATTTTGCCGGCGATGTCACGTGGGCGGACGGCCCGGAGGCTGCGGCGGAGCTGCTCGCCGCCGAGAAGGGAAACGTATTTCTCGCCACGGGCAGCAATACCGTGGACATTTACGCGCGCGTCCTCGGCCCCGGAAGGCTGTATGCGCGCGTGCTGCCGGACGTGCGGTCGCTGGAAAAGTGCTTTGCCGCGGGGCTCTTGCCGGCGCACATTCTCGCCATGCAGGGGCCGTTTTCCGGCGAGCTGAACGCGGCGGTCTACGAACAGTGGCAGATTCGGCATGTGGTGACCAAGGATTCCGGCGGTGCCGGCGGCGTGCGCGAGAAGGTGCTGCCGGCGCTGTCGATGGGCATCCACGTGGTAATGATCCGAAGGCCGGAATAGGAGGACAGTATGCGCGGAAAGACCATTATGCTTCAGGGAACGGGCTCTTCGGTGGGCAAGTCGATGCTTTGCTGCGCGCTTTGCAGGATTTTCAAACAGGACGGGCTGAAAGTCGCGCCATTCAAGGCGCAGAACATGGCGCTGAATTCGTTCGCGACGTCCGAAGGACTCGAGATGGGGCGCGCGCAGGTTACCCAGGCCGAGGCCGCGGGGATCGAGCCTTCGGTGCGGATGAACCCCGTGCTGCTCAAGCCGACCTCCGACCGCCGCAGCCAGGTGATCGTCAACGGACGGGCGGTGGGCACGATGACGGCCATGGAATACCACCGGTTCAAGCCGAGGCTGCGGGAGATGGTCAGGGAAACCTACGAGGCGCTCGAACGCGAGGTCGATTGCGTGGTGATCGAGGGCGCGGGCAGTCCCGCCGAGATCAACCTGCGCGAAGGCGACATTGTGAACATGTCGATGGCCGAGGCGGCCGACGCGCCGGTGCTGCTCGTGGGCGACATCAACTTGGGCGGCGTGTTCGCATCGCTGCTGGGCACGGTGATGCTCTTGACGGAGGAAGAGCGCAGGCGCGTGCGCGGCGTGATCATCAACAAGTTCCGCGGCGACGTCGAGATTCTCCGGCCGGGGCTTCGGATGCTGGAGGACAGGATCCACATTCCCGTGGTTGGCGTTGTGCCGTGGATGGACATCGACATGGAGGATGAGGACAGCGTCACCGAGCGCTTTGAGCGCACCGCAGGACGGGGAGACATCCGCGTGGCGATCGTGCGGCTCAGCCATATCTCCAATTTCACCGATTTCAACCTGCTCTCCGCGGAGGAGGGCGTGTCGGTGCGCTACGCGTCGCGCGCCGGGGAGCTGGCCGGCGCGGACATCGTCATCCTGCCGGGAAGCAAGAACACCATCGAGGACCTCGCTGCGCTGCGCGCCAACGGCATGGCGGACGCCATCGTCCGCCATGCGCGCTCGGGCGGGCTGCTGATCGGCATCTGCGGCGGCTATCAGATGCTGGGCGAGCGCCTGCTCGACCCGGAACACAGCGAATCGCGCATCCCGGAGTCGCCCGGGCTGGGACTTTTGCCGATGGACGTGCGCTTTTCGTCCGGCAAGACCACCGTGCAGGCCGAGGGGACGATCGACTGCGCCGGAGGCTGGCTGAGCGGCCTCAACGGCCTTCGGGTGGACGGCTACGAGATCCACACCGGCGAGAATACCTTTCGCGAGGGCTGTGTGCCGTTTTTGCGGCTGACGCGGCGAGGCGGCGAGGCGGCCGATCGGATCGACGGCGTGTGCAATGCGGAAGGCAATGTGTTTGGCAGCTATCTGCATGGGTTGTTTGACCAGGGCGGCTTCTGGCGCGCGATCGTCAACCGCGTGCGCGCCGCGCGCGGCATGGACGAGGTCGAGGGGGCGGCGATGACGCTAAAGCAGTTCCGCGAGCGGGAGTTCGACCGGATGGCCGATATCGTGCGCCGCAGCCTCGACATGGAAAAGGTCTACGCCATTCTCAGGGGGAAAGCATGATGTTCGTCTGGGCAATGCTGGCCGGCCTCGCGCTGGATGCGTTGATTGGCGATCCGGAGTGGTTTCCGCATCCGGTGCGGCTGATCGGGCGCTACATCTCGTGGATGGAGGGAATTTTGCGCGCGCGGGCCGGAAACCTGCGCCGCGCGGCGGTCTGGCTGACGCTTTCGACGGTTGTGCTGACGATGCTCGCGACGGCGCTGGCGCTGTGGCTGCTTTCGCTGCTCGGCCGGTGGCCGCTGTTCGCCGGCATGGCGCTGATCTCGTGGATGTGCCTGTCGCGCAAGTGCCTCAGCGCGGAGGCGATGGGCGTGTCCTCTGCGCTCGAGCGCAGCCTGGCCGACGGGCGCAGGCAGGTGGCGCGCATTGTCGGCCGCGATACGGCGCAGCTGAACTCGGAGGAGATCGTCAAGGCGACGGTCGAAACTGTGGCCGAAAATACGACCGATGGCGTGATTTCGCCGATGATCTACCTGATGCTCGGCGGCCCTGTGCTCGGCATGGGGTTCAAGGCGGCGTCGACGCTGGATTCAATGGTCGGCTATCTCGATGAAAAGTATCGCGACATCGGCTGGAGCAGCGCGCGGCTGGACGATGTGCTCAACTATGTGCCGGCGCGGCTGTGCGCGCTGCTGCTGTGCGCGTCGGCGTGGTTCCTCGGACTGGACGCCCGCGGCGCATGGCGGATCGTCCGGCGCGATCACGCCAACCACAAGAGCCCGAACTGTGCGTGGAGCGAAGCTGCGGCGGCCGGAGCCCTCGGCATTCAGCTGGGCGGCACGCACCTCTACTTCGGCAAGCCGGTGGAGAAGCCGACGATCGGCGACGCGCTGCGCCCGGCGACCTCCGGGATGATTCGGCAGACCTGCCGCCTGATGACCGTCGCGACGCTCCTGGCAGCGGGAATCTGCGCGGCCTGCGCGCTGGGAATCGCGCTGTAAGCGCGGCAAACTCAACGCGCGGCGATAGCTGCGGCCAGGCGTCGGCCGATCTGCGAGGACGATAGAACCCCGAAAACTGCACGTTTTCGGGGGGGGGTGCTTCAAGCGCTTTGTGGATCTATGAGGATGCAGCGGGGGAGTGGTCATGGCGGCGCCAACGGTGCGGATGTCAAAGCGCAGTGGACGTGTGAGCGCGCAGCGCGGGGCATTATCTTTCAGGAATGCGCATGGGCGAAGCAAAGCCAACGGATGCTGGCACCGGAGATCAAGCGGTACCTGACGGTAGGGGCGCCCGAGGATTTCGCTGTTGGAAGGAAGAATGCTGAGCCGCGATGCTGCAAAAAACGATCGCGGATGCCGACGGACTGACAGGTTGTGTAACAAAAAGCGGTGAAAAAGACGGCAATAATTCGAGAGTGAATGATTATATTTGTAAAAATGCAGTTTTGCTGTTGAACAACAAAAAATCCTTCATTTCTGAAGGATTTCTGGAGCTGATGACCGGATTTGAACCGGTGACCTCATCCTTACCAAGGATGCGCTCTACCGACTGAGCTACATCAGCATGTTGCCGTTTGGGAACGCCCTCGCGCTCAACAAGTGATATTATACTACGCCCATCTCTAAAAATCAATAGGTTTACAAAAATTTACATTGATATTCGGTAGGCATTCGGTTCCGTCGGAAATTTATTTTGCGGCAGGCGTTTACAGCGGGCGGATAACGTGCTATAATAGAGCATGATACTGGCTTGGAGGGGAGAACAGCTATGCCGCAGAAGGGCGTGAAAATCATCGCGCAGAACCGTCGCGCGCGGCATGATTATTTTGTTCTCGAAACATGGGAAGCTGGCATCGAACTCAAGGGCACGGAGGTCAAATCCCTGAGGCTGGGCAAATGCAATCTGAAGGACGCTTATGCGGCCGTGAAAAATGGCGAGATCTTTGCGATGGGACTGCACATCAGCCCCTACGAAAAGGGAAGCTATTTCAATACGGATCCGATGCGACCCAAGCGGCTGCTGATGCACAAGGCGGAGATCCGCAAGGCGCAGCAGAGCGTCATGCAGCAGGGATTGACGTTGATTCCGCTGTCCATCTATCTCAAGGATGGTCGGATGAAGCTTGAGCTCGCCCTGTGCAAGGGCAAGAAACTCTACGATAAGCGCGACGATATGGCCCGGCGCGATGCAAAGCGCGATATTGAGCGCTCCATGCGCGAAAAGGGCTGATTATGGGGTCGTAAATGGTTTCGACGGGGATTCGGAAGGACAGAGAAGCGAGCGGCAGCCCTGGACTGCCTCAAAAACGGGAACTAAAAATGAACTGACAACTACGACAACGTAGCTTTCGCGGCTTAATCCGCGATCGTCGCCCTTGAGCCTCCTGCGGCGCAAGCCAGCGGCGTCATAAAAGCAGGGAACCAGCCGCCCTAAGCTTTGCGGGCGGTGGGACTTTATGAAGCTACTGAAGCCGGAATCCTGTCTGCGGGAGTCCGGTGGAGGGAATTTTAAAACACAGACTGCGCTCGGAGAAGCTCTATCGGTCTGGTCTTCGGACAGGAGTTCGACTCTCCTCGGCTCCACCATAAAAGGACTGAAACTTTGATACAAGGTTTCAGTCCTTTTCTTTATATTCTTGCAGAATCCTAATGCAAAATGGCAAATGCACCCGGGAATATGAATGATTCCGGCATATTTCCTTCGCCGCCATCCCCGGGATGAATTTCCGCTGAAAAACTGTATAGATAGAATGCACCCACACTCTCTG
>DVJL01000120.1 GCA_018716805.1 Candidatus Faecivicinus avistercoris | reverse complement strand
CTGCGGTTTTTGCGGCGCGTCAACTGCGAGCTGGGCCTCGAAAGCGGCAGCGTGGGCGAGTACGCCGCGCGGGTCGAGCGGGCCGTCGAGGCCGGCGGAGAGGATTGCCTTCGCCCGGGCGTCGCGCGCCTGCGCGCCGCTTATCCGAATTGGGAGGTCTTTCTGGAACACATGCTGGTCAACCACATGTTCTACGAGTGCTTTCCCTTCTCCGAACGGCGCGAGACGATGACCGACGAATACGCTTCGCTGGGCACTGTCGCGGGCTATGTGACGCTGCTGGGCGCGTTCGGCCGCCGCGGGGACCGCGCGGAGGACCTGATCGACGTGGCCGCGGCCGGATTCCGGCTGATCGGCCATTCCGCATTCGACTGGAATGCCGATGTGCTCTGGCGCGCGGCGGCCGGGGAGGTTCCGCTGGCCGACGCCTGCGACGTGCTCGTGCGCGGCGCGCTGGGTTAAGGGCGACTTTGCCGCGGTTTGCCCTCGATTTTACCCAATCGGGGCTTGACATTTGTACGGATTCGTATTATGATACCTTAGTACGAATCCGTATTTTTGTTTGGAGGGAAGCATATGGGGGTGGATAACGACCTTGAGGCCATCCGCCGCCTGATGTTCGCGGGCACGCGGATCGACGGCGCCTACTATCTCTACGCGCGGCGAAGGGGAATCAAGGAAAACGCGCTGACGCTGCTGTATGCGCTCGACGGCGGCGAGCCGCGCACGCAGACGCAGCTTTGCGCCGAATGGCTGATCCCCAAGACGACGATCAACACCAACGTCCGCGAGCTGAAGCAGGCGGGTCTGGTGGAGCTGTGCGCGATGCCGCACAGCCGCGAAAAGGCGGTCCGGCTGACCGAAAAGGGAAAAGCGTTTGCGGAAGAGGTGCTCAAACAGGTCTACGAAGTGGAAAGGCGCGCCATTGAGGCGACGCTTGAGCGCTATTCGAGGGAATTCGTGGACGCGATGGATTGCTTTGCCGACGCGCTCTGCGCGGGATTCGACCGGGAGGCCGGCGAGCGCCCCGACGGAGAATCCGAGGGGTTTCATGAAAGATGAATGCAAGAGAAGATGCCCGTCCGCCTTGAAGGGCGGCGGATCCCGGGAGGGCGCTCCCGGGCGGAATATCGGGGACGGAGGCCCCTGTCGAGAGAGTTTATGAATACCCATGATCTTTACGTCAAGACACCACCACTGAAACTGTTTTTCTTTGCCGCGCTGCCGGGCTCGATCAGCATGCTCGCGTCGGCGCTGTACCAGCTGATCGACGGCATGCTCGTCGGCCAGCTTCTTTCGGCCACGGCGTTCGCCGCGCTCAACCTGGCGATGCCGTTCGTCATCATCAACTTCGCGCTGGCCGACCTGATCGGCGTCGGCTCCTCGGTGCCGATTTCCATCCATCTGGGCCAGGGGCACGACGAGGAGGCCAACAACATCTTCACCTGCGCGTGCCTGATGATCGTCATCACCGGCGCGGTGGTGGGCGCGATCATGTATGCGCTGGCGCCGGCGCTGATCGCGATGATGGGCGCGGAGGGCGAGTTCGCGCAGCTCGCGGTTTCCTATCTGCGCGTGTACGCGCTGTGTTCTCCGGTGACGACCATCGTATTTGCGACGGACAACTACCTGCGCATCTCCGGCCGCGTGCGCACGAGCATGGCGCTGAACATCGTGATGTCGGTGTTGAGCGCAGGACTGGAGTTCCTGTTCCTGGGCGTGATCGGCATGAGCATTGAGGGCGCGGCGCTGGGAACTTGTCTGGGCATGGTGATCTGTGCGATCGCGGCGCTGAGCTTCTTTGCCACCGGCCGGCTGCAGCTGCGGTTCTGCCGTCCGAAGTTCAACTTCCCGATGATCCGGCAGATCGTCAAGTGCGGCACGCCGAACTTCCTGAACAACATCGCCGGCCGCATTACCAGCGTGCTGATGAACATGCTGCTCGTCCGCCTCGGCGGCCAGAACGCCGTGTCGGTCTACGGCATCCTGATGTACGTCGACGGCTTTGTGCAGCCGCTGCTGTACGGCATGTGCGATTCGCTTCAGCCGGCCGTCGGCTACAACTGGGGTGCGCGCCGGCTCGACCGCGTGAAGTCCATCGAGCGCTGCTGTTTTACCGCCGGCGGCATCCTGTCGCTGGCCTCGGCGGTGGTGATCTTCCTGATCCCGGGGCCGATCGCCTCGCTGTTTGCGACCGACGCGGCGCTGATCGGGCAGGCGGCCGCCGCGCTGCGGCTGTTCAGCGCGACCTACATCACCCGGTGGTTCTCGTTTGCGACGCAGAGCTACATGCTCGCCGTCGAGCATTCGCTGCAGGCGTCGGTGATCTCGGTCTGCACGGCGCTGGTGTTCCCGGTGCTGCTGATCGCGGCGCTGTGGCCGCTTGGGCTGACCGGCATCTGGCTCAACTTCGCCGGCACGTCGGTGCTGGCGGCGGCGCTGTCTGCGGTGGTTATGCTGCGCTTCCGCAAGGACTTCCGCCGCGTCGCCGAAGAAGCCGCCGGCAAGGCTGCGGAAGGGTGACTTTTTCGGAAAATGCCTGTCTTGGCTGCGGGTGGGGAGCTTGCTCCCTGCCCGCATTTTTTCTGCAAGCGCACGATTGTGCCGCCGGATTCACAATTCTCAAACAAAACGGCAGCAATTTGCAAATCATCGCGGCGTAGAATACAGGCAATTCAAGGAAAGGAAGCAAAGCATATGTCTGAATCCAAGCTGAATCGCGCAAACGAGAAGATCAGGGACGCCGTGGTGGACGGCTACAAGGCGATCGAGGACGGCGTCGTGGGCGGCTACAAGAAGATCGAGGAGGGCGTCGTCGGAGGATACAAGAAGATGGAAGAGGGCGTCGTGAGCGGGTTTGAAAAGGTGAGCGACCACTTCATCGAAAAGTTCTTTGCCCACGAGGGCGAAAGCGTCGAGGAAGCCAGAAAGCGGCTGGCAAAACAGGCGGGGGATCTGAATGCCGAACCTCCGTCCGGGGAGGATGCGAACCGGCAGTGAGCGAGGATCCGGCGCTGCCTGAGCGGGCGGCGCCGGCCGCTTTGCCGCTGTAAAGGAGCGGCTCCGCCAAAGCCGGCGTCTTTCGTCCGTGAAAGGCCGTCTTTAGTTTAACTGTTTGGCAACAAAACTCCAATCAATCTCAAACGATCGGCCGGTATACTGGGGACGAAAGGCGAAAGGAGGGCGGTTCGATGCGAAAGTCCGTCTCGCGGATGATCCAGACGACTCGGGACATCGCCGCCTCCTTTGAGATGCAGTTCGGGCCGAAGCGCGGGCGGTCGCTGCAGGTGGCGGGCGCGTCCTGCATCGCCAGCGCGGCGGCGGGCATGGGCAAGCTGGCGATGGGGCTGGTTTCGCTGTCGCTGTTCACCTGCGTGAGCGCGTTTTACAGCTTCGCGATGGTCGTCGCCAAGGTCGTCGCGCTGTCCGCGCTCGTGCGCGGTGCGGGGCGGGACGCGCAGCTGCGCTCCTGCAAGCTGGCCGGGCGGCTGCTGGTGGCCGCGAGCGCGCTGTACATGCTCTATTCCGCCCGGCTGATCTGGAATCCGATCGAGCGGGGCTTTCACCTGTATGTGGCCATCGGCATTGCAGCGTTCACGTTCTTTGAACTGGGGCTGAACATCCGCGGCGTGCTGGTGGAGCGGCGTGGGAAGGAGCCGCTGTTCTACGCGCTCAAGACCATCAACCTGGCCTCCGCCTGCATCAGCCTCGTGCTGACGCAGCGGGCGCTGCTGGCGCTGGACGGCGGAGAAAACCTGGCAGACATCCATATGCGGGCAAACGTCCTGATGGGGCTGCTGATGGGCGGCTTTGCGCTGCTGCTGGGGGTCAGGCTGATCCTGCGCATGAAGCGCGCGGCGCGCGGCACGAACTATGCGCCGGTGAACCGGATGCTTCGCCGCCTGGCAAAGCGCGGCGGACTTCCGGTCTTCTGGCGGCCCGCGTATCTGCGCGATGCCGCCGCGCCGCCGCAGTTCGGCGTGTACGTGCCGCGGGACGCGCGGCCGGACGATCTCGCGTGCCTGTGCGCAATCGCCCGGGATGTGATGAAGGTCGAACTGCGGCCCATCCCCGATGCGGGCGGGCCGCGCTGCCAGACAGAGGAGGAGAGAGCATGATTCGCATTCTGGTCGTGGACGACGACGCCGACCTGAACCGGGCGGTGTGCACCTATCTGAACGACTCCGGCTTCGAGGCCAGGGGATGCCTCGGGGCGAACGACGCCTATCAGGAGATGTACAACAAGCACTACGACCTGATCGTGTCGGACATCATGATGCCGGACATCGACGGCTTTGAGTTCGCGCGCACGGTGCGGCGGGTGAACGGCCACATCCCGATCCTGTTCATGTCGGCGCACGACGACCTGCCCGCCAAGCAGAAGGGCTTTCAGCTGGGCATCGACGACTACATGGTCAAGCCGATCGAGCTGGACGAGCTGCTGATGCGCGTTCGGGCACTGCTGAGGCGCGCGAACATCGAATCGGCGCACCGGCTGGCCGTCGGCAACCTCGTGCTCGACTCGGACGCCATGTCCGCCGTCGTGGACGGCGCGGAGGTGCCCGTCACCACGCGGGAGTTCAACATCCTGTTCAAGCTCCTCTCTTACCCGAACAAGACCTTCACCCGCGCCCAGCTGATGGACGAATTCTGGGGCATGGAGAGCGACAGCACGCTGCGGGCGGTGGACGTGTACATCACCAAGCTGCGCGACAAGTTCTCCGGCTGCACGGGGTTCAAGATCGCCACCGTGCGCGGGCTGGGCTACAAGGCGGTGCCGCAGCCATGAAGCCGCTGCCCAGGTATTTCGACGGCATCCGCGTGCCGAAATATGTGTTCATTCAGTCGCTCGTCATGCTGATGCTGTTGAGCGGAGTCCACGTCGGCCTGATCCTGCTGCTCTACCGCATCAGCGTCGATTCGATCGTGCTGGTGCACGTCGTCCTGCTCTACTGGGTGGCGGTGGCGATCGGACTTTCGCTGTACATCCAGCGGCAGATGCGCAAATTTTACGAAGAGCCGATCCAGCGCATCGCCCGCGCGGCCAGCCAGGTCGCGCGGGGGGATTTTTCGGTGTACCTGCCGCCGGTGCACACGCCCGACCACCTCGACTGCCTCGACGCGCTGACCGAGGACTTCAACCGCATGACCGAGGCGCTCGGCTCCATCGAGACGCTCAAGACCGAGTTCTTCTCCAACGTCTCCCACGAGATCAAGACGCCGATCGCGGTCGTGCTGAACACGGCCGAGCTGCTGCGCAACGAGAACCTCGCGCCCGAGGCGCGGCAGGAGTGCGTCGAGACGATCATCCATTCCTCCAAGCGGCTGTCCACGCTGATTACGGACATCCTCAAGCTCAACAAGCTGGAAAAGCAGACGATTTCGCCGCAGCCCGAGGCCTACGACCTCTGCGCCCAGCTCGCCGGTTGCGCGCTGCAATTCGAGAACACGTGGGAGAGAAAGGGCATCGAATTCGAGGCCGATATGGAGGACGCGCGGGAAGTCCGCCTCGACGCGGGGCTGATGGAGCTGGTCTGGACCAACCTGCTGTCCAACGCGTTCAAGTTTACGGAAGCGGGCGGCACGGTGACGCTCAGCGAGCGGACGACGGAGGAAGGCGTCGCCGTGTGCGTATCGGACACGGGCTGCGGCATGGACGAGGCCACCTGCGCGCGCGTGTTTGAAAAGTTCTATCAGGGCGACACCTCCCACGCCACCGAGGGCAACGGCTTGGGGCTTGCGCTGGTCAGGCGCGTACTGGAGATGATGGACTGCCAAATCGCCGTACAAAGCGCGCCGGGCAGGGGCACGGCGTTTACGGTGACCATTCCGCAAAGGGAAGGTGAGCAATATGAACCCAACTGAAAGACAACCGTTTGTCTCCTGGGACTACAAGGAGATCGCCGTGGAGAACGCGTACCTGTCACAGTATCTGGACGCGTATGCCTGCTTCGGCTGGCAGGTGGACCGGGAGATGGAGAACGCGGGCGCGCGCGCGCGCCTGTCCCTCAGGCGGAACCGGCACATCCTCAACAAGGTGGAGCTGACGCGGCTGGAGCGGCAGTTTGAGGCGTGCATGAACACGATCCAGGCGCTGAAGGCGTCCATCCACAGCCGGGCGACGGTGGCCGCGCTGGTCGTGGCGATGATCGGCACGGCGTTCATGGCCAGCGCGACGTTCGCGGTCACGGCGGCGCCGCCCATCGTCTGGCTGTGCGTGGTGCTGGCCGTTCCCGGCTTCATCGGCTGGGGAGGGGCGTATTTTGTATACAAGCGCGTGTCCGCGCTGCGTGCGCGCGAAGTGGAGCCGCTGATCGACGGCAAGCGCGACGAGATCGAAGAAACCTGCAAAAAGGGCGCGAGGCTGCTCGATGGCTGACGGCGGCTTCGCGGTTCCGTCCAGTGCGGGCGCGGCATGCACTGACTGGCCTGCGAGGCGCTTTGCCTGAAGAACTGCATGGCGCGGGAGAATGAAGCCTGCCGGGCCTGACTGCCAAAGGGGAGAAGCCGTTTTGGACGGATTCTCCCCTTTGGCATGTGCAGAGCGGGCTTTCAGGTCCATTGCGGCACAGTCAGGGCGGCGTTCGCCGCCATTGCCCGCGCGGAATGCGCAGACCCTTGCGTTGAAGCGGGTTGGCAGTCGTTCCGGTCCGTCCAATCAGCGCTCATCGTCCATTTTCGGCGATGAGCGGACAGGGGAGAAGGCGCTGCTGTTCCACGGGGCGGCCGTGGATCATCTCGTCGAGCGTGCGCGCGGCGGCCTCTCCGATCGCTTCGGCGGGATAGAAAATTGAGGCGGGGCGCTGCGAAAGCTGATCGAGAAATTCGATCCCGTCGAAGCCCATCAGGCGGCAGCAGGACGAGGGATCCCATCCCAGATCGACGATCCGCTTGCGGATGCTCAGCATGAACAGGTCGCTGCTGCAGAATATGCCGGGCTTCTCCGGCGAATCGGACAGAATGGATTCGATTCGATCGAGGTAGTCGGCGCTGGAGATCAGCTCTCCGCGCATCTCCGGGTGCTCCCGCATGAACTGCAGATATCCATCGGCGCGCTCCGACTGGGCGGAGAGGTTTTCCGTGCCGAGCCGCCGAAGCGGAGGGCAGACGAAGTGCACCGTGCGGTATCCCAGATCGTAGAAGTTCTGCATGCCCGTCCGCGCGCCCGCGGCGTTGTCGCCTCCGACAAACGGAAAGCCCGGCAGCCGGTTGGACATGGCGACGACGGGAAGGTTGAGCCCGCGCAGGTGCGCGCAGAAGTCCGCGCTGTTGTTGATTGGGACGAGCAGTATGCCGTCCACCAGCCGGTCGATCAGGCTGTCGATGAGGTTTCGCTCGCGGGCCTGATCCTTCCGGGAGATGCAGATGTAGCTGAAGATTCCCGCCTGTGTAAAATAGCGCTCGATGGCGCTGACCAGGGCGGAGAAATGCTGGTTGTACAGGTCGAATACGATGATGCCAACGGCGCGCGTCCGCCCCGTGGAGAGGCTGCTGGCGAGATAGTTTGGGCGGTAGCCATACCGGCCGGCGATGCCGAGGATGCGTGCGCGCGTTTCTTCGCTGATTCCCGGCTTGTTTTTCAGCGCCCGGTCCACGGTTGTTCGGGAAACATTGCACATTTTTGCGATCTCGGCGGCGGTGATGGACATCCTCGAACCCTCATTTCTCTGGTCTGGCTTCCCTAATATTATCTCCTATGGGACGGGTTTTGTCAATTGTTCGCCGGGGAATTTTCCACATTCGGACGAAAAAATGAGTTATTTTCTATTTACAAAACAGGCAAGATATGCTATAATGCAGTGGAAACGTACACGAGTACGTAATAAAAAGGAGGAAATTTGCCATGAAAAAACTGATGTCACTGCTGCTGGCGCTGCTCCTGGTTTTGGCGGGGGGGGGTTACTGCCTTCGCTGAAGAAGGGACGGACATCCGCAACCTGATCGGCGATGGGGAGAACACGATTTCCATTGCGTTTGACGGACAGTCCTTCAATGAAGAAGCGCTGTTCGGCGTGCTGGAGGATTTTTACAATGAAACCGGCATTTCCGTCGAAGTGATTTACGTCGCCTCGACAGGCGGCTGGGGCGGATTCTTTTCCAAGATTCAGACGATGATTGCCGGCGGCGATGCGCCGGACGTGATCCGCATTGCGATTGAGGGCTTTGAACTTTTCTTGGACAACGGCATCATCGTCCCGCTGAACGAGTATGAGGAAAAGTATCCGGAGTTTGCGGCGCTGGTCAGCGACAACCATGAAAAGCTCACCGAGCCCTTTACGGTGGACGGCCAGATCTATGGCTACGGCTTCGACTGGAACAACGTGGTGACGCACATCAACCTGAACCTGCTCGAGGAAGCGGGCCTGGAGATGCCGGATGTCGAGTGGACGACGGAAGAATTCCTCGAATACGCGAAGGCGATGACCATGACGCGCGAGGACGGGACGCAGACCTATGGCGTCTATGTTCCCACCTCGTACTTCCAGCTCAACGCATGGCTGTACAACTGGGGCGCCGCGATTTTGAGCGACGACATGACGGAATCCGTAATCAATTCGCCCGAGGCGGTTGAGATGTTCCAGTTCCTGCACGACCTGATCTACGTCGAGGGCGTAGCGCCGATTCCGGATTCCGCGACGGGTGGCGAGGGCGAGTTCATGTCCAACCAGATCGGCATGATCTTCGGCGGACGCTGGCTGCTCAACGGCTACAATACGAATGGGTTCTACGATGTGGACGTCGCGTACATCTCGACCGAGGCGGCCAACCAGGTCATCTCCGGCGTCGGCATCTTCCCGGTTGCCGCGGCCTCGGACAAGAAGGATGAAGCCTATAAGCTGTCCGCGTGGCTGTGCTCTGCGGACGCTCAGGGCCGGATCATGGAGAACGGCGCGATCCCGACCTCGACTTCCTGCATGGAGACGGTGCGCGAGGCGGAATTCCCGGCCAACAGCTATATCTTTGCGGATTCTGCGGACATCGCGCGCTCTGTGCAGTGCCCGGCGGAGTACGCCGATTTGCAGGAGATCCTTGACCGCTATGTCGGCCTGATCTACGCCGATGAGATGGACGTCCAGTCTGCGCTGGATGCCTGCAAGGAGGAAATGGATCTCGTGCTGATGGGATTCTGATCTCGCTCTTTCATGGGTGAAGTGCATCCGGGGCGAGCGATCCGTCCCGGATGCATTGAATCGAGCGTTTCCGCTGGAAAGGAAGTGTCGTAAGTGGCCGTCATGGAAACCATTGCGCGCGCGCAAAGGCGCAGCCGCAGGCGTGAGACGCTCTCCGCCTATCTCTTCCTGTCGCCTGCGCTGCTGATTTATCTGGTCTTTGTCATATTCCCGCTGATCATCGTCGTGTATCTGATGTTCCATTCCTACAACGTCATCACGCCCGCCGAGTGGAACGACTACAAAAACTTCATCCGAGTCGGTTTGGACAGCCGCATTTGGACGACGATGCTGAATTCGTTCAAGTATGTCATCCTGATCTGCCCGATGCACATCGTGTTTTCCATCCTGCTGGCGCTCGCCGTCAACACGATCAAAAACCGGACCGCGGTCTTTGCCGTGCGGACCATTCTGTACTTTCCCACGCTGCTGGCCGTTTCCTCGGTTGCGCTGGCGTGGACGTTTATCTTCAGCACCGACTTTGGCATCCTCAACTGGTTCCTCGGCTTTTTTGGCGTGGAGAGGATTCCATGGCTGAAATCATCCACATGGGCGTATGTCGCTTCGATGATCTTCAGCCTCTGGAAAAACGTGGGCCTGTATTTTCTCTACATCTACATCGGCCTGCAGGGCGTGGACAAATCCGTCCTCGAAGCGGCGGAGCTTGACGGGGCGAAGCCCGCGCGGAAGTTCTTCAGCATTACGCTGCCGATGATTTCTCCAACGCTGTTTTTTGTGATGATTACCATGATGATCGGATGCATCCAGATCTTCGACGAGCCGTACATCCTGACGGGCGGCGGCCCCGGAGATTCGACCCGGTCGTTTTCGCAGTATATCTACCAGACGGCGTTTGTCTCGCAGAACTACGGCTATGCCTGCGTGCTGGCGATGATGATGCTGGTCATCGTCCTGGTGATCACGCTGGTTCAGTTCAAGGGCAGCGCCTGGGTCAGCTATGACCGGGATTGAGGAGGGATCGTTTGTGGAACAAAACAGCGTCGTTCGTTTTTCGCAGGGCGTCCGCAAGGCGATCATCGTCGTCCTGCTCGCCGTTTTCTGTGCGTTTATGCTGATCCCGCTTCTGTGGATGGTCTCTACGTCTCTGCGCTCGCCGCTGGAGGCATTTACGCTGCCGCCGGCGATCATCCCCACGACATTTGATTTGGCAAACTACCGGGAGGTCTTCAATAAGGTCGATTTTTTTGCGTTTATCAAGAATTCGCTGATCGTGTCCGTGTCGGCGACGGCGCTGCAGCTGCTCGCGTCCTCCATGGCGGCCTTTGCGTTTTCGCGGCTGAGGTTTCCCGGGAGGAATGTGGTCTTCATGATGTTTCTGGCGGCGCTGATGATCCCGGGCCAGGTTCTGTCGATTCCGCGGTTTATCATTATGAGCAAGGCGGGATTGATCAACAACCTCCTGGCGCTGATTCTGCCGGCGATCTTTTCGGCGATGTCGATCTTTCTGCTCAGGCAGTTCATGCTGACCATTCCGAGGAGCTACGACGAGGCGGCGTACATGGACGGCGCCACTCGCGTGCAGTGCTACGGGCGCATCATCGTGCCGATGACAAAGCCGGCGATGATGGTCATGGCCATGCAGACGTTTGTGGCGACGTGGAACGATTTCTACGGCCCGCTGATCTACATCAATTCGGTGGAGAAGATGACGCTTCCGCTGGGCCTGACGCAGCTCAACGGCGTGCTGGGCACGGGAAACAAGGCCGCGGTGATCGCGGGCGTCGTGCTCTCGCTGATTCCTCCGCTGCTGTTCTACTGCTTCGGGCAGCGGTATCTGATCGAGGGAATTTCGATCGGCGGCTTGAAGTAGGCGGCGGACGTTCCGGCAATTTTCCGGCAGATTCCAGAAAACGCGAAGGAGAGTAACAGCATCATGGAAAGAATCTACACGGGCGCTAAGCGGCAGGAAATCTCATTTCCCCTCGGCGGGATTGGATCGGGCTGCATCGGACTTGACGGCACGGGCCGGCTGCGCGATTGGGAGATTTTCAACCGCCCGGCGAAGGGCAGCGTCAACGGGTTTTCTCATTTCGGCATCAAAGCGGAAGCGGACGGGGCTGTGCTGGACGCCCGCGTGATGAACGCCGACCTCATCGGTTCCTACGCGGGGCAGTATGTGGAGCACAAGCGCTATCAGGGCTACGGATTCGGCCCTTCGCGCTACCTGCTCAGCGGCGTTCCCCATTTTCGGGACAACGCGTTCAAGGGCGAATTTCCGCTCGCGGAAGTGGCGTTCATCGATGAGAGCTTTCCGGGGGAGGTCAGCCTTCATGCATTCAATCCGTTCATCCCCTCCAACGACCGCGATTCGAGCATCCCGGCCGCGCTGTTCACGCTGCAGGTGCGGAATACGGCCAGCCGCGCGGTGACCTATACGTTTGAACTGTCGGTCAACAATCCGTCCCAATGCGGCCACGTCAACCGGATCGTCCGCGAAGGGAACTTTCAGGGCGTTGAATTGGCGGACGCGCAGGCCGGCGATTGCGCGCCGGGCTATGGAAGCGTCGTGTTCGGCGTGCCGGCAGGCGTGCAGATGCAGGCGCAGCAATACTGGTACCGGGGCGACTGGTTTGACAATCTGGGCGTGTTCTGGCGCGATTTTACGGCGCCGGGCCCCTTGAAAAACCGCGTGTATCAGGAAGATGGCGGAAACTACAGCGTCCGCGAGGACGTGGGAACGGTGGCGGTTTGCGCCGAAGTCGCCCCCGGCGAAGTGTGGCGGCAGCGGTTTCTGATCGCGTGGCACTATCCGAATTGCGTCAATTATTGGTCGGATGGGCAGGACAAACGCGGCCGGACGTGGAAGAATTATTACGCCGCGCTCTTCAGCAGCGCGACCGCGGTGGCGGACTACGTCGCGACCGAGTGGGACCGGCTGGAGGCCGAGACGGTTCGCTTTCACGACGCGCTGTACGGCTCCGATCTGCCGCCTGAGGCGCTCGAGGCGATTGGGGCGAACCTCTCAACGCTCAAGTCGCCGACGGTGCTCCGGCTGCCGGAGGGGCAGTTTTATGGCTTTGAAGGATGCCACTGCGATGAGGGCTGCTGCGAGGGCAGCTGCACCCACGTCTGGAACTATGCCTTCGCGCTGCCGTTCCTGTTTCCCGGACTCGAGCGGTCGATGCGGGAGCTGGACTACACCTACAACCAGAACGACGACGGAGGAATGCCCTTCCGGCTGCAGCTGCCGCTCGGGAGCGAGCGCTCCAAATTCCGGCCCTGCGTCGACGGGCAGATGGGCGGCGTCATCAAGACGTACCGGGAATGGAAGCTCAGCGGCGACGACGCGTGGCTGCGCAGATGGTGGCCGAAGGTGAAAAAGTCGCTCGAGTACGCATGGGCGCCGACGAACGGCGACCGGTGGGATCCGGAGCGCACGGGCGTAATCACGGGCCGGCAGCACCATACGCTCGATATGGAGCTGTTTGGCCCCAGCGCATGGCTCAATGCGTTTTATCTCGGCGCGCTGAAGGCGGCCGCCGAGATGGCGGAAGCCGTCGGCGACGGCGGCAGCGCGAAGCTGTATGCGCAGCTGTACGCGCGCGGCCGGGATTATACCGACCGCGAACTGTTCAACGGCGAGTATTATTGCCAAAAGGTCGACATTCGCGATCCGCATGTGCTCGATCCCTATGAAGCGGGCGACACGCTGACCGGCGGCTCGACCCGGGAGACGTATTGGAGCGACGAGGCGGGCCAGCTGAAATACCAGATTGGCGAGGGCTGCGGCGTGGATCAGGTGCTCGCCCAGTGGATGTGCGAGCTGTGCGGCGTCGGCGAGATCCTCGACCCCGGGCACGTCCGCTCTGCGCTCGGCGCGATCTACCGGCACAATTTCAAACCGTCCCTCCGCGAGCATTTCAATCCCTGCCGGATTTACGGGCTGAACGACGAATCGGGTCTCGTGATCTGCGATTGGCCGGAGGGCGCTGAAAAGCCCGTGGTGCCGATTCCCTATGCGGAGGAGGCCATGAACGGCTTTGAGTATCAGGCTGCGGCGCACATGATCATGCATGGCATGGAAGAAGAGGGGCTGCGCGTGGTGTGCGGCATCCGCGCGCGCTACGATGGAGAGAAGCGCAATCCGTGGAATGAGTTTGAATGCGGCAGCAATTATGCGCGCAGCATGGCGAGCTATGCGCTGCTGCTGGCCTATTCGGGCTTCCGGTTTGACATGCGGGAGGGGAAGATGGGCTTTGTCCCGCTGAAGGCGGGAAGATACTTCTGGTCGCTCGACGGCGCATGGGGGACGGTATTGGCAGAGGAAGGCCGCGCGGAGATGGAAGTGCTGTATGGCGAGCTGCGCCTGAAGGCGTGGGTCGTCCCGCAACCGGCGGCTGTCAGGGAGGTTCAGGTCAACGGCCGCAGCGTGGCGTTTGCGGCGGAAAAGGATGCCGTCGCGCTGGACGGCGCTGTGCGCCTGCGCGCCGGAGACCGGATCTGTGCAACCGGCCCGTGAGCCGTCAACGACATAATTCCAATGCGAGAAATGGAGTGAGTACATGCGCGTTTATAAAAATGACATGCCGCATGCCGCCTTCCCGATCGGCGGCATTGGCACGGGGACCATTTCGCTGCATGCGTCAGGTCAGCTGCGGGATTTTCAGATTTTCAACGGCCCGTCGCTTGGCAGGCAGGTGCCCTATACGTTCTTCAGCATCTTCATGCGCCAGGATGGCCGGACGGATGCGCGCGTGATCGAGGCGGTGCAGAGGCCGGACTTCTATAAAGGCCGCGGGTATCATCCGCTGTATGCGATGGGCCTGCCGCGCTTCGCCGAGTCGGAGATGGCGGTGCGCTATCCGTTCGCGGACGTTCGCTTCATCGACGGCGCATATCCGCTGAAGGTTTCGCTGCGCGCGTTCAACCCGTTTATCCCGATGCGGGCGGACGACTCCGGCATTCCCGGGGCGGTTTTCCACTTCGAGGTGGAGAACGTCTCCGATCGGCCCGCGGAGGTGCTCGTGGCGTCCAGCATGGGCAATATCCACAACGACTGCGGACAGGACAGCTTCGACAATTACCGCGTTTCGGAGCACTGCGAAAACCGCGAGATGCGCCAGGGCGATGTGACCGGCGTGTTCATGACCGGCAGCGCCGTGCCCGAGGACCACCTGCGATATGGCAACAATGCGATCCTCGTCCGCGACGCGGGCGCCGAGGTGCGCAGGATGTGGTACCGCGGCGGCTGGTACGATGGCATCACGGATTTCTGGAACCGCTTTCAAAAGGGCGAGCTGGCGGACAGTGCGGCGGAGGGAGAGGAAAAATTCAGCGTCGTTGGCCCGACGGCCTGCGTCGTCGGCAGCGTCGGCGTGCGGAAATGCATCGCGCCGGGCGAAAAGGCGGTGTTTGCATTCGTGCTGAGCTGGTATGTGCCCAACCGGATCAAGGGATGGTTCCCGGGACAGAACGACGGCGAAACCATGAAGAACCACTACGCCACGCGCTATGCGGACGCATGGCAGGCCGGATGCGACTTGCTCGGCCGGATGGACGAACTGGAGGACGCCAGCGAGCGCTTTGCCCGCGCGCTGTATGCCTCGACGCTGCCGGAGGCGGTGATGGACGCCGTGGCCAGCAATATCGCCGTGCTGCGCAGCACGACCTGCTGGCGCGCGGACGACGGCACGTTCATGGGCTGGGAGGGCAGCCACGAGCACGAGGGCAGCTGCCACGGAACGTGCACGCATGTGTGGAATTACGCGCAGACCGTGGCGTTCCTGTTCCCCGAGTTGGAGCGGTCCGCGCGCGCCAATGAATTCCTCGTGGAGACCAATCCCGACGGCAAGATGGCGTTTCGCGCGCAGCGCCGCTTTGGGTTGCCGGAGTGCGAGATGTATCCCGCCGTCGACGGGCAGTTTGGAGCGATCATGCGCGCGTGGCGGGAGTGGAAGCTCAGCGGCGACCGCGCGTATCTCGAATCGATCTATCCGGCGGCGAAGCGCGCGTTTGCGTTTGGACTGCGCGAATGGGACGCCGACGGCGACGGCGTGCCCGAGGGGCGCCAGCACAACACCTATGACATCGAGTTCTTCGGGCCGAACCCGCTTTCGGCGGTCATGCTGCTCGGGGCGGCGCGCGCGATGGAATCGATGGCCGGGGCGGCAGGGGATGCGGCGACGGCGGAGGAGATGCGGAAGCTGTTTGCGCGCGCGCGTGAAAACTTTGACCGGATCTGCTGGCAGGGCGAATACTATGTTCAGCGGCTGGACGACGTGGATGCGTGGCCGTATCAGTTCGGGCAGGGCTGTCTGTCCGATCAGCTGCTCGGCCAGACGCTCGCCTATTTGTTCGGACTGGGCGCGCTGCTCCCCGAAGAGCGGATCGACTCGGCGGTCTCGGCGATCTATCGCCATAATTTCCTGCCGGGCGAGCGGCGCAAGCCCTGCCTCCAGCGGCTCTATGTCGCCAACGACGAGCCGGGACTCGTGCTGTGCTCGTGGCCGAACGGCGGCATGCCGCGCTTCCCGTTTGTCTATTCCGATGAAGTCTGGACCGGAATTGAGTATCAGGTTGCGACGCTGCTGATCTATCGCGGGATGGAAGACCGCGCGACAGAGATGGTCGAGGCCGTCCGGAAGCGCTTCGACGGCGTGCGCCGGAGCCCGTGGAGCGAGATGGAGTGCGGCCATTACTACGCGCGGGCCATGGCCAGCTGGGGACTGCTCATCGCGCTCTCGGGGTTTGACTGCGACGTTGCGCGCGGCAGGCTGGCGTTTTCGCCCAGGGAGGCGCGGGGCGTGTACTTCTGGGCGATGGGCGGCGCATGGGGCGACGCGGCGTTTGACGAAACGGGCGTGCGCATCCTGCCCGCCTATGGCGAGCTTCGCCTGAACCGGCTGTCGGTCCCCAACGCCGGTTGCGTCACGAGCGTCCGCGCGGCCGGAAAAGCGGTCGATTATTCCCTGCAGGACGGCGAGATTGTATTGAAAGACACTGTGACGGTCGGGAAAGACGAGGCGCTCGTCGTGTGCGTCGATTGTTAAATGCGCAGAGCGCGCCCCTTGGCGTTTGACTCTGCAAGCCGCCGCGCCGGCAGGAACGGCGCGGCGGCTTGGATAGGCGAGCGTTTCGGCCTTCCAAGGGCGGAAAATTTGAGGGCGCAGGGGCGCGGCCTGCATTTTTGACCTTTGCAATCAAAGGAATCGGCTTATCGACAAAATCTGTCGATAAGCCGATTCCTTTTTGATTTATGCGCCGTATGTCAGAATTCCATGCGCGCGCCCTCAGATGACTTCCAGCGCGTCCTTATCCGGAAGCGGCGGGAACTTTGCGGCGGGAAGCGTCTGGTACCAGTAGGCGACGGAGGCGATGTCGTCCTGAAGGGGAAGGTAGCGCCCGCCCTCGCGCCAGCCGAGCGCCTGAATCGTCACGCGCAGCCGGCTGTCGAAGTGGATCGGATCCGCGATGTGCCACCGGTACATCCCAAACCGGAACTGGCTGCGGTACAGCCGGTTCGGCTCGACGACCTGAAG
>DVJL01000119.1 GCA_018716805.1 Candidatus Faecivicinus avistercoris | reverse complement strand
ACATGGAGCCGCTGACGCTCGAATTCCTGTCGAAGATCTGCCGCTACGAGCGCCCGGACGCCATCGTGCCCGGCATCGGCGGGCAGACCGGCCTGAACCTCGCCATCCAGCTGGAGAAGAAGGGCGTGCTCGAGGAGTGCCAGGTCGAGCTGCTCGGCACGTCGAGCGAATCGATCGAGATGGCGGAGGACCGCGAGAAGTTCAAGGAGCTCTGCCAGCGGCTGGGCGAGCCGGTGCTGCCGTCGATCATCACGCATTCCGTCGAGGAGGGCGTCGCCGCGGCGGCGGAGATCGGCTATCCGGTCGTGCTCAGGCCGGCGTTCACGCTGGGCGGCACGGGCGGCGGCTTTGCCGACAACGAGGCGGAGCTGCGCGAGATCATGAAAAACGCATTGAAGCTGTCGCCCGTCGGGCAGGTGCTGGTCGAGAAGAGCATCAAGGGCTTCAAGGAGATCGAATACGAGGTCATGCGCGACAGCAACGACACGGCGATCACCATCTGCAACATGGAGAACATCGATCCCGTCGGCATCCACACCGGCGATTCGATCGTCGTCGCGCCGAGCCAGACGCTGACCAACAAGGAGTACCACCTGCTGCGCGACAGCGCGCTCAAGATCATCCGCGCGCTGAAGATCGAGGGCGGCTGCAACGTGCAGTTCGCGCTGGATCCGGAGTCGTTTCGCTACTATCTCATCGAGGTCAACCCCCGCGTGTCGCGCTCGTCGGCGCTGGCGAGCAAGGCCAGCGGCTATCCGATCGCGCGCGTGTCGGCGAAGATCGCGGTGGGCATGACGCTCGACGAGATCCAGATCGCCAACACGCCGGCCAGCTTCGAGCCGACGCTGGACTACGTCGTGACGAAGATGGCGCGCTTCCCGTTTGACAAGTTCGCCAGCGCGTCCAACCACCTGTCCACCCAGATGAAGGCGACCGGCGAGGTCATGAGCGTCGGCCGCACGATCGAGGAGAGCCTGCTCAAGGCCGTCCGCTCGCTCGAGATCGGCGTGGACCACCTGCACATGAAGAAGTTCGACTCCGAGGACACGCAGGCGCTCGTCGACTACATCGGCATCGGCACCGACGACCGCATCTTCGCCGTCGCCGAACTGCTCCGGCGCGACGTCGATCCGCGCGTCATCCTCCGCCGGACGCGGATTGACATGCTGTTTATCGACAAGGTGCGCAACATCGTCCTCTGCGAGCGGATGCTGCGCGACCAGGTGGGCGACGCCGGCGCGCTGCGCTTTGCCAAGCGGATGGGCTTTTCCGACCCGGCCATCGCGCGCCTGTGGGGCTGGACGGAGGACGAGGTGTTCGCCCTGCGCAGGCGAGAGAAGATCTTCCCGGTGTACAAGATGATCGACACCTGCGCCAGCGAGTTCGAGAGCTACATCCCGTACTTCTATGCGACCTACGAGGAGGAGAACGAGTCCATCGTCTCGGACAAGCGCAAGATCGTGGTGCTCGGCTCCGGCCCGATCCGCATTGGTCAGGGCGTCGAGTTCGACTACTCCACCGTCCATGCGATCAAGACGATCAAGGCCTCCGGCTTTGAGGCGATCATCATCAACAACAACCCCGAGACCGTCTCGACGGACTACACGACCTCCGACAAGCTCTACTTCGAGCCGCTGACGCCGGAGGACGTGATGAACATCCTCGAGCTGGAACAGCCCGAGGGCGTCATCGCCTCGCTGGGCGGCCAGACGGCGATCAATCTGGCCGGGCCGCTGACGCGGCGCGGCGTGAAGATCATCGGAACCGACATGGCCGCCATCGAGAAGGCCGAGAACCGCGATGCGTTTGAGAAGGTGCTCGAACAGCTGCACATCCCGCAGCCGCGCGGACAGGCGGTCACGAACATCGAGGACGGCGTGCGCGTCGCCGCCGAAATCGGCTATCCGGTGCTCGTGCGCCCGAGCTACGTGCTCGGCGGCCGCGCGATGCAGATCGTCGCCGGCGAGGCCGCGCTGCGGACGTACCTCAGAAACGCCGTGGAGATCAACGAGGATCAGCCGGTGCTGGTGGACAAGTACATCAGCGGCAAGGAGCTGGAGGTCGACGCCGTCTGCGACGGCCGCGACGTGTTCGTCCCCGGCATCATGGAGCTGGTCGAGCGCACGGGCATCCACTCCGGCGACTCCATCAGCGTCTATCCGACGTTCTCTGTCTCCCCGAAGGTCAAGGGCACGATCCTCGAATACACGAAGAAGCTGGGGCTGGGCATCGGCATCATCGGGTTGTACAACATCCAGTTCATCGTGGACAAGGCCGAAAACGTCTACGTCATCGAGGTCAACCCGCGGTCGTCGCGCACGGTGCCGTTTTTGAGCAAGGCGACCGGCTATTCGCTGGCCGACATCGCCACGATGGTTATCCTCGGCAAGTCGCTCAAGGAGCAGGGCCTCTTCGAGATCTACCCGCCGGAGCGCAAGTACTGGTACGTCAAGGTGCCGGCGTTCTCGTTCTCGAAGCTCTCCGGCATGGACAACTACCTCTCGCCGGAGATGAAGTCCACCGGCGAGGCCATCGGCTACGACAGCTCGCTGACGCGCGCGCTGTACAAGGCGCTGATCGCTTCAGGCATGAAGCTGGCCAACTACGGCACGCTGTTCGTCACCATCGCCGACGGCGACAAGGAGGAGGCGCTCCCGCTGATCCGCCGCTTCTACAACATGGGCTTCAACATCGAGGCCACGCGCGGCACGGCGCGGTTCCTGAAGGAGCACGGCATCCGCACGCGCACCAAGCGCAAGCTGAGCGACGGCAGCGACGAGATCCTCGAGGGCATCCGCAAGGGCTACGTCACCTACATCATCAATACGCGCGAGTACGACGACAGCAACGAGGTCAGCGACGGCTACCAGATCCGCCGCTGCGCTTCGGAGAACAACGTCACCGTGTTTACCGCGCTGGACACCGTCCGCGTGCTGCTCGACGTGCTCGAGGAGACGACCATGACGATCTCCACGATCGACGCCGCCGGACGCTGAGAAGGGGAGGACACTGGCCATGGAATTGGATCAGGCGCTTCGCAGCCAGCTGCACGAAGGGGAAGAGCTGCTCTGGTCCGGCGCGCCCGAGCCGGGATTGCACCTTCAGCCCGGCGACGGCGTCCGGATTCCCTTTAGCCTCGCATGGTGCGGCTTTGCCCTGTTCTGGGAGTTTTCGGTGGTCACTTCAGGCGCGCCGTTCCTCTTTCCCATATTCGGCGCATTCTTCGTCGCCGCGGGGCTGTATTTCGTGTTCGGACGCTACATCCACGCGGCGTGGCTCGCGGCGGGCACGCGCTACGCCGTCACCAGCCGGCGCGTGCTGATCCTCACGCGCAAGGGCGTTCGGTCGCTGTACATCTCGAAGCTGCCGTGCGTGGAACGGCGGGAAAAGCGCAACGGGCTGGGCACGATCTACTTCCAGAAACCCGAACTGGCGATGCAGCTTCCCTACAAAACCCGCTTCGAGATGCTTCCGCAAATCGACGCGTTTGTCAATATCCGCGATTGCGAACGGGTTTGCCGGCTGATTGAGTCCCTCATGGCCCGTTAAACGCAATCTCGCCGCAAGGAGGTTTCCATGAAACAGGGCATCTTTGAAATCACATCGACCCGAAGGCTGGCGCCGGGGACGTTCGAGATGAACCTCGCCGGCGACACCTCGGCGATCACCGCGCCGGGGCAGTTCGTCAACATCCGGCTGGACGGCTTCTTCCTCCGCCGGCCGATCTCGGTGTGCGACTGGTCGGACGGGCAGCTCGCCATCCAGTACAAGGTGGTCGGCCGCGGCACGCGCGCGATGTCCGAACTGCCCGTTGGCGCGAAGCTCGACCTGCTGACCGGGCTGGGAAACGGCTATTCGCTCGACGGATGCGGCGAACGCCCGCTGCTGATCGGCGGCGGTGCGGGCGTCCCTCCGATGGTCGCGCTGGCAAGGGCGCTCATCCCAGGTGGGGCAAAGCCCACGGCCGTGCTCGGCTTCAACCGCGCAGATGAGATCTTCGACCTCGACCGCTTTTCGGCGCTCGGTGTGCCGGTCGTGCTCTGCACCGCCGACGGCAGCCGCGGCGTGAAGGGCTTCGTCACCGACGGCATGAAGGCCGCGGGCGCGTACACCTACACCTACGCCTGCGGGCCGGAGCCGATGCTCAGGGCCGTCTACGAAGCGTCCGGCACGGACGGCCAGTTCAGCTTCGAGGAGCGCATGGGCTGCGGATTCGGCGCGTGCATGGGCTGCTCGTGCCAGACGAAGTACGGTTCCAAGCGCATCTGCAAGGACGGCCCCGTGCTGCGAAAGGAGGAGATCGTGTGGTAGACACGCGCGTCACGCTGTCCGGCTGGACGCTGGACAACCCCGTCATCCCGGCCAGCGGAACCTTCGGCTACGGCTATGAGTTCGCCGAGCTGTACGACATCAACGTGCTGGGCACGTTCTCGTTCAAGGGCACGACGCTCCATCCGCGCTTCGGCAATCCGACGCCGCGCATCGCCGAGTGTACGTCCGGCATGATCAACGCCGTCGGCTTGCAGAATCCGGGCGTGGACAAGGTCATCTCCGAGGAGCTGCCGAAGCTCAAGCAGTGCTTTTACAAGCCGGTGATCGCCAACGTCAGCGGCTTTTCGGTGGACGAATACGCCGAGTGCGCGCGGAAGCTGGACGCCGAGGCGCAGGTCGGTCTGATCGAGGTCAACATCTCCTGTCCGAACGTCCACGGCGGCGGCATGACCTTCGGCACCGATCCCGAAGCGGCCGCGGAGGTCACGCGCGCGGTCAAGGCCGTCTGCAAAAAGCCGGTCTACATCAAGCTCACGCCCAACGTGACCGACATCGCGGCCATCGCGCGCGCGTGCGAGGAGGCCGGCGCGGACGGCATCAGTCTGATCAACACGCTGCTCGGCATGCGCATCGACCTGCGCCGCCGCCGGCCGGTCATCGCCAATACCATGGGCGGCTTCTCCGGAAGCGCGGTATTCCCGGTGGCGCTTCGCATGGTCTGGCAGGTCTACGAGGCCGTGCGCATTCCGATCATCGGCATCGGCGGCGTTTCGAGCGCCGAGGACGTGATCGAGATGATGCTCGCCGGGGCGACGGCCGTGCAGGTCGGCGCGGCCAACCTCGTCAATCCGTTTGCCTGCCGCGACATCGTATCGGCTCTGCCCGATGTCATGGCGCAATACCGCATCGATTCCCTCAACGACATCATAGGAGGCGCACATTCATGAACCGAGACGTCATCATCGCCTGCGACTTTGCCGACCGGGCTTCCACGCTCGCGTTTCTCGACCGGTTTACCGAGGAGAAGCCGTTCGTCAAGATCGGCATGGAGCTGTTTTACGCCGAAGGGCCGGAGATCGTCCGCGAGATCAAGCGGCGCGGCCACCGGATCTTTCTCGACCTCAAGCTGTGCGACATCCCGAACACGGTCATGAAGGCGATGGCCGTGCTGAGCCGGCTGGACGTGGACATGGTCAACCTGCACGCGTTCGGCACGGTCGAGATGATGCGCGCCGCGCTGAAGGGGCTCACCCGCCCGGACGGCACGCGCCCGCTGCTGATCGCCGTGACGCAGCTGACCTCGACCTCGCAGGAGCGCATGGAGCGCGATCTGCTGATCGAAAAGCCACTTTCCGAGGTCGTCATCCACTATGCGAAGTGCGCGCGCGAGGCCGGGCTGGACGGCGTCGTCTGCTCGCCGCTCGAGGCCGGCGTGGTGCACGAGGCCTGCGGTGCGGACTTCCTGACCGTCACGCCGGGCGTCCGCTTTGCCGGCGGCGACGTGGGCGATCAGGTGCGCGTGACCACCCCGGCGCGCGCGCGGGAGATCGGCTCCGACTTCATCGTCGTCGGCCGCCCGATCACCGCCGCGGACGATCCCGTCGCCGCGTACCGCCGCGCCGTGAAGGAATTTGTCGGCTGACCGCATGAGCCGATGGAAGGAGGATTTTTCCATGTCTGAAACCCGCAGGAATCAAATCGCCAAGGCGCTTTTGAGCATTCGCGCCGTCATCTTCCGCCCCGACGAGCCGTTTACATGGGCGAGCGGCATCAAGAGCCCCGTCTACTGCGACAACCGCCTGACGCTGACCGCGCCGGACGTCCGCACGCAGATCGAGGAAGGGCTCGCCGAGGTCATCCGCGAGAACTATCCCGAGGTTGAAGTGCTGATGGGCACGTCCACCGCCGGCATTCCGCACGCGGCGATCGTCGGCCACCTGATGAACCTGCCGATGGGCTATGTCCGCTCCGGCGCGAAGGATCACGGCCGCAAGAACCAGATCGAGGGCCGGCTGCTGCCCGGGCAGAAGGTCGTGGTCGTGGAGGATCTCATCTCCACCGGCGGCAGCGTGCTCGAGGTCGTCAACGTGCTGCGCGAGGCGGGCGCGGAGGTGCTGGGCATCGCGTCGATCTTCACCTATGGCATGAAGAAGGGCCTCGACCGCATGGCGGAAGCCCACGTCCAGAACGTCTCGCTGACCGACTTCGACGCCATGGCCGAAGCCGCCGCGCAGGAGGGCTACATTCAGCCCGACGACATCCGCCGGCTGATCGCGTTCCGCGACAATCCATCGGACGAGAGCTGGATCGGAGGCGCGAAATGAGACATCTGATTGACATCCTCGACCTGACGCCCGCGGAGATCGACGGGCTGATCGCCAAGGCGTGCGACATCATCGCGCGCCCGCAGGACTACGCGCACCGCTGCGAGGGCAAGAAGCTGGCAACGCTGTTCTTCGAGCCGTCCACGCGCACGCGCCTGAGCTTCGAGGCGGCGATGTACGAGCTGGGCGGCCATGTGATTGGCTTTTCCGACGCGGCGAACAGCTCGGCATCCAAGGGCGAGAGCGTGGCCGACACGGTGCGCGTCGTCGGCTGCTACGCGGACATCATCGCCATGCGCCACTTCAAGGAGGGCGCGCCGCTGGTCGCGGCGATGAAGTCCCCCGTGCCGATCATCAACGCCGGCGACGGTGGCCACAACCACCCCACCCAGACGCTGACTGACCTGCTGACCATCTGGCGCGAGAAGGGCCGGCTGGACAACCTGACCGTCGGCTTCTGCGGCGACCTGAAGTTCGGCCGCACGGTGCATTCGCTGATCTCGGCGCTGTCGCGCTATTCGGGCATCCGATTTGTGCTGATCTCGCCGGAGGAGCTGAAGGTGCCCAGCTACATCAAGGACACGCTCAAGCAGAAGGGGCTGGAATACGTCCAGACGACCGATCTGGAGGCCGTCATGCCCGAGCTGGACATCCTCTACATGACGCGCGTGCAGCGCGAGCGGTTCTTCAACGAGGAAGAATACCTGCGCCTGAAGGACAGCTACATCCTTACGCCCGAAAAGCTGCAGGCTGCGAAGGCCGATCTGACGGTCCTGCACCCGCTGCCGCGCGTGAACGAGATCGCCGTCACGGTTGACGACGACCCGCGCGCGTGCTATTTCCGCCAGGCGCTCAACGGCAAGTTCATCCGCATGGCGCTGATCCTCAAGCTGCTGGAGGTGGAGTGAATGACCATCGATTCGATCAAAAACGGCATCGTCATCGACCACATCCCCGCCGGAAAGGCCATGGCGCTGTACCGGTATCTGAAGCTCGATCGCGTCGAATGCTCGGTCGCGATTTTGAAGAACGTCGTCAGCGAGAAGCTCGGCCGCAAGGACATCATCAAGGTCGACGAGGTGCTCGACCTGAACTGGGACGTCCTCGGCTATCTCGCGCCGGAATGCACGGTGAACATCATCCGCGAGGGACGGGAGGTCGAAAAGCGCCGCCCGCACCTGCCGGAGAAGCTGGTGGGCGTGATCGAGTGCAAGAATCCGCGCTGCATCACGACCATCGAGCAGGGGCTGACCCACATCTTCAAGCTGACCGACCCCGAAAAGGGCGTCTACCGCTGCATCTACTGTGAATCGAAGGCGTAAAGCCGCATTGGCTTGTCCATCCCGCATCCATTTCGGGTGCGGGACTTATTTTATGCTCAACGAAAACTTAATTTATTTCGCTGTTGACATAAAATTTTTATTTGAATATACTTCATTCAGCGTGGCCGGCGCGCAAAACAACCAGAGGAGTGAGCTTTCATGATGAAGAGCAGTTTCTGCGGGACGCACCGCGAGGTGGGCTTCCACTGGGGCGCGGAGCAGCTTTCGCTCGGGCGCAGACTGCTGGATGAAGTGCCGTTTCCGCTGACGGACGCGCGGCGGGAATACGCGGATGCCTGTGTGCCGCTCTACAGAGGGCATTTTCCGGAGATTCTCGAGGAAATTCAAGGGATTGCGGAGGGTCAGCACTGCGACGCGCACACACTGCGCGCGGTGTTGCTGGGGATGTATGCGATCCAGCCCGCCTGTTCCGTATTCGCCGTTTCGGATGGAAGCGGCGCGCTGCTCGGCCGGAACAGCGATTTTCTGACCGCGCTGGAACCGTTCAACCTGCACGTCGGCTACCGCCTGCCGAACGCGTCGTTCATCGGCAATACGACGGCCTTTGTCGAAATGGAGGACGGCGTCAATGGCCATGGGCTCGCCGCCGGATTGACCAATGTGCCCGCGCACGCGATTGCTCCGGGATTCAACGCGGGCATGCTGCTGCGGGACGTGCTGGAACACTGCCGCGACGTCCCTTCGGCGCTTTCCCACATTCGCAAGGTGCGCGCGGCGTCGGGAATGGTGCTCGTGCTGGCCGACCGCACGGGAAATATCGCCCTTGTGGAGCGCGACGCCGGGGCGATAGAGGTCGAATTCCACGCGGGCGGCGAGGGCGCCGCGTTTGTCTGCGCTGCGAATGCCTTTCATCTTCCCGGGATGCGCGCGAGGAATCTGCCGGGAATTGACAACTGGCGCGCAGAGGAGCGGTATGAAACGCTGACCCGTGCGCTCAGCGCGCCGGATGCCCGATGCGATGCGGCGTTTGCACGCGAACTGCTGTCGGGCGGGCGCGGCTTTCTCTGCCAGTACGACCGCGATTCAGGGCACGATACGGTCTGGTCGGCAGTCTATCATCCCGCGCGCGGTCAGGCGCTGCTCGCACCGGGAAATCCCATGCGAACGGCCTTTGAAGAAGTGGAAACAATGTGCGATTCATGCGAATACCCGCATGGCTGAGCGCGAACAGACTGTTTGTGCATTTCTGAGCGGATGGATCCCAAAACGAGAACAGGGTGCGCAGAGAGAATTCTGCGCGCCCTGTGGCCTCGGTGGATTCCGGGGAAATCCATCATATGAGTGGTGGGGAATCAGCGCCGCCGGTCGCTTCGGATGAACGGCGCTTCGATCTTTGCGTCCGTCAGCAGGCCGTAGAGCTCCGGCCGGCGGTAGGCGTTTCCAAAGATTTCGCGGCGGCGGTAGGCGCGGAGCTGTTCGAGGTCGAGCTCGGCGATGTAGATGCCTTCGTCCCGCCCGGCCTGCAGGATGCAGGTGTCGCGCGATTCGGGCAGCTCCGGCAGCCACATCACGCCGTCGAAGGCGCTCGACCCGCCGTTGCAGTCCGGCACTCCAGCGGGATAATTGCAGGTCGCGATGGCGAGCATGTTTTCGCACGCGCGCCCTCTGAGCTGCGCGAGGCTGTTGATCTCCATCGGACAGGCGTTGGGCACGAGGATCAGCTCCGCGCCCTTGAGCATCAGGATCCGCGCGCTCTCGGGCTGTGCGCGGTCGAAGCAGATCATCGCGCCGACCTTGACTGCGCCGCACGCCGTATCCAGCTCGGCGACGGAAAAGCCGTCGCCGGGCGTCAGATGGCGCTCGTCCTCAAAGTCGCAGGTGTGTACCTTCGCGTAGGTCAGGCGGCGCTGGCCGAACCGGTCGAACAGGATCAGCGAATTGCGCGGATCGCCCTGCGTCCTCTCCAGCAGCGTAATGCCGATGGCCATGCCCAGCTCCGCCGCGAGATGGGCGAAGGCTTTGACGAAGTCGCCGTCGGGGTCGACCGCCTCGGCCTGCCATTCGGCCACGGGACGGCCGTAGATGGCGTAGCCGTTGCTCCACATCTCCGGAAACAGCGCGATGTCCGCGCCGAGCGCGGCGGCCTCGCGGCAGGCGCGAACGCCCTTTTCGAGGTTGCCGGACAGGTTGCCCTCCGGCGCGATCTGCAAAAGTGCGATCTTCAATGGGCGCATGGCGGGTTCTCCCTTCATTTTTCCGCGCGGGCGAGCACGCCGTCCATCACGCCGCAGAAGTCAAACGTGGCGAAGTAGTCGCGCACTGTCTCCGCGCGGCGGATCATCTGAAACGAGCCGTCCTCGCGCAGCAGCACCTCGGCCGAGCGGAGGCGGCCGTTGTAGTTGTAGCCCATCGAGAAGCCGTGGGCGCCGGTGTCGTGGATGACGATCAGGTCGCCGATGTCGATCCTGGGCAGCGCGCGGTCGATGGCGAACTTGTCGTTGTTTTCGCACAGCGAGCCGACGACGTCGTAGACGTGGTCGCAGAGGGCGTCCTCCTTGCCGGCGACGGTGATGTGGTGGTAGGCGCCGTACATCGCCGGGCGCATCAGGTTGGCGGCGCAGGCGTCGAGGCCGACGTACTCCTTGTAAATGTGCTTCTTGTGGATGGCCGTGGCGACCAGACAGCCATTCGGGCCGGTCATGTAGCGGCCGAGCTCCGTCGCGATGCGGACGTGGCCGAGCCCCGCGGGGACGAGCGCTTCCTCGAATGCCCGCTGAACGGCCGCGCCGATCTTCTGAATGTCGGGCATCCGCTCCTCGGGGCGGTAGGGGATGCCGACGCCGCCGGAGAGGTTAATCATGTAGAAGTCCGCGCCCAGCGCCGCGTGCAGCTCGGCGGCCAGGTCAAACAGCACCCGTGCGTTGGTCGGATAGTAGTCGTTTTCAATGGTATTGCTGGCCAGGAAGGCGTGCAGCGCGAACTGCTTGACGCCCATCGCCATCAGCTGCCCGACGGCGGAGAAGATCTGCTGCTTCGTCATGCCGTACTTCGACGCGCCGGGCTGACCCATGCAGGTGCTGCCAATGCGCAGCTCCCCGCCGGGATTGTAGCGCAGACAGATCCGCTCGGGAATGCCGCCGTGCTCGGCGAGGAAGGGGATGTGGGTGATGTCGTCTAGGTTGATGTTGACGTTGAGCCGCCGGGCGTACTCGTATTCCTCGCCGGGCGTCTCGTTCGAGGAGAACATGATTTCGTCGCCGGAGAAGCCGCAGGCTTCGGCCAGCATCAGTTCGGCCATCGAGGCGCAGTCGACGCCGCAGCCCTCCTCCTTCAAAATTTTCAATATGAAGGGATTCGGACAGGCCTTGACCGCGTAGTATTCGCGATAGCCCGCATTCCACGCAAACGCGTTTAGCAGCCCGCGCGCGGTGGTGCGGATGCCGCGCTCGTCGTAGAGATGGTAGGGGGTCGGGATCTCCTGGGTGATTTCATGGAGTTTTTCGCTCGTCGCGAAAGGCCGCTTCTGCATGTTCATCCCTCGCTCATATTTCGCCGGTTCAGCAGGAAACTTGTCGATCTTCAAAATAATAGTCGATTTCGCCCGCCGCGTCAAGAGGTCTGCCGCCGCTTTTGGCGCGCGCGGAATTGTTTAACATTTCGCCGTTGCAACAATGCGAAATTCGTGATAAAGTAAGGCAGATACAACTGTGCTTGGAGGGATGGGATTTGACCCTTTCCGACCGGATTGAATCGCTGATGGCCACGGTGCAGAAGCCCGTGCGCTACATGGGCGGCGAGTTCAATTCCGTGATGAAGAATCCGGACGAGGTGGACGTGCGCTTTGCGTTCCTGTTTCCGGACACCTACGAGGTGGGCATGTCGCACCTCGGCATGAAGATCCTCTACCACGCGATCAACCGCAGGCCCTATGCGTGGTGCGAGCGCGTGTTTTCCCCGTGGGTCGACATGGCCGACGCCATGCGCGCCGCGGGGGTGCCGCTGTTCTCACTCGAGTCGCGCACGCCCGTTTCGGAATTCGACCTGCTGGGCGTGACGCTTCAGTATGAGATGAGCTTTACCAACGTGCTCGACGCGCTCGATCTGGCCGGACTGCCGCTGCGCGCGGCCGACCGGAAGGAGGGTCCGTTTGTGATCGCGGGCGGCCCGTGCGCGTTCAACCCGGAGCCGCTTGCGCCGTTTGTCGACTTGGTCGCCTTGGGCGACGGCGAAGTCGAGACGATCGAGGTCGTTGACTGCTACCGGGCGTGGAAGGCGTCCGGCGCGCCGCGCGAGGCGTTTTTGCAGGAGGCGGCGAAGATTCGGGGCATCTATGTGCCTTCGCTGTATGACGTCGGCTATCACCCCGACGGCACGGTCGCGAGCGTCTCGCCCAGGCCGGGAAGCGGCGCGCCGGAGGTCGTTCGAAAGGCGATGGTCGCTGATCTGAACAGCGCCGAGTATCCGGAGAAGCTGATCGTGCCCTACGGCGAGGTCGTGCACAACCGCATCATGCTGGAAATTTTCCGCGGCTGCACGCGCGGATGCCGGTTCTGCCAGGCGGGCATGATCTACCGTCCCGTGCGCGAGCGCAGCCCGGAGAAGCTGATGGAGATGGCGCAGAAGCTGGTCGGCGCGACCGGCTACGACGAGATCTCGCTGATGAGCCTGTCCAGCGGCGACTACTCCTGTCTGCCCGAGCTGGCGCGGGAGATGGTCGAGCGCTTTGCCGCGCGCCGGGTGCGCATTTCGCTGCCGTCGCAGCGCATCGACAACGTCCTGACCGAGACGCTGCGCGAGACGCAGAAGGTCAAAAAGACCGCGCTGACGCTCGCGCCGGAGGCGGGCACGCAGCGTTTGCGCGATGTCATCAACAAGGGCGTGACCGAGGACGACCTCGTCCGCTCGGTGACCGACGCGTTTGAGCAGGGCTGGTCGGCGGTCAAGCTGTACTTCATGATCGGCCTGCCGACCGAGACGGACGAGGACGTGCTCGCCATCGCGGAACTCGCGCGGCTCGTGCGCCGGTGCTATTTCTCCGTTCCAAAGGAGCGGCGCGCACCGGGGCTGCGGATCACGGTCAGCGCATCGGTATTCGTGCCGAAGAACTTCACGCCGTTTCAGTGGGAGGCCCAGCTCGACGCGGAGACGGTCGTGCGCCGTCAGAAGCTGCTGCGCGACGCGCTTCGCGAGGTCAAGGGCGTCGACTTCAAGTACCACGCGCCGGACGTGAGCTTCATCGAGGCGGTGTTTGCCCGCGGAGACCGCCGCTTGGCCGATGTCCTCGAGCGCGCGTACCGGCTGGGGTGCCGGTTCGACGGCTGGTCGGATCAGTTCCGGTACGACCTGTGGCTCAAGGCGTTTGAGGAGATTGGGCTGGATCCGGCCTTCTACGCCCTGCGCGAGCGGCCGGTCGGAGAGGTCTTCCCGTGGGATCACCTCGACTGCGGCGTGACGAAAGCGTTCCTCGCGCGCGAGCGGGAGAAGGCCGCCCGCGGCGAGACGACGCACGACTGCCGCAAGGGCTGCGTGGGCTGCGGCGTGAACCGGTATGAGGAGGCGACGGCATGCGGGCGATGATTCGATTTGGCAAGCAGCCGAGGCTCAGGTTCATCTCGCACCTCGACCTGCAGCGCTTCTTCCAGCGCGCGCTCAACCGCACGGGCCTGCCGGTCAAGTACACGCAGGGCTTCAACCCGCACCCGGTGATGTCGTTCGCGTCGGCGCTCGCGCTGGGCTGGACGAGCGAGTACGAGGTGCTCGATTTCGGGCTGTCCGCGCCGATGGGGCGCGGCCGGACGGAGCAGGCGTTTCGCGCGGCGCTGCCGGAGGATCTGCCGGTCTACGAGGTGCGCATGGTGGACGACCGCCATCCCGCGCCGATGGCGCTGGTCTGCGCGGCGGACTATGCGATTTCGTTGAGCGGCGCGGGCGCGGAGGCGGCGCTTCAGGCGGTGGACGAGTTTCTCGCGCGCGAGCAGGTCATGGCCGTCCGCAAGACGAAGTCCGGCGAGCGCGAGGTGGACGTCCGACCGCTGGCCATCGAGCTTGTGCGGGACGGCGCCGGACTGCGCGCGCGGCTCAAGCTGACGGAGCGGGACGCGCTCAAGCCGGATCTGCTGGTGCGGACGCTCGCGGACATCGCCGGCGCAGAGGAACCTGAGGCGCGCATCCACCGGCTGTGCCTGCTGGGCGCGGATGAATCGGGCGCGCTCAGGCCGCTGATGTCGCTTTGACGAACGCCGCTTTGGCGGAAGAATGACGGAGTTAACCACGGACTATGAAGAGGGAATTGCTGTTGGAGGCGGTGGCCGGCCAGACGCGGCTGGCCGTCGTCGAGGACGATAAGCTGTGCGAGCTGTACTATGAGCGCCCGGGGAGCGAATACCTGTCGGGCAACCTCTATCTCGGCCGCGTTCAGAACGTGCTGCCGGGGATGAACGCAGCCTTTGTGGACATCGGGCTGGACAAGAACGCGTTTCTCTACGCCGGGGACATTCCGGTCGATACCCGCGAGGCGGGCGAACTGGCCGACCGGATGCGCGGGGCGCGGATTGAGAAGATGCTGCACCCGGGGCAGGAGCTGCTGGTGCAGGTGGTCAAGGAGCCGGGCGGAACGAAGGGCTGCCGGGTTTCGAGCCATATCACCGTGCCGGGGCGGATGACGGTGCTCTTGCCGACGGTCAGCTACGTCGGCATTTCGCGCAAGATCGTCGATCCCGCCGAGCGCGACCGGCTGCACGAGATTGCCGCGGAGCTGACCGGGGACAGCGGCATGGGCGTGATCGTCCGCACGGCGGCGATGGGCGTGGACGCCGGCGCGCTTCGGTCGGACTACGCCTCGGCGTGCGCGCTGTGGCGCGAAATCGAAGCGCGGGCGAAGGTCGCCCGCGCGCCGAAGCGCAT
The DNA here is from genome assembly GCA_018716805.1 of Candidatus Faecivicinus avistercoris. Taxonomy (GTDB): domain Bacteria; phylum Bacillota; class Clostridia; order Christensenellales; family Aristaeellaceae; genus Faecivicinus; species Faecivicinus avistercoris. The sequence continues at coordinate 32,508 of DVJL01000119.1, read as the reverse complement.
CCATTCGGACGGCAGCCTTGCGCTGCGCGCCGTGCGCGATATGCTCGACGATTCGGTCGAGGCCATCCGCGTGGACGGCGCGGCGCTGTTCCGGCAAACGGCGGGCTATGCCCGCCTGCTGGCGCCCAAGCTGGCCGGCCGCGTGGCGGAATACGCCGGGGAGACGCCGCTGTTCGACCTGTACCGCGTCGACGTGCAGGCCGACCGGCGGATGGGGCGGCACGTCTGGCTCAAGTCCGGCGGCTCGCTGGTGATCGACGAGACCGAGGCGCTGACCGTCATCGACGTCAACACCGGCAAGTTTGTCGGCGGGAAGTCGTTTGACGATACGGTGTTCCGCTTAAACTGCGAGGCCGCGAAGGAGATCGCGCGCCTGATCCGGCTGCGGGACATCGGCGGCATCATCGTCATCGACTTTATCGACATGGATTCGCAGGCCAACCGGGACGCGCTGCTCAAGCTCGTAACCGAACTGATGGCGGCGGACCGCAACCGGACGAATGTCGTCGGCTTCACCGGGCTGGGCCTGCTCGAAATGACGCGCAAGAAGTCGCGCCGGCCGCTGACCAAGCAGCTGATGCACGTCTGCCCGGCGTGCGGCGGGCGGGGCGCGGTGCCGTCCTACGAGACGACTGCCCGCCGCGTCATCCGCGAGGTCTGGGCGCGCGGGCGCGCCCATCCGCAGGGCGCGCTGCTGGTAGAGGCGGCGCCGCCGGTGGCCGGCTGGCTGAACACGATCGGCGCGCCGGAGGGCATGGAGGTCTATGCCGCGGCCGACGCGCGCCTTCCGGAGAGCGAATACCGAATTTCGCCCGCGGGGCATCCGCTGCCCGACGGCGCGAGGCGATTGAAGTGAGGAGGAAGCGACGATGCTGGACACGCGCGTGCCCGAGGGCGAGATCCTTCGCCAGAGGGAGTACATGCGGCTGGTCGAGGCGATGCCCGGCCGGCCCGAAACCTATCACATCGTCTCGATGGGCTGCCAGATGAACGAGCGCGATTCGGAGACGATCGCGGGCATGTTCGAGGAGATGGGCATGTCCCGCGAGCCGGTGCGCGAGCGGGCAGACCTGATCCTGTACAACACCTGCTGTGTGCGCGAAAACGCGGAGAACAAGGCGCTGGGCAACGTCATCTGGCTCAAGGAGCTGAAGAAGGACCGGCCGGAGCTGATGATCTGCGTCGGCGGCTGCATGCCGCAGGAGCCTGGCATGGCCGAGGTGATGCGGAAGAAGTATCCGTTCATCGACCTGATCTACGGCACCCACAACCTCTACCGCCTGCCGGAGAACCTCTATCGCGCGCTGCGCGACCGGAAGCCGGTGGTCGAGGTCGTTCAAACCGACGGCGAAATCGTCGAGGGACTGCCCGAGGCGCGCAACAGCGCGCTGAGCGCGTTTGTCAACATCATGTACGGCTGCGACAACTTCTGCACCTACTGCATCGTGCCCTATGTGCGCGGCCGCGAGCGCTCGCGCGCGCCGGAGGACGTGATCGACGAGTGCCTCCGCCTGCGCGACGCAGGCGTGAAGGAGATCACGCTGCTGGGGCAGAACGTCAATTCCTATCGCGGCGGCGGCGCCGAGTTTGCGAATCTACTGTACCGGCTCGACCGGCTGGGCATCGAGCGGATTCGCTTCATGACCTCGCATCCGAAGGATCTCTCCGACGAGCTGATCGCCGCCTATGCGGAGCTGCCGCACCTGATGCCGCACCTGCACCTGCCCGTGCAGTCGGGCAGTGACGAAGTCCTCCGGGCGATGAACCGCCGCTATGGCCGCGGGCGCTACCTCGATCTGGTGCGCCGCCTGCGCGCTGCGCGGCCGGAGATCGGCCTGACGACGGACATCATCGTCGGCTTTCCCGGCGAGACCGAGGCGCAGTTCGAGGAGACGATGTCGCTGGTCGAGGAGGTTCGGTTCGATTCGGCCTATACCTTTATCTTCTCGCCGAGGACGGGCACGCGCGCGGCCAGCATGCCGGACGGCACGCCCGCCGAGGTCAAGTCCGCGCGCATTCAGAAGCTGATCGCACGGCAGACTGAAATCACGGCCGAGATCCTGCGCGGCCAGATCGGCCGGCGGGAGACGGTGCTCGTCGAGGGCGCGTCGGCGCGCGACGCGGGTTCGGTCAGCGGCCGGACGCCGCGCGCGCTGACGGTCAACTTTCCCGGCGGCGAGGAGCTGATCGGCCGCTTTGTCGATGTGGAAATCACCTCCGCGGGGCGCAACACTCTGCGCGGGAGAATCGTTGAGGAGGAAGAGTAATGGACAATGTATTTCTCAAGACGCGCGAGCTGGGCGAGGCGCTGCTCGAGAGCGAAGCCTACCGGAAGATGAAGGAATGCGAGGACAAGGCCATGCGCAACCAGGAGGCCGCGCAGCTCATGGGCGAGATGCTCGAGCGCCGCGCGAGCATCCAGGAGATGATGCAGCAGACGAACCCCGATCCCGGCGCGCTGAAGCGGCTGTCCGACGAGATGGACGACATCCAGGCGCGGCTTCAGATGATGGACGACATCGTCGCGCTGACGCAGGCGCGCGGCGAGTTCAACGGCCTGATCAACCAGGTCAACCAGGTTTTGCAGTTCATCGTGACCGGCAAGATGGATTCCGACGATTGCGCGGGCGACTGTTCCGCGTGCGCCGGCTGCCACTAAAGACAGCCGGAATTTCCGCATGGGCGGGGAAAAGCCGCCCATGCCTACCAAAGAACGACTGAGGTGAGCGGCCGATGGCATTGTCCCCGATGATGCAGCAGTATTTGCAGATCAAGGAGCAGTATCCGGATACGATTCTGTTCTTCCGCCTGGGCGATTTCTATGAGATGTTCTTCGACGACGCGAAGCTCGTCGCACAGGAACTGGATCTGACGCTGACGGGCAAGGAGTGCGGCTTGAGCGAGCGAGCGCCGATGTGCGGCGTGCCGTACCACGCAGTGGAGACCTATCTGCAAAGGCTCATCGAGAAGGGATACAGGGTCGCCATCTGCGAGCAGATGACCGACCCGGCGCTGACCAAGGGGCTGGTCGAGCGCAAGGTCATCCGCGTGGTGACGCCCGGAACGGTCATCGAGAGCAACATGCTCGAGGACCGCCGGGCGAACTACATCCTGTCCGTCTGTCTGCGGCGCAATCTCGCCGGCTGCGCGCTGTGCGATGTATCGACCGGCGAGTTCGGCCTGTATCAGATTCCGGATGCGCGCGCCTCGCTGGCCGACGAACTGGCGCGCATTGCGCCGAGCGAGATCATCGTCAACGATCTGGAGGCGTTTCTCCGCCTACTTCCCGAGCGCCGTCGCATGACCAGCGCGCCCGGCGAGGAAGGGTTTGGCTATGCGCTTGCGGCGAAGTGCATGCGGGCGCACTTTGGCAAGACGGTGGAGGAGATGGGCTTTGCCGACCAGCGCGCGGCGGTCTGCGCGGCGGGCGCGCTGCTCAAGTACCTGACCGATACGCAGAAGAACGCGCTTTCCCACATCGTCACGGCGCAGGCCTACAACAGCCGCAGCCGCATGGCGCTCGACCGCGTCGCGCTGCGCAACCTCGAATTGACCGCGGCCATCCGCGATGGCAGCCGCAAGGGCACGCTGCTGCGCGTGCTCGACTGCACGTGTACGTCGATGGGCGGAAGGCTGCTGCGCGAATGGATCGAGCGGCCGCTCAACGATGCGGCGGAAATCGTCCGGCGTCAGGATGCGGTCGAGGCGCTGATGGGCGATCCGATGGTTTCCGATGGCCTCCGGGAGCGTCTGGCGGGCGTCTATGACGTCGAGCGCCTGCTGAGCAAGGTCGCCTACGATACGCTGAATGCGCGCGACTGTCTGGCGCTGCTCGCGACGCTCGAACAGGTGCCGCTGATCCGCGACGGCGCGCCGGACATGGCGGCGCCGCTGATCCGGGAGACGCTCGACGCGCTCGACCCGATGGAGGACATGGCCGCCACGCTTCGTCGCGCCATCTCGCCGGACGCGCCGCTCTCCGTGCGAGACGGCGGGATGATCGCATCCGGCTATTCGGAGGAACTCGATGAACTGCGCGATGTCTCCGCCCACGGCAAGGAGTATCTGGCGGAGATGGAGCGCTCGGAGCGCGAGCGGACGGGCATCAAGAACCTGAAGATCGGCTACAACCGCGTGTTCGGCTACTATCTCGAGGTCACGCGCTCGTTCTACGACCAGGTACCCTACAACTACGTCCGCAAGCAGACGCTGACCAACTGCGAGCGGTTCATCACCGACGAGCTCAAGGAGCTGGAGAATCGGATCCTCGGCGCGGAGGAGAACGCCGTCCGTCTGGAATACCGGCTGTTCTGCGAGATTCGCGAGGCGATCAAGGCCCTGCTGCCCCGCCTGCAATCGACGGCGCAGGCGCTCAAGCGGCTGGACGTGCTGCTGTCGCTGGCCCGGGTCGCGTCGGAAAACGGCTACGTCCGCCCGAAGATCAACGACGAGGGGCGCTACGAGATCGCCGGCGGGCGCCATCCCGTCGTCGAGGAGGCCATCGGGCGCGAGCGCTTTGTGCCCAACGACACGCACCTCGACGCCGATCATCGCGTGATGATCATCACCGGGCCGAACATGGCGGGCAAGTCGACCTACATGCGGCAGGTGGCGCTGATCGTGCTGCTGGCGCACATGGGGTCGTTCGTGCCGGCGGACTCGGCGGACATCGCGCTGACCGACCGGATCTTCACGCGAATCGGCGCATCGGACGACCTGTACGGCGGGCAGTCGACGTTCATGGTCGAGATGAGCGAGCTGGCGACGATTTTGAAATTCGCCACGCCGAAGAGCCTGCTGCTGCTCGACGAGGTCGGCCGCGGCACCTCGACGTTCGACGGACTGTCCATCGCGTGGGCGGCGGTGGAGTACATCGCCGGGGAGAAGTGCGGCGCGCGGACGCTGTTTGCCACGCACTACCACGAGCTGTCCGAACTGGAGGGCACGCTGCCTGGCGTGGTCAACTACCGCATCACGGCGAAGGAGCAGGGCGAGGAGGTCATCTTCCTGCGCAAGATCGTGCCCGGCGGCGCGGACCGCAGCTACGGCGTGGCGGTCGCGCGGCTGGCGGGCCTGCCAAAGAGCCTGATTTCCCGCGCGCGGCAGATCATGGCGCGGCTGGAGGCCGGCGGCCAGGCGGGCAGCTCGATTGGCAAGAGCATCCTCGAGGAGCCGGCGGCGTCGGACCGCCAACTCGGGATGCTCGACTACAAGCCGATGGAGCTCGTCTCCGAAATCGCCGCGATGGACGTCGTCAGCATGACGCCGATCGACGCGCTGAACAAGCTCTACGAACTCAACGAGAAGGCGAAGCGGATCTGAGCTTCGCAGAAGGGAGAAATGTGCGATGTGGGATTCGACGGTTCCGATGATCGGCCTGGCCATGCGGCTGGACGATTTCGGCGCGCTTCCGGTTTTTGACCTGCCTCAGGCGTACGGCTGGCGCTTCTTCCAGCCGGGCGATGTCGACCATTGGGTGCGCATCGAGCAGTCGGCAGGCGAGTTTGATTCCTACGAGGCCGGCGTTCGGGGGTTTCGCAAGTACTATCCGAGCGACGACGCTCTCGACCAGAGGATGATCTTCCTGACCGACCGCGGCGTGCCGTTTGCGACGGCCACGGCGTGGTTTGGCGATGATGATCCTGCACAGGGGCGGCTGCACTGGGTCGGGATCGACGCCGCGCATCAGGGAAGGGGCCTGTCGAAGCCGCTGGTCTCGCTGGCGATGCACCGCCTGCGCGAGCTGGGGCACCGGTCGGCGTTTCTTACGACGCAGACGGCCAGCTGGGTCGCCATCAAGGTCTACCATCAATTTGGCTTCCGCCCGGACGTGCGCGGCGAGCGGGAGCTGGAGGGCTGGAAAATCGCGTCGGAGAAGGCGGGGATCGACTTCCTGCGCGGTTGCTGAACGAATGACGGAGGAAAACCATGCCGATTCGGATATTGGACGCGGCCACGGTCGGCCGCATCGCGGCGGGCGAGGTCGTCGAGCGGCCCAGCTCGGTGGTCAAGGAACTGATGGAGAATTCGCTCGACGCGGGCGCGACGGCCATCACCGTCGAGATCCGTGGCGGCGGAATCGATTATCTGCGCGTGACGGACAATGGCTGCGGCATCGAGCCGGGTCAGGTGCGGCTGGCGTTTGAGAACCACGCGACGTCGAAGCTGCAGACGGCGGATCAGCTCGACGACATCCGAACCCTTGGCTTTCGCGGCGAGGCGCTTCCGTCGATCGCGGCGGTCTCGCACGTCGAGATGACGACGCGCGCGCGGGGTCAGGATTCCGGCACGCGGATCCATATCGACGGCGGGCAGAACCTGCGCGTGCAGGAGATCGGCTGCCCGGATGGCACGACGTTTGTCATGCGCGACCTGTTCTACAACATCCCCGTGCGCCGGGCGTTTTTGAAGAAGGCGTCCTACGAGGGCGGTCTGGTCGGCGACGCGGTCGCGCGGCTGCTGATCGGCAATCCGGGCGTGTCGGTGCGCTTTGTCAACAACGGCTCCACGGTCTACCACAGCTTTGGCGACGGCAATCTGCGCCACGCGCTGTTCGCCGTGTATGGCAAGCAGGCGGAGCAGATGGTCGAGGTCGACGCCGCGGAGGGCGGCACGCGCATTCGCGGCATGATCGGCGTCGGCGAGCTGGCGAAGGCCACGCGGGCGCACGAGATGTTCTTCATCAACGGACGGTCGGTTCGCTGCGCGATGCTCTCCCGCGCGCTGGAGACCGTCTGCCGCAGCCGCGTGACGATCGGGCTGTATCCGATGTGCGCGCTCAACCTGTCGCTGCCGCCGAACGCCATCGACGTCAACGTCCATCCCAACAAGCTCGAAGTGCGCTTCCGCGACGAGGACATGGTGCGCGCGGCGGTCGAAAAGCTGCTCAACACGGCGTTTGACGGCGAGCGCGTGCTCTCGTTTGCGCGGGATACCGCCCAGCCGAAGGCGATCGAGCGCGTCGCGGCCGTTCGTGAAATCGCGCCGGACGCGGCGAAGGCAGGGCAGGGGAGCGGGTTGCCCCCGGCGGACGCTGCTCAGAAGCCCGCTCAGATGCCGCCGCTGCCGGGTCAGGCGGGCGCTTCACCCGTATCGGACGGTGCGACGAGAAGTACAGGAGCCGGTTCGGAGCCGTCCGGAAGTCGGATGGACGGCGCAGCGGCCGAAGCACCGCGTCCGGCGGAGAAGAAGGGGGAACCGTCCCCGGCGGGCTCGGCTTCCGGGGAAGGCGAAACGCGCCCCCAAATGCCGCCGCTGCCGGGTCAGGGGCGCGCAGAGTCGGAGAAACCCGTCCAGACGGAAATGTTCCACGATGCGCTCGCGCGCGAGCGGCTGCGCTATGCGGGCGCGCCCGCCGGTTCCACGGGACGCGGGAGCGCCGCGCTGCGCGAATCGGGCGCAGCGAGCGCGCCGCAGCCAGCTTCCAGCGATGTGCGGACGGCCGAATCTTCCGGCGATGGCGCGGCGGACGCGCTGCCCTATCGGATTGTCGGCGTGGCGTTTAAGACGTACATCATCCTCGAGGTGGGCGATACGCTGCTGCTGATCGACCAGCATGCGGCGCACGAGCGCATTCGATACGAGATGTACATGTCGCAGCTGGAGGCTGGGACTGCGTCGCAGCAGCTGCTGACGCCGATGGTCATCCGCCTGTCCTCGCGCGAGATGGCGCTGATCCGCGAGAACCTCGACGTGCTCGCCTCGGCGGGCTACGAGGTGGAGCCGTTCGGCGAGCACGACATTCAGGTTCGGTCGGTTCCGCTCATCCTTGGCCGCGCGGAGCTGCGGCCGCTGTTCATGGAGATGATCAACTCGCTGGGCCGGCTCAAGTCCGCGACGATCGACGCGCGCCGCGCCGAGGTCATGCAGATGGCTTGCAAGAGTGCGGTTCGCGGGGGCGACTCGCTGAGCGAATCCGAGATCCGCGCGCTGATCCGCGAGATGACCGAGACCGGCGCGCCGCCCACCTGCCCGCACGGGCGGCCGGTGGTCAAGGCCGTACAAAAGCGAGATCTGGAGAAGATGTTCAAGCGCATCCAGTGATGGAGGGGATGGAATGGCGGGCTTTTGCAAACCCGAACTGATCGTCATCGCCGGGCCGACGGCGTCGGGCAAGACCGCATGCGCGGTCGAGCTGTGCCGCCGGATCGGCGGCGAGGTCGTCTCGGCGGACTCCATGCAGGTCTACCGCGGCATGGACATCCTCACGGCGATGCCGGCTCCGGACGAGATGCGCGGCATACCGCACCACATGCTCGGTATCGCCGATCCTTCGCAGAAATTCACGGCCGCGATGTACCGCGACCGCGCAAAGGCCGTCATCGGCGAGATCCTCGCGCGCGGCCGGCGTCCGGTGGTCTGCGGCGGCACGGGGCTGTATATCGACGCGCTCACCAAGCCGCTGAGCTTTTCCGAACAGAGCGACGAGCGATTGCATGCGGAGCTGTTCGCGCTGGCCGACGAGCCGGGCGGGCGGCGGAAGCTGCACGACATGCTGGCCGAGGTCGACCCCGAATCCGCCGCGCGGCTGCACGAGAACGACGTTCGCCGCGTCGTGCGCGCGCTGGAGATCTACCGGCTGACCGGCATTCCACAGAGCGCGCAGGTTCGCCAAGATGCGCGCGGCGAGGGCGACTACGAGGAGCGCATCTTTGCGCTCGATTGGCCGCGCGACGAGCTGTACCGGCGCATCGAACGGCGCGTCGACGATATGCTCGCCGCTGGATTGATCGACGAGGTGCGCAGGCTGGCCGCGGACGCAGCGCGCTTTCCGACGGCGGCTCAGGCGATCGGCTACAAGGAAATCGCCGCCGCGCTGGATGGCAGGATGTCGATGGAGGAAGCGATCGCCAAGGTCAAGCAGGCGACGCGCAATTTCGCCAAGCGGCAGCTCACTTGGTTCCGCCGCGATCCGAGGACGGTTTGGATCGCCGCGGGAAACCGCTCAGCCGCCGCGATCGCCGAAGAGATCTGCCAGCGGCTGCAAATGAAACCGGCATGAGCGCTTGTGCTTCGATGGTTTCCGCGCAGAAACGGCGAAGAGATGTTACATGGAAAGCATTGTTTTCCACAGACTGGTTTTCAGGAATGTCTGTTTGGACACAAAAAGAAACAGACCGAAGTCTATATTCGCTTCGGTCTGTTTTTTCTAATCTTTATTTGCGGGGTTCTTCAGCGATTTGGACAGCCGTTCGAGCTCCTCGAGGGCAGCCTTTGCCTCGGATTCGTGCGCTTCGCGTTCGCGAATGGCCTTGTTGAGCTTGTCGTCGTTTGCGCGTGCCTCGAGCACGTCGGCCTCCGAGATGGTCATCAGCTGTTCGCGCGTGGGCGCTTCGGCGCTGGAGAGGCGGTTCGCCTGTGCGACGAGTAATCGCTCGAAGATGTTGCGCACTCCTCGCGCATTGCCGAACGCGATGGAACCGGTGTTGGAGACCTCGATGTATTCGCGCACCGCGCTGCGCGCCGCATCGTCGAGCTGGTATTGGCCCTTTTTGAGCTGCAGATCGAGGATGGACATCATCTCATCGACGGAGTAGTCATCGAAGTGCAGATAGCGGTTGAAGCGCGATTCGAGGCCGGGGTTGGAATGGATGAACGCATCCATCAGGCCATCATAACCGGCGACGATCACGACGAGATCCTCCCGGCGGTCCTCCATGGCCTTGAGCAGCGTGTCGATGGCCTCCTGCCCGAAGTCGTTTTCGCCTTTGGAATTAAGCGTATAGGCTTCGTCGATGAAGAGCACGCCGCCCATGGCCTTGTCGATGGCGGCGGTGGTCTTTGCGGCCGTCTGGCCGACGTAACCCGCGACCAGTCCCGACCGGTCGACCTCCACTAGATGCCCCTTGGAGAGCACGCCGAGGCTGCGGTAGATCCGCGCCATCAGCCGCGCGATCATCGTCTTGCCCGTGCCGGGATTGCCGGAAAAGACCATGTGCAGCGACATGTCCACCGTCTTGAGGCCGTTTTGGCGGCGGAGGTTGTGAACGGTCACCATGTTGATGAGGTTGTTGACCTCGCGCTTGATGCCGGAAAGGCCGATCAGCTCGTTCAGCTCGGCCTTGAGATCGTCGATATTTTCCTGCGGCTGTTCGGCCTCTGTGCTCTCCGATTCCGCGGCCGGCTTTTCCACCGGGGATTTCGATTTTTGGGCGGCGTCCGGCGCGGGAGACGGCGCGGCGGGTTTGGATGGCACGCCCCATATGTCGTCGGACATGCGGCGGATGTTGTTGTTGATCAGCGTTCCGATGACGTCCAGCTGCGTTCGGATGATTTCATCTCGGTTGTCCATCTCAGAGCTCCTTTGCAGGTGTCCTCGCACGTTGGTGCGCGTTTGCATCTATTATACCACGAAGCGGCGGAGAGCACAATAAAAAATGCGCTCGCGGCTGCAACGAGCGCGGACATGGGGAGAGACCGCTCTCAGTCCTCCGCACCGTGCATTTCAGACAGGCTGCAACGAGCGTAGGCATGGAAAGGGCTCCGTCTCAGTTCTCCGCACCCATGACGCAGGCACACAGAATGATGCCGGAGAAAGACGCAGGAGCCGTCTTGACGGCTCCTGCAATCGGCGTTTTCTTATTCGGCAGGTGTCTCCTCCGCGACAGGCTCTGCGGCCTTCTTGCGGCGGGTACGCGGCTTCTTCTCAGCAGCAGGCGCTTCGGCTTCGGCCTTCTCGGCCTTTGTCGCGCGCTTGCGCGCAGGCTTCGCTTCGGCGGCGTCCTCCGACTTCTTGGCGCGCGTGCGCTTCGGAGCGGCTTCGCCCTCCGCGGCCTCGGCCTTTGCCTTGGCCGTCCTGCGGCGCGCGGGCTTCTTCTCCGCATCTTCGGCTTCGGTGGAAGCGGCGGCCTTCTTGCGCGTGCGCTTTGCGGGCGCCTCTTCCGCCGCAGGCGCGACAGACGCAGCGAGCTTTCTGTACAGATCGACGTATTTCTGCGCCGACTGATCCCAGCCGTACAGGCCGCGCATGGCGCGCACGGCGAGCTTGACGAACGTCTCGCGGTCCTCGTGGTACATCTTCACTGCCTGTTCGATGACGTGGAGCATGTCGTGCGCATTGTAGTTCAGGAAGGTAAAGCCGTTTCCATCGCCGGTATAGGCGTTGTAGGCGAGCACGGTGTCGCGCAGTCCGCCCGTCTCTCGGGCGATCGGCAGTGTGCCGTAGCGCAGGGAGATCATCTGCGAAAGCCCGCACGGCTCGAACATTGACGGCATCAGGAACAGGTCGCAGGCGGCATAGATCTTGTGCGCGAGCACATGGTTCATCTCGAAGCATGCGGAGACCTGCTCCGGATATTTCCACTGCGCCCAGCTGAACAGATCGACGTACTTGCTCTCGCCCATGCCGAGCACGACGAGCTGCGCGCCGGTGTCCATGATTTCCTTGAGCACGCACTCGACCAGATCCAGCCCCTTCTGGCCGGACAGGCGGCTGACCATGCCGATCATGGGCGCGGAGGGATCAACCTTCAGGCCGAGTTCCTGCTGCAGCGCCGTCTTGTTTTCGACCTTCAGCTCGAAGGTGTCGGCCGAATAGGTGCGGAAAATTGCCGGATCGTGTTCGGGATCGTATTCGACCGTGTCGATGCCGTTCAAGATGCCCGTCAGATGATCGACCCGCGCGCGGAGCAGGCCGTCGAGCCGCTCGCCATAGTAGGCCGTCTGAATCTCGTGCGAGTAGGTCGGGCTGACCGTCGTGATTTCGTCGGCGAACACAAGGCCGCCCTTCATGAACGAGCACATGCCGAAGAATTCCAGATTGTCGCTCGTGTACGCCCAATCGCCCAGCGAGAGCAGATCCTCGATGTTGCCGATGGGGAAGATGCCCTGGTATTGCAGGTTGTGGATGGTGTACACCGTGCGGATGTTCTGGTAGAACTCCAGCTGGCGGTACTGGGCGTGCAGCAGCACCGGGATCATGCCGGTCTGCCAATCGTGGCAGTGCAGCACGTCGGGAATGAAGTCGATCTTCGGCAGCGCTTCGAGCACCGCGCGGCAGAAGAAGGCGAAGCGCTCGCCCTCGTCGCCGCCCATGCCGTAGATGTAATCGCGCCCGAAATACTGCTCGTTGTCAATGAAGTAGAATGGAATGCCCTCGTATTCCAGCTTGAGAATGCCGACGTACTGATGGCGCCAGCCGAGATTGACGTAGAAGTAGAGCACATGCTCCATCTGGTCGCGCCACTTGGCGTCGATGGCCTTGTACAGCGGCAGGATCACGCGCACGTCCTCGCCGGACTTGCGGATCTCCTTCGGCAGCGCGCCGACGACATCGGCCAAGCCGCCCGTCTTGACGAACGGCACGCATTCAGAGGCCGCAAACAGGATTTTCATGGTGGTTCCCTCCCTGAGAAGTGGTCGCTACAGGGTCACGTTTTTGCCGATGACGATCGGGTACTGGCGCTGGCCGATCAGCCGGCCGTGGGTGCGCACGGTGACGGCCTTGTCCAGTATGACGTTTTCCAGCTCGACGAACCCTTCGATATAGCTGTCCTGCATGATGATGCAGTTCTTGAGGCTGGCGCCGCGCGCGACGTGGACGCCGCGGAACAAAATGCTGTTTTCGACGGAGCCTTCGATGACGCAGCCGTCGGCGACCAGCGAATTCTTGACCTGCGCGCCCTCGCGGTAGACCGCGGGCACTTCGTCGCGCGTCTTGGTGTAGACGGGCGTCGTGCCAAAGAGTTCTTTCCTCACATCATAGTTTAGCAGGTCAAGGTTAAAATTGAAATAACTCTTGATGGTTTCGATGCGGCGATAGTAGCCGTCCATGCGGTAGGCCATGACTTTCAGCGCGCCGGAGCGGATGAACGGGCGCAGAACCTCCTCGTCGAGCGACTTTGCGCCGTGGGCGACCGCCTGATCGATCAGGTGGATCAGCAGCGTGCGCTTGACCAGCAGGATGTCGAGGAACAGGTTGTCGAACGACGCGGCGTTGGGATTGACCTCCATGTCGCGGACGATGTTCTCCTCGTCGATATCGATCAGCGCGTGGGCGTTGTTGGAAGCGCGCGAATAGTCCAAGTCCGTCATGGCGACCTTCTTGTACATCAGCGTGATGTCTGCGCCGCTCTCCACATGCTGGCGGATCATCGGCTCAAAGGAGGTGTTCATGATATAATCGCTGTTCGTCAGGATGGCGTACTTCTGCTGCGAGCGGCGCAGGTAATCGAAGTTTGCGCGTAGCGCCTCGACGACGCCGGAGTATTCGCCGCCGTTTTCGCGCGTCAGGAACGGCGGAAGGATGAACAGGCCGTTGCTGCGCGTGTGCAGATCCCATTCCTTGCCGGAGCCGATGTGGTCCATCAGGGAATGATAGTTTTTCTGCGCGATGACGCCGACGTTGCGGACGCCGGAGTTGACCAGGTTCGACAGCGTAAAATCGATGATCCGATAGCGCCCGGCCACCGGGATGGCGGCCACCGCGCGCTGGCTGGTCAGCTCGCGCATCGTGAGGTCGTCTTTTGAAGTATAGATGATGCCCATTACGTCATTCATGGGTTTCGGCCTCCCTTCTTGCGATCTCGTCCGTGTCCACCTGCTCGCCGGCCTTGACGACAAAGCCCTCGGGCAGCGTGGTCTCCTGGCCGACGAGCGCAATGTCGCCCTCCAGCTCGCCGACGACGCAGTCGGAGCTGACCACGCAGTTCTCCGCGACGATCGCGCGGCGGACGATTGCGCCGGACTCGACGCGCGTGTTCGGCATGATGACGCTGTCCTCGATGATCGCGTTGGACGCGATGTTGACGCCGGCGAACAGCACGCTGCCCCGCACGGTGCCATGCACCTCGCAGCCCTCGGCGATGAGCGACTGCTCGACGATGGCGCTCCCGCCGATGAAGTGCGGCGGCATGATCGGGCTGCGCGCGTAGATCTTCCAGCGCGGATCGTTCAGGTCGAACTCCGGCGGAACCTTCAGCAGATCCATGTTCGCCTCCCAGAGGCTGGCGATCGTGCCGACGTCCTTCCAGTAGCTCTCAAACGAATAGGCGAGGAGCACCTTTTTGTCCCCGAGCATGTTGGGGATGATGTTCTTGCCGAAATCGTTCTTGGACTTTGGATCCTTGTCGTCGGCGATCAGGTATTCGCGCAACACCTTCCAGGTGAAGATGTAAACCCCCATCGAGGCCAGATTGCTCTTGGGCTGCTTGGGCTTTTCCTCAAATTCAATGATGCGGTTGTCCGCGTCGACGTTCATGATGCCGAACGACGACGCGATTTCCCACGGCACGGGGCGGACGGCGATGGTGCAGTCGGCCTTGGCGTCGATGTGCGCGCTGAGCATCTTGTTGTAGTCCATCTTATAGATGTGATCGCCCGAAAGAATCAGAACATAGTCCGGGTCGTATTGCTCGATGAAGCTGATGTTCTGGTAGATGGCGTTTGCCGTGCCGCGGTACCACTCGCCGCTCTTGGCCGTCATGTACGGCGGCAACACGAACACGCCGCCGTTGTTCAGGTCGAGGTCCCACGGCTGGCCGGAGCCGATGTAGCGGTTGAGTTCGAGCGGCCGGTACTGCGTCAGCACGCCGACGGTATCGATCTGAGAATTCGTGCAGTTTGAAAGCGGGAAATCGATGATTCGATACTTTCCGCCAAACGGCACCGCCGGCTTGGCCATGACCTTGGTGAGCAGGCCAAGGCGGCTGCCCTGACCGCCTGCCAGCAGCATGGCGATGCACTTCTTCTTTCTCATAGACAATCCACCCTGCTTTCCATGTTGTGTAAGGGATGTTCCTCCGCTTGGTAACCTTTGCATAATATTATACAACATTAGTGGCAAAAAATCTAGATCTCTGAGCAGATTTCCTCGATTTTATTTGCTTTTGATGCAACCTTTATAACTTTTCGTCGCCATCCAAGCCTCTGGATTGGCTGGTATGACGAAAAAGCGCGGCTGCTCTTCACCAATGCTGCCTCTCGCGTGACCGAAGTGGCCGAATATTGACCGCTGGGGCGCTTTTTCCTGCGGAGGATTCCCACGACAATGAGTGTATGCGCTCTGGCGCGTGAATATGCCCGGAATTGGCAGAATTGGTCGAACTCTACTCTGCGCGCGCTTTTTAGCATGAACGCAATTGACATTTCCGCCCGGATTGTGCTATATTTTACGATAATAAAGGAAATCCATTCCATCCAGATCGGAGCGATCGCCATGCCTGAGATTCTCATTGCCATGCAGGCCGAGCCGCGGCACATTTCGCAGATTCGCGAAGCCGCGGCGGGCTGCGAAGTCGTCTTTGCGGATGCGCCTTCGGACGCCGAGCTTGCCCGCGCCCGCGTCATCATCGGGAACGTGCCGGTTGACCGGCTGGCGGCCGCGCGGCAGCTTGAGCTGGTGCAGCTGCAGAGCGCGGGCGTCGGCGCGTATTCCACGCTGTGCGCGCCGGGCCGGGGCGTCCGCGTCTGCACCGCGTCGGGCGCCTATGGTCTGGCCATTTCAGAGCACATGTTCGGCCTGCTTCTGGGCCTACAGAAGCGGCTGTTCTCCTACCGCGACCGCGCGGGGGAGTGGTGCGACCTCGGCCCCGTGCGCTCGGTCAGCGGATCAAACGTGCTGGTCGTCGGGCTGGGCGACATCGGCGGGGCGTTTGCGCGGCGCTGCAAGGCGTTTGGCGCGCACGTCGTTGGCATTCGCAGAAGTCCGGGGCCGTGCCCCGAGGCGTGCGACGCCGTGGGCGTCACGGCCGACATCGACCGATGGCTGCCGGAGGCGGACATCGTGTTCCTGTGCGTGCCGGAGACGGGTGCGACCCGGCATTTGTTTGACCGCGAGCGGATCTTCTCCATGAAGCCGGGCGCGATCCTTCTCAACGCCGGGCGCGGCACCGCCGTCGACACGGATGCGCTGGTCGATGCGCTCAACGCCGGCCATCTGTTCGGCGCGGGGCTAGACGTCACCGATCCGGAGCCGCTGCCGGCCGATCATCCGCTGTGGGCCTGTCCGAACGCGTGCATTACGCCGCACGTTTCCGGCGGGCTGCACCTTGCGCAGACGCACGACGCAATCGTCCGGATCGCCTGCGCGAATATTCGCGCCTATCTGGCGGGCGCGCCGCTAACCAACGAAGTGAACTACGAGAGAGGGTACTGACCGCCCAATGAACCTGCCGAAGAAGGGCATCTATCGCCACTACAAGGGAAACCGCTACGAACTGCTCGGCATTGCGACGCATTCCGAGACGCTGGAGCCGATGGCGGTCTATCGCGCGCTCTATGGCGAAGGCGGCGTCTGGGTGCGCCCGCTGTCGATGTGGTTGGAGACGGTGGAGGTGGACGGTAGGCGCGTGCCGCGCTTTGCGCTCGAGCGGGAATGCCCGGATGCGGCGGAAGAGATGCCGGTCTCCCGCGAAACCGGCGCCGAAGCGCCCGGCGGACAGAACCCGTCCAAACGCGCGGGCGGCGCGCAGGCCGGGCGGAGGGACGCATCGTCTGTAGCGCAGGATGAACCGTCGTGCGAATTCCGGCGCATTGCAACCCCTTCGCAGCCGGACGCTTCGCCCGCAGCGCAGGATGAACCGCCGTGCGAATTCCGGCGCATTGGAACCGCATCTAGAACGAGCGCTTCACCCGCGGCACAGGACGAACCATCGCACGAATTCCGGCGCACCGGAACCACATCGAGGCCGGACGCATCGCCCGCGGCGCTGGATGAACCATCGAGTGAATTCCAGTGCGCTGGCACTACTTTGAGGACAGACGCTTCATCCGCAGTGCAGGACGAACGGCCGAGGGATGAGCGGGCGGTGCCCGAGGCGGAGAGAGCCGAGGGGGCTTCCGGGGATTTCACCGGCCGGGATGCCGGCCTTTCGCCGAAGTACCGCGCGCTCAAGCAATATTTCGGCTACGATTCCTTCCGCGAAGGGCAGGAGCCGGTCGTGGATGCGATCCTCTCCGGGCGGGATGTGCTGGCGGTCATGCCGACCGGCGCGGGCAAGTCGATCTGCTATCAGGTGCCCGCGCTGGTGCTGGACGGCGTCGCGCTGGTGATCTCGCCGCTGATTTCGCTGATGAAGGATCAGGTGCAGTCGCTGATCCAGAGCGGCATTCCCGCGGCCTATCTGAACAGCTCGCTGAGCGAGCGGCAGTTCGACCTCGCGCTGTCCAACGCCGTGCGCGGAAAGTACCGCATTATCTACGTCGCTCCGGAGCGCCTTCAGACGCCGAGGTTCCTCGCGGCCGCGCGCGCGATGCGCATTTCGCTGGTCGCCGTGGACGAGGCGCACTGCATCTCCCAGTGGGGGCAGGACTTCCGGCCGAGCTATCTCGAGATCCCGGACTTTCTGAACGCACTGCCCAGGCGCCCCGCCGTCTCGGCGTTCACCGCGACGGCGACCGAGCGCGTTCGCGAGGACATCCTGTCGCTGCTGCGGCTGGACGACCCGGTCGTTCAGATCACGGGCTTTGACCGCAAAAACCTGTACTTCAGCGTGACCGAACCTTCCGACAAGAACGCGGCGCTGCTCCGCCTACTCGACGACTATCGCGGCTTGCCCGGCATCGTCTATTGCGCGACGCGCAAGAAGGTGGAGGCGGTCTACCAGCTGCTCGTCGAATCCGGGCGATCGGCGACGCGGTATCACGCCGGGCTGACCGACGCCGAGCGGCAGGCGAATCAGGATGACTTCATCTACGACCGGCGCGACATCATGGTGGCCACAAACGCGTTCGGCATGGGTATCGACAAGTCCAACGTCCGCTTTGTCATCCACTACAACATGCCCAAGGACATCGAGAGCTACTATCAGGAGGCCGGCCGCGCGGGCCGCGACGGCGAGCGCGCGGACTGCCATCTCCTGTTCGGACGGCAGGACATCGTGACGCAGCAGTTCTTCATCGACCACATGGGCGAGGAGGCGGGGCTGGAGGGCGAAGCGCTCGAACAAGTCCAGCAGACCGCGCGGCGGCGGCTCGAGGCCATGATTCAGTACTGCCAGACGCCCGACTGCCTGCGCGGCTACATTCTGCGCTATTTCGGCGAGCGGGCGATGGAGCATTGCGGCTTTTGCCTGAACTGCCTCAACCCGCCGAAGGCCGAGGACGTCACATGCGAGGCCGTCGCGGCGCTCAACTGCGTCGACCAGATGGGCGAGCGGTTCGGCCGCGGCCTGGTCGTCGAGGCGCTGCGCGGCGCGGAGACGGAGCGCGTCCGGCAGTTCCGGCTGGACCGGCTGCTCAACTACGGCGCGCTGCGGCATTGGCCGCGCGACCGCGTCGGCCAGCTGCTGGACCGGCTGGTCGACATGGACGCGCTGCGCGTCGAGACGATGGAGACGAGGAGCGGCGCGCTGCCCGTCGTCCGGCTGGGCGACCGCGCGGACGATGTGCTCGGCGGGGAGCGGCCGGTTTCGATGCTCGTGCGCGAGGCGCACCGGCCGCGCCGCGAGCGCAAGCAGGCGGAGTGGGGAAACGTCGATCGCGACCTGTTCGACCGCCTGTCCGCGCTTCGCCGGAAGATCGCGTTCAGCCGCGGCATTCCGCCCTATGCGGTCTTTCCGGACAGCACGCTGCGCGGGCTCGCCGACCTCAAGCCGACGACGCTCGAGGATATGGGAAAGGTCAGCGGCGTCGGCGTGGTCAAGCTGCGCCAGTTCGGCGCGACCTTCTTAAAGGAAATCAAGGCTTATCTGGAGGAGAATTGACCTTCCGTGCCGGCTCGGCGCCTTTTCTGTCCTATCGGCGCGGCGAACTTTCGGTTCAGCGCCGGTGGGTTTGCGAAGGCCTGCGGAAGATGCGCCCAAGATCGCGGGTGTTTCCTTTTCAAACGGACTTAATATAGAACAAGGAGGAAGAAAGGTATGAAAGAAATCCTGTCCCTGAACGGCGCATGGCAGATGCGCCCGGCGGATGAAGCGGAGTGGCTGCCCGCCACGGTGCCCGGCTCGGTCTACGCCGACCTGCTCGACGCCGGCCGCATGGAGGATCCCTTCTGGCGCGCCAACGAGCTGGAGGCGTTTGACTTGATGGAGAAGGACTACGTCTACCGCCGTTCGTTTTCGCTGACCCAAGCCGACCTCGCGGCCGACGCGCTGCTCTTGACCTGCGAGGGCCTGGATACCATCGCGCACGTCTCCGTCAACGGAAACGGCGTGCTCTACGCCGACAACATGCACCGGACGTGGATCGTGGACATCAAGGACGTCGCCGTCGAGGGCGAAAACGAGATCGAGATCAAATTCGATTCTCCGAACCGCTACATCAAGGAGGCTTACGCGAAGTGCCGCGCCGACGGCTCGGAGGACTGCACGATTGGCTTTGCGCACCTGCGCAAGGCGCATTGCATGTTCGGCTGGGACTGGGGCCCGAGGCTGCCCGACGCCGGCATCTGGCGCGACATCTACATTCAGCGCGTCACCACGGCGCGGCTGGTCAGCGTGCGCATCCATCAGGATCACTCGGATGGCGCCGTCCGCCTGAGCTTTGAATCCGAGATCGAGAGCCATACCGGCCTGTGCGAGTGCAAGGAGCCGGCGTACAGCGTGCAGTTCACCGTGACGGCGCCGGACGGATCCGCGATCGTGGCCGTGGACGAGGACGTCGTCATCGAAAATCCGAAGCTGTGGTGGCCGAACGGCTACGGCGATCAGCCGCTGTACACCGTGCGCGCCGAGCTGATGGCGGACGGGGAGACCGTCGACGTCTGGGAGCGCCGCATCGGCCTGCGCACCATGACGATGCTGCGCAAGAAGGACGAATGGGGCGAGTCGTTTGAGACGCACGTCAACGGCGTGTCGATCTTCGCCATGGGCGCGGACTACATCCCCGAGGACAACATCCTGCGCCGCGTGACGCCCGAGCGCACCCGCCGCCTGCTCGAGGACGCCAAGCTCGCCAACCACAACGCCATCCGCGTCTGGGGCGGCGGCTACTATCCGGACGACTGGTTCTACGACGCCTGCGACGAGCTGGGCCTCGTGGTCTGGGAGGACTTCATGTTCGCGTGCGCGGTCTACGAGCTGACCGACGAGTTCGAGGCGAACATCGTCGAGGAGTTCAAGGACAACATCCGCCGCCTGCGCCACCATCCGTCGCTCGGCCTGTGGTGCGGCAACAACGAGATGGAGATGTTCGTCGATCAGGGCAACTGGGTCAGCACGCCCAAGCAGAAGGCCGACTACATCCGCATGTACGAGTACATCATCCCGAAGGTGCTCAAGGAATACGATCCAGATACGTTCTACTGGCCGGCTTCGCCGTCCTCCGGCGGTGCGTTCGACTTCCCGAACGACCCCAACCGCGGCGACGTCCACTACTGGGACGTCTGGCATGGCAACAAGCCGTTCACCGAGTACCGCAAGTTCTTCTTCCGCTACGCCTCCGAGTTCGGCTTCCAGTCGTTCCCGTGCAAGAAGACGGTCGAGAGCTTCACGCTGCCCGAGGATCGCAACATCTTCTCCTATGTGATGGAGAAGCACCAGCGCAACAACGCCGCCAACGGCAAGATCATGAACTACATGGCGCAGACGTTCCTCTATCCGGGCGACTTCGACACGATGCTGTATGCCTCGCAGCTTCTGCAGGCCGAGGCCATCCGCTATGGCGTCGAGCACTGGCGCCGCAACCGCGGTCGCTGCATGGGCGCGGTGGTCTGGCAGCTCAACGACTGCTGGCCGGTCGCGAGCTGGGCGTCGATCGACTACTTCGGCCGCTGGAAGGCGCTGCACTACGCCGAAAAGCGCTTCTTCGCGCCGGTGCTGCTGTCCTGCTGCGAGGAGGGCACGCTGACCCAGCGCACGAACATCAACGACGAGTTGCGCGAGGACGCGGTCGAGAAGTCCATCCGCCTCAACGTCTCCAACGAGACCATGCAGCCGGTGCGCTGCGAGGTCAGGTGGGCGCTGCGCAACGCGAAGGGCGAGGCGCTGCTCGAGGGCGGCGAAGCGGTCGAGGTCGACGCGCTGAGCGCGAAATGGCTGGAGAAGCACGAGTTCCCGTCCGCCGACCTGTATGGCGACTATGCATCCTACGAATTGTGGAGCGACGGCGTCAAGGTGTCGTCCGGCACGGTGCTGTTCTGCGCGCCGAAGCACTTCCACTTCGTCGATCCGCAGCTGAGCCTGACCGTCGAGGGCGACGAGATCGTCGTCTCCGCGAAGGCCTATGCGCGCATGGTTGAGATCGTCTGCGAGGACGGCGACGTGCTGTTCGACGACAACTACTTCGACCTCAACGCCGACAGCCGGCGCATCCGCATCCTGCGCGGCAAGGGGACGAAGTTCTCCGTGCGCAGCGTGTACGACATCCGGTAAATTCCATCGTCCGCCGCACTTGCCGCGGATCCGGGCCGGTTCCCAATAGGAATTTCGCGGGAGCCGCCCGGGGATGCGCTTTTCGGGCGCGGCGCTTTGAAGGCGCCGCGCCCGATGCAGCCGTATCGAAAAAATGGCGGAAAGATTTCCGGAACGGGGATTTCTGACAGGGGGAGAGAGACCCATGGCAAAGAGGATACCGACGCTTCTGCTGATGATCGCGCCGTATGCCTACGTCGCCATCATTGCGAATCTGGGCTTTTCGATTGAGATGATGATCCTGTGGCCCGTGCTGTTTGCACTGATTCTGCTGCCCAACATGCTCTACGCGTTCGTCCTTCCGAGGCTCGGCTTCGGCGGCAGGCGGCTGCTGTTCTGGTGCATGGTGCTGAAGCTGTGCAACATTCCCGTCTATCTGGGCGTGTTCCTGATCGGCATGATGACAGTTCCCTTTGCCGGCATGATCCTGCCGCTGCTGTTTTTGTTTGACGTCTCGCTGCTGCTGCCGTCCTCGATGTATGGCTTGAGCGGAATCCTGCGCGCAAGGCGCGAGGGCTGCCTGTCCGTGCGCGCGGCGGCCGTCTGCGCGGTGCTGATGTTTCTGTTCTGTCTCGACGTGTTCAGCGCGGTCTTTTGCTACCTGCGGGTGAGAAGGGCGGGGCGGACGCCGTCCGGGCAATCCGCGCGGGCCTGAATTCCGCGCGCGAAGCGATGCCGGAAGCAATTGTAGAGGTCTGCTTCCGATTGCCGGCGGAAGATCCGAAGGAAATTGCATATCCTGCGCAACGGCTTTTTGCAGGCTGTATTTCGCCTGTTTCAGACAAATCGAGGCCGCAGGCATCGCCTGCGGCCTCGAAGCGTTGACCAGCCGCCTTGCCAGAAGCTGAGAAAACCCGAAAGGCAAGCAAGCGAGCCTGTAGAAAAGGAGCTTACTTAAACGTAAGTGAGCGCATTTTGCAGGCAAAGCTGACGATGAAAGCCCAAATTGCCGCGAATCTCTGCTGCATCAGGGCAATTTTGCGCTTGCGGGTTTTGTGAGCGGTCTGAGGCCGCAGGCATTGCCTGCGGCCTTTGATGGATTTCAGCGCGCCAGCCGCACGCCGTCCATGCCGTGAAGCTCGACCTGCCAGGATTTCTTCGCATCGGTCTGGACGCGGAGCTGGTCGCCGTCGCGCGTCAGTTGGAAGGTTGCGCTTGTGCGCCCCCTGAGGTCGGGAATGCGCACCGTCGCGGTCTGGCCGTCGGCGAGGGCAAAGGCGTGGAGCGTCACGCCGTCGGCGAAGTCGTAGTCCGTGCGGCTGTCGGCCGCGCCCATCGGGATCACGCTGCCCGGGCGCACCATCAGCGGCAGCGTCATAAAGCCGTGCCGTTCGCGCACCCAGCGGCCTCCGGCGACCGTCCGGCCGTCCAGCAGGTTGATCCACTCGCCCTCGGGCAGGTAGTAGTCCACGTCGCCCGATTCTGTGAACACCGGCGCGACCAGCAGGCTGCCGCCCAGCATATACTGCCGGTCGCACATCTGCGCGGTCAGGTCGTCCGGGAATTCGAGCATCATCGGCCGCATGACCGGCGTGCCGTGCTCGTGCGCCTCGACCGCGGCGGCGTAGAGATAGGGCATCAGGCGGCACTTGAGCTTGACGAACCGCCGCGCGACATCGCAGGCTTCCTCGTCGAACAGCCACGGCACGCGGTAACTCGAGCTGCCGTGCAGCCGGCTGTGGCTGGAGAGCAGGCCGAACGCCAGCCAGCGCTTGTAGACGTCCGCCGGCGCGGTCTGCTCAAAGCCGGAGATGTCGTGGCTCCAGAAGCCGTAGCCCGAGTGCGCCATCGAAAGCCCGGCGCGCAGCGTCTCCGCCATGGAGAGGTAGTTCGCGCTGTTGTCGCCGCCCCAGTGCACCGGGAAGCGCTGCGAACCGGCCGTGCCGCTGCGTGCGAACAGCACCGCTTCGCCTTCGCCGCGCCGCCGCCTGAGCAGGTCGAACACCATCTGGTTGTACAGCAGGGAATAGTAGTTGTGCATCCGCATCGGGTCGCTGCCGTCGTGATAGACGATGTCGCGCACGGGAATGCGCTCGCCAAAGTCCGTCTTGAAGCAGTCGACGCCCATGTCCAGCAGCCGTTCGAGCTTGCCGGAGTACCATTTCACCGCGGCGGGATTGGTCACGTCCAGCACGGCCATGCCCGCCTGCCAGAGATCGGTCTGCCAGACGTCGCCGTTCGATTTCTTCAGGAAGTATCCGCCGCGCACGCCCTCCTCGAACAGTGGGCTTTCCTGCGCGACATAGGGATTGATCCACACGCAGATGCGAAGCCCCTTCTCGTGATAGCGCGCGAGCATCCCCTCAGGATCCGGGAAGGTCGCCGGATCCCACTCGAAGTCGCACCAGTTCAGCCCGCGCATCCAATAGCAGTCGAAGTGGAACACGTGAAGCGGAATGTCGCGCTCGGCCATGCCGTTGATGAAGGACGAGGTCGTCTTTTCGTCGTAATCCGTGGTGAAGCTCGTCGTCAGCCACAGGCCGAACGACCATGCCGGCGGCAGCGCGGGCATTCCCGTCAGGCGGCAGTAGTTTTCGAGCACCTCTTTGGGGTGCGGGCCGTAGATGACATAGTAGACCAGCCGCTCGCCCTCGGTGGAAAACTGCACGCGCTCGACCTTCTCGCTGGCGACCTCGAAGGAGACGTCGCCGCTGTCGTCAACGAACACGCCGTAGCCGCGGTTGGTCATGTAAAACGGCACGTTCTTGTACGCCTGCTCGCTGGCGGTGCCGCCGTCGGCGTTCCACATGTCGACCGTCTGCCCGTTGCGCAGGTAGGGCGTGAAGCGCTCGCCCAGGCCGTAGACCCACTCGCCGACGCCGAGGTACAGCGAATCGGACAGATAGGTCTTTCCAGTCTCGCGGTTGCGCGCGTGCGCCATGGCCTTGTCGCCGCTCGCGGTCAGAAGGCGCCCATCGCCGTAAAACGAGAGCTTCCATTCGCCCTTGGAGAACCGCGCGGTCAGGCGGCCGCTGGAGAAGGAGAAGCCATCGCCGTCCTCCTCGAATTCCGGCGCGACGGCGGAGGTGTGAATCGGGAACGTCGGGCCGCGCTTCGCCGCGCCCGCATGGTGCAGCACCTCCACGCGGATGACGTTCGGCATCGGCGCCGAGAGGTTGACCGTCAGCGTCGAGGCGTTGATCAGCGCGCCGCGGTCGCCGCCGGTGCGGCTCGTCGTGGCGAGGACGTGCAGGCCGTTGCCGCGCCGCTCGACGCGATGAAGCTCGCGCGCATAGAGCATTTCGTATTCCGGCCGGGTCAGCCAATAGCCATTGGTAAATTTCATCCGGTATCCCTCCATCCCGGCAGAATTGCCGGCAGAATCCGTCCTCATTATAGCACGCGGCCCGCGCGCTGGCAATGTGCACGGCGCACAAAGATCACCGCGAGTTAACAGCGAACCGGTGGCATACCGCCGCATGGCGCGATAAAATGATACGAATCAATGCAAATCGACAGAAAGGGCCGCGATGCGCGGCAATGCACACATGGAAAAGATCAAATTTACGGAACTCGGCCTTTTGCCCGAGATGCAGCGCGCCATCGACGAGCTGGGCTTTGAGGAGGCCACCGACATTCAGGCCGAAGCGATCCCGCTGATCCGCACCGGCGCGGACGTGATCGGCCGCTCCCAGACCGGCACCGGAAAGACGTTTGCCTTTGCGATTCCCGCCATCGAGCGCATCGACCGCGAGCAGGCCCAGCCGACGCCGCAGGTGCTGATCCTCTGTCCGACGCGCGAGCTCGCCCAGCAGGGCTGCGAGGAGATCCGGAAGCTGACGCGCTTCATGCGCAACATCTGGCCGGCGGACGTCTATGGCGGTGCGTCGATGGAGCGGCAGATCGCGCTTCTGCGCCGCGCAAACCTCGTCATCGGCACGCCCGGGCGCGTGATGGACCACATGCGCCGCGGCACGCTGTCGCTTCAGGACATCCGGATGGTCGTGCTGGACGAGGCGGACGAGATGCTCAGCATGGGCTTTCGCGAGGACATCGAGACGATTCTGCGCGACGTGCCCGAATCGCGCCAGACGGTGCTGTTTTCAGCGACCATGCCGGACGCGATCCTCGAACTGACAAACCAGTTCCTGCGCGAGCCTAAGCGGATCGAGATCAACCGCGCGCAGGTCACGCTCGACAACATCCGCCAGCTCTGGATGGAGATCCCGCTCGGGCGCAAGCCGGACGCGCTGGTGCTCCTGCTGCACGCCTATGCGCCGAAGCGCTGCATGATATTCGTCAACACGAAGCTGATGGCCGACGAGGTCGCCGCCCATCTGAACCAGTCGGGCTTCACCTGCGAGGCGATCCACGGCGACATGAACCAGTCCCAGCGCACGCGCGTCATGGAGGGCTTTAAGTCGGCGCGGCTGCCGATCCTCGTGGCGACCGACGTCGCCGCGCGCGGCATCGACGTCAGCGACGTCGACTACGTCGTCAACTACGACGTTCCGCAGAACAGCGAGCACTACGTCCACCGCATCGGCCGCACGGGCCGCGCCGGCAGGGAAGGCGTCGCGATCACGCTCGCGTCCGGGCGGCGGCAGTTCTGGCAGATGCGCGACATCGCGCGCGAGACGAAGAGCAAAGTCGAGCAGGCGCCGATCCCGACCGTCGCGGAAATTCGCGCGCGGGAGGACGGGCGCGCGCTGGAGCGCGTGCAGTCGGCGATCCTCGAGGGCGTCTCGGAGCGCCACGCGAAGTTGGTCGGCGACTTGCTCGAAAGGGGATACGATCTGACGATGGTCGCCGCGGCGGCGTTCGACCTCGCCTTTGCCGGGCGCGACGACGGCCTCAAGGACATCGCCGTCGAGCGCCGCCAGCCGGCTGACCGCAGGCAGCCCGACCGCGACCGCGGGCGCTTTCGCAAGATCCAGCTCGGCGCCGGCCGGAAGCAGAACGTCGCGCCGAACCACATCGTCAGCGCCGTCGCCGAGCGCGCGCACATCCGCGGCAGCCTGATCGGCAAGATCGAGATCTTCGACGACTTCAGCGTCGTCGGCGTGCCGGCCGACCGGTCGGAGGAAATCGCCCGGTCGCTGGAGGGGCTGCGGCTGTGCGGACACGCCGCGTCCGTGCGGCTGCTTCCCGAGCGGGGAAGGCCGCAGGGCGGACATCGGAGTGAAGCCACGAAGGAGAATCTTCGCGGGGGCGACTGGAAGAACCGCGGCGCGGCCGGAGAGCGCAGCCGGGAAGGCTGGCGCAGCTGGAAAGGCGGCGATTCGCGCAGGGATTGGAACGCCCGCAGGCCGGCCGCAGGCAATGCAAAGCGCGCCGCCCGCCCTTCCCGCGAGGCAAAGGCGAGGCTGCTCGACGCCAGCGATCTGACGCGCTATGAGATCGGCGCGGGGCGCCGGCCGGCCGGTGCAGAAGCCAAGTGACGGTCGAACGGCCGCGGCAGACCGCGCACCGCGTGGCCGGTGAAAAGAAGAGCGCACAAAAGGCAATCATCAAGACAGTGAGCACCCGGCTGAACGCATTCGGTTCAGCCGGGTGCTTTGACTGTCCAAAATCAAAAAAGCGCGAGAGGAGCCGAGGCCCTTCCGCGCTTCAATCGTTCCCGGCGCCGTATACGGCGGGGCGGCGAATTGGCGTTGGACGGCGCCGTCAGATCTCCCAGAAGGCGCGCGGCGCGTCCGTGTCCGGTTCAAATTCGACGGCGTAGCCGTGGCAGGCGCCCGGAACCCAGTCCCAGAAGCTGGGCTTGCCCTCGGGAAACAGCGCGTTCAGCGCGCAGGCGATCACGCCGCCGTGGCAGACGATCAGCCGGTTTCCCTTCGGCGCGAGCGCGCGGATCGCGCGCATCACGCGCGTCAGCACCTGCTGGTTGCTCTCGCCGCCGGGAATTTCAAAATGGCCGGACGCGTCGGACAGCCACTGCTGGTAGGCGGGCGTATCCTTCAATTCATCGTAGCTCTTCATCTCGAAGATGCCCATTTCGGCTTCGCGCAGGTCGGGAAAGCGCTCGTGCGGCACGTCGCCGAACAGCAGTTCAAGCGTTTCCTCCGCGCGCAGCATGCCGCTGGTGGCGAATGCGACGCCGTCCGGGAGGTCATAGCTGCCGCGCAGCGACCGGCACAGCGCGCGCCCGGCTTCGGTCAGGGGCAGATCGGTCGCGCCGTAGTACAGCCTGCGCTCGTTGCCCTCGGTGAGGCTGTGCCGAATCAGATACAGTGCGCTCATTTGATCACCTGCCCCAATCCACAGAATACGCGCCAGACCCGTTCGGCGCGGTTTGCCAGCAGCGCGTTCGCCCGCCCGGAGGCCTCGCGCCACGCGCGCATCGTCGGGTCGACCGGCACGACGCCGCAGGAGATGTCGTCGGCGATGAGCACCTTGTCGCCGAGGCGGTCGAGATGGGCGCGCCAGTAGTCCTCGGGGGATTCGCCGCGCCGCACGCAGCCGAGCGCAAACCGCTCAATGTGCGCGATGCAACGGAAGCCAAAGTCGATTTCGCGAGTGTCCTCGCTGCAGATCAGGAAGTCGCCCTCCGAAAGGCCGAGGGTTTCGCGGGCAAACGCGCGCTTTCCCTGATCGCTTCCTCCAATGATGAAGATCATAAATTCCTCCTGAAAGGGGTTGTTGGTCGTGGAGACTGTCCGCACAGACGCAAAAGATGCGGGGAAGGAGGGCGAGCCCTCTCGGCTCCGCGGCGCGGACGCAATCTCCCGCATTTTCAGACGATGGCCAGCGCAATCAGGCCGCACAACTCGCCCGTGCACAGCGAAAATCCGGCGAGGTCGCCCGACACGCCCTGCATCGTCCGATAGGCCCACGCCATCGCCAGTGCATAGCCGACGGCCGTGGCCGCGATGCAAATCGCGCAGCCGCCGCCAACCAGCAGCCCGCCCGCCAACAGCGCCAGCGCGAAGACTGCACACGCGGTGGCGGGCGTGGCGCGGCCGCGCTTCATGGAGGCGTATTCGCTGTGGCCGATTGGCCGAAGCGTTGAGACGCAGGCAGCCGACATGCACCGCGAGGCGACCGGGATGAAGATCAGCGGCCGGAGATCGCCCGGCAGCGCGTCGGACGCGGCGGCGAACTGAAACATCGCCAGCAGAATCGCCGCGGCGACCGAGAACGAACCGCAGTGGACGTCCTTGAGAATCTCGCGGCGCTTCTCCAGCGGCCGCCATGACAGCAGCGCGTCGGCCGTGTCCATGAAGCCGTCCAGATGGATGAGCCCCGTCAGCAACAGCGGCAGCGCGGCGGTCAGCGCGGCGGCCAGCGCCTCCGGCAGGAGCGCCTGTCCGGCGAGGTTCAGGCCGTACCACAGCGCGCCGACGACCAGACCGACGGCCGGCAGGCAGGCAGTCATCAGCCCGCGGGCTTTTTCATCCCACGGGCGGTAGGGGCAGGGAAGCGCGGTGAACATGCCCAGGCACATGAAAAATGCGCGAATCAGCTTCACGGAATGGCCCCCTTGTAGACGATGATCTGCCCCGCGACGGCCTCGCAGACGCAGTCGCACGCCCGGGCGAGCGCGCGGTCGATCTGCGCCAGCCCGCGGCGGTAGCAGAGCGTCCACTCGTCGTATCCGGCGGCGTCGGAGTAGATGAAGTCGGACACCACGACGGTGTTCGGCGCGCGGCGGATGAATTCGACGAGCTCTCCGGCGACCTTTTCCGCCGCGTCCGGGTGAAAGCCGTCAGGCGCGAACATCTCGTTGGACAACAGCGCGGTGGCGCTGTCGATCAGGAACGCGCCGCGCGGATCGGCGCACTCGAGGCAGCCGAGGATGTCGCGGCCGCACTCGATCGTCTCAAATCCCCAGCCCTCGCGGTCGGCGCGGTGGCGCAGGATGCGCGCGTCGTCCTCACCGTCGTGGGGGATCATCGTGGCGACGTAGTACAGCGGCGCGCCATACGCCTTTGCCGCGCGCTGGGCAAAGAACGACTTGCCGTTTTTGCACCCTCCGGAAATGAAAATCGCCATGGTTCACCCCTGAAAGCGCTCGTTGGCGCGGATTTCGTCGAGGTAGCCGTCGTCAATGGAGGCTTCGGAGAAGGTCGCCATGTGTTCGAGCACGTCGAGCGCGGCGGAGACGATTTCAAACGCGATCGGGCAGCCGCTGCCCTCGCCGAGCCGCATGTCGAGCGCGAGCATCGGCTTGAGCCCCAGCGCGTCCATCGCGACGGCGTAGCCGCGCTCCATCGACGCGTGCGAGGGGATCATGAAATGAACGCACAGCGGGTTGAGGCGGGCGGCGCACAGCGCGGCCACGGCGCTGATGAAGCCGTCGATCACCACCGGGATGCGCATGGCCGCGGCGCCGAGAAACGCGCCCGTCATGCCGCAGAGGTCGAACCCGCCGACTTTGGCGAGGACGTCGACCGGATCGGCGGGATCGGGCTTCCACGCGGCGAGCGCGCCGTCGATGACGGCCTTTTTGCGGGCGAATCCCGCGTCGTTGACACCGCCGCCCCGGCTGACGGCCGCCTCGGCCGGAAGGCCGGTGAGCGCGCAGAGCACCGCCGACGAGGTCGACGTGTTGCCAATGCCCATCTCGCCGATGCCGAGGATCTCGACGCCCTCGTCCTTCGCGCGCTGTACCGCGCGGATGCCGCTGCCGATTGCCGCGAGCGCCTGTTCGCGCGTCATGGCCGGTTCGACGGCAAAGTTCTTCGTGCCGAAGGCGATCTTCTCGTTCCGGACGCCGGGAAAGGAAAAATCGGCGTTGACGCCCAGGTCGATGACGTCGATCTCGGAATGGTAGTGGCGGGCGAGCACGCCGACGCCGGTCAGCCCGCGGGCGATGTTGATCGTCTGCGCGAGCGTCACCGACTGCGGCGCCGACGCGACGCCCTCCTCGACGATGCCGTTGTCCGAGGCGAACACCAGCACGCGGCGGCGGTCGGCGCGGTTGTAGAGCCGGCCGGTGATGCTGGCGATCTGGACGCTGATCTCCTCGAGGCGTCCCAGGCTCCGGGGTGGCTTGGCCAGGCTCAGCTGGCGCGCGCAGGCGGCCTCCATCGCGGCCTCGTCCGGCGCGGCGATGGAGGCGAGAATTTCGTCAAACAGGTTTTGCATCCGTATCCCTCATCCGATTTTTGTTTCGCACACGGGCGCAGTCCATGCGCCCAGATTTCCCCATCCATTATAGTATCCGCCGTGCCGCATGTCAAGGACGGCGCGGCGGCACGCTGTCGTTGACCAGCAGCGTGTACTCCCGCGGGGTGATGCCCAGCATCCGGTGGAACTGGCGCGAGAAGGCCGGCAGGCTGGAGTAGCCCAGCTCGTAGGCGACCTGCGAGACGTTGACCCGCCCGGAGCGCAGGTGGCGGCAGGCTTCCTTGAGGCGCAGGTTCTGGTAGTGCTCCATCACGGCGCTGTTCAGGCACTGACGGAACAGGCGCTTGAGCGTCGTGCGGCTGACGCCGATGTTCTTGCAGATGTCGTCGAACCGGATTGAGCCGTCCAGATGGCTGCGCATGAACGCCTCCGCCGCCGCGACGATCGAGAGCATGTCCTGCTGCTCGGTGATCGGGGCGCGCTTGGGCGGCGATTCGGCCTCGCCGTTCGCCTGCCGGAGCAGGAGCAGCAGCAGCATTTCCAGATTGAGCGCAATTAACTGGCCGCTGCCGTAAGGGGCGTCGGGCGAGGGGACGAGCGCTTCCTGTGCGGTAATGTCCAGCACGGGACCGCAGAATTCATGCGCTTCGAGCACCATGCGGCGCACGATACGGCCGCACTCGGTGTTCAAGTTAATCGGACGCCGCGCCAGCGCGTGAAGCGCCCGGCTTTCAGAGCCGAATGAGATGACGAACAGGTTCGTCTCCGGCGCGAGGTTCGCGCGCACGGTGTGAAACGCATCCGGCGCGTGGATCAGGCACTGCCCCGGGCCGATCGGGATCTCCATGCCGTCGTCGCCGAGCGTCGCGCCGCCCATGTCGACATAGACCAATTCCCAGAAATCGTGCCATTCGCCGGGGTACACGTAGCCCGGGCGGAAGCTGAAATAGTGCAGGCTGTACAGCGCGTCCACCCGCACGACGCGCTCAGGAAGCCACGGCTGGTAAGGCATGAGGTTCACCTCCGGTGTCCTTTCATTTTACCACATTTCCGGCCGCGGGGGAAGCGCTTTGGGTGCGGTTCAAACTTAACTTAACAGACGCTTTAGTTATCAAATCGGTCTACTCAGGCGGTATCCTCTTGACGCGGCGGCCGCGCTGGTATACCATGAAGATAATGGCGGATCGAATGCGATTCTTTGGCAGATTCGCCGGTTTCTTCGACAATAAAGGAGGGCTTTTTCATGAACATTCGCATTTTTGACGATATGCAGCAGGCTTCTGCGGCGGGCGCGGAGATCATCGCGCAGGCGATCGCGGCCAAGCCGGATACGGTGCTCGGGCTGGCAACCGGCTCCACCCCCGTGGCGATGTACAAGGAGCTCATCCGCATGAACAAGGCGGGCGAAGTGGACTTTGCGAAGGTTCGTTCGTACAATCTGGACGAATACATCGGCCTCGACGGCACGCACGATCAGAGCTACCGCTATTTCATGGACGACAACCTGTTCAACCACATCAACATCGACAAGGCGAACACGCATGTGCCCTGCGGCACCGGCGCGGATCACGCTGCGGACGCGAAGCACTACGACGAGATGATCGAGGCGGCCGGCGGCATCGACGTGCAGGTGCTCGGCATCGGCAACAACGGTCACATCGGCTTCAACGAGCCGGACGCCGTGTTCCACAAGGGCACGCACGTCGTCGACCTGACCGACTCCACCATCGACGCGAACAAGCGCTTCTTTGCCAGCCGCGACGAGGTGCCGAAGCAGGCGATCACGCTCGGCATGGGCGGCATCATGCGCGCGAAGAAGGTGCTGCTGCTGGCGTTTGGGAAGGGCAAGGCCGAGGCGGTCCGCGCGATGGTCAACGGCGAGATCGACCCGAAGGTGCCCGCGTCCATCCTCCAGCTGCACGCCGATGTGACGATGCTGCTGGACGCCGATGCGGCCTCGCTTCTGTAAACTGGAGGGCAGTGCGCGATGAAGGCAATTGTCAACGGGCGGATCGTCGCTCCCCACGCGGTGATCCGCGGCAAGGTGCTGCTGTATGACGAGCGCGTGATCGGCATCGTCGATCCGGGCGAGACGCCCGAGGGCGTCGAGACGCTGGACGCAAAGGGCAATTACGTCATCCCCGGTCTGGTGGACATGCACATCCACGGCTACATGGGCGAGGATGCGTCCGACGGCAGCTTCGAGGGC
>DVJL01000118.1 GCA_018716805.1 Candidatus Faecivicinus avistercoris | reverse complement strand
CATCCCCGACAGCGTCACCTCCATCGGAGAAAGTGCGTTTTACGGTTGTGGCGGCTTGACCAGCATCACCATTCCCAGCAGCATCGCCTCCATCGGAGAAAGTGCGTTTGACCATTGCAGCAGCCTGACCAGCGTTACCATTTCCGACGGTGTTACCTCCATCGGCAATTATGCATTTTACTCTTGCTACAACCTCACCAGTGTCATCCTGCCTGACAGCGTTACCTCCATCGGCGAAAGCGCGTTTGCCGGTTGCAACAGCCTGACCACCATCACCATTCCCGACAGCGTCACTTCCATCGGTGAAGACGCTTTTTCCAGATGTGCCCGCAACTTCACGCTGACCGTAAATCGCGATTCCTATGCGGCGGAGTACGCCGCGGCAAACGGGATTTCGCACACCTACCCGGATGCGGGCGACTCGCAGGACAGCTGACCTGTCCGCTCCGTCCAGGCCAAACGCTTCGGCCCGCAAGGCGGCAAAAGGCCCGAAGAGCGCGTCTGCGCACTCCGGGCCTGCATATCGAAGCCGTCCTTCGCTCACAGGACGAGGTTGACCTTGCCCTCGCCGATCGGATGGGCCTCCTTGGTCACCGTGTTGTTGCCGATGGCGATGGCGATGGAGAAGCAATAGCCCTCCGGAAAGCCGAACTTCGCACAGTAATGCGCGCCGCGGTCGGACAGGAATACCTTCTTCGGCAGGCCGACGATGACGCTGCCCAGCCCCAGCCCCTGCGCCGCCAGCGCGATGTTCTCGCACGCGATGCCGCAGTCGACCTCGACAAAGCTGTTGTCGCACTCCGCAGGGCGCGAGATGAAGATCACCGTCGGCGCATGGTAAAACAGGCGGTCCGCAGCCGGGGCGCTACCCGGTGCGTCCTTCGCCATCAGGGACGCGAAATCGCGGCTGAACTCGTCCAGCAGTTCCCGGTTCTGCACGACCGAAAAGTGCCACATCTGGCTGTTGCGCGCCGATGGCGCGGCCAGCGCGGCGTCGATCAGCGCCTTAAGCTGGCCGTCGGTCAGCTGTACGTCGTTGAATCCGCGCGTGCTCCTGCGGTCCTGAATGGCCTTCAACACCTCGTTCATATTCCAACCTCCTTCAAATGGTTCTGATACGTCTGTTCCAAAAGCGCCTGGCAGTCCGCCAGAAAGCGCTCCACATAGCCGCGGCCGATGTACACGGCGGGCTCGCCGTCCGGGCGCATCGCCCGATACTCCGCCGCCTTGCCCTTGCGCCACTGATCCAGCTCGTCGAACGTCAAAAGCGGATGATCCTCCGGCGCCTGCGCGCGCAAAATCATGCCGAACAGCGCCTCGCCGCCGCAATCGCGGTACAGCTCCGCGTCGGTGCGCAGCGTATCGCCATAATAGCGCTTCTGATCGATGCGGCCGTCCGGATAGACGATCTGCGGCACCAGCCGCCGGTAGCGCGGCACCCACTGGCCGTCGGTCAGCACGTGCACGCCGTAGCCGATGTCGAACGGGGAATTGTGCCCGCGCCAGTAGGCGAGCACCTCCTCCGGATGCGGGCTGATCCAGTTGTTCAGGTGGACGGCGTTCTTGTGCGACTTGTCGTCGTGATCCCGGATGTGGATCGCGTCGGGCGAAATCGCGCCCAGATAAAATTCCGGGCTGTCCAGATACTCCGGATGCCCCTGCGCCCACCGCCGCGCGGCCAGCAGATGCACCATCGGCAGCGCCATATCCGCCACTTCCTTCCAGATCCGCTTGCCTTTATTGTATCGGCCGCGAGCAGAGTTGTCAAGTCTATAAAAAAAGCGAGCCGCTTAAACAACGGCCCGCATGGTGGGGTTAGTAGGGCTCGAACCTATGACCTCCACGATGTCAACGTGGCGCTCTAACCAACTGAGCTATAACCCCGCGAAACATCCATTATTATACACGTCCCGCCGCCGTTTGTCAATAGTCTCCGGGCAGAAAATTGTAAATCTTTTGCGCACAGCCGTCGGCGGAGGCGAATTCCAGCCCAAGCCGGCCGACGAACAGGCGCTCGCAGTCAACCCCTTGGACGGCGGCGAGCCGTGCACTTCAATTCGCCCCGGAACGGCGCGATTGAAACCCGCATCCGTTCCGGAGCCAGCTTTCGTTTGATTGTCCGAAAGCGCGCCATATGCGGCTACCGCTTAAAAAGGAGGACCGCAGTCCGAAGAACCGCCCACCCATTTCTCGCGAGCCTGACCGCGCGAAGTCAGGCGTCCACCGCGGCAATACGCCCAGAGCGCCCGGAGAGCGCAATTTCAGGAATTTCCAGATGAATCCTGCGTCAGCGAATCGATCAGATCGAGAACCGTCTCGAGCTCCTCGGGCTTGACCCGGTCGCACGGCTTGCCCGCCAGCACGCTATCCACGAAATAGCGAATTTCGTTGTAATAGCCGTTGCTGCTGGGGAGGTTGATGCCGTTTTCAGGCGCATCCGCCTCGTCCGCGAGCGTCTCCCGCTCGCCGGACTGGTGGTAGATGGTCAGCTTGCCGCCCTGATACTCCATCACGGCGCGCTCGAACTGGAAGCGGTACGCGCTCTGGAAGGCGTAATCGCAGTCGAACCACGCGGCCTCGGCGGAGACGAAGAAGTCCGGATACTGATAGATCGCCTCGAAGTAATCCTGCCGCTCATTGCCCGCGCGATGGCAGGACACACCCGCCGGCGCGCCAAAGGCGTAGATCATGAAGTCGAGGTCGTGAATGTGCAGGTCGAAGGGAACCAGCCCGCTGCGCTCGGGATCGCGCATCCATCCGTCCCAGCTCCACTTCGGCGTGCTGCCGAGCCGGGTCATCCGGCCGCTGAGCAGCCGGCCATACCGCCCGGAGTCGTACGCCTCCTTGAGCGCCGTGTACTCGCGCCAGAAGCGCAGCACCTGCGCGACCATGACGTTCTTCCCCGCCGCCTTCGCCGCGCCATAGACGCGCGCGACGTCCTCGCGCTTCAGCGAGACTGGCTTCTCCATCAGCACATGGAGGCCGTGCTCGAGCGCCTTGACGGCATAATCCGCGTGCAGATAGGTCGGCAGGCAGATGTCGAGGATGTCCATCTCCTCGGCGGCGAGCATGGCGTCAAAGTCATAGTACGCCCTTGCGCCCAGCTCCTTGGCCGCCTCATCGGCGTTTTCATGGCGGATGTCGCACACGGCGACGACCCTGGCCTCGTCGATCTTGGCCCATCCGCCGCGATGCGCGCGGCTGATGCCGCCCATTCCGATCATTCCAACTTTCAGCATATGCCTTCCCTCCTCACAGCGCCTCGATCAGCCCGTTGAGATAGCGCTGGGTGTCGGCGATGTCGATGCGCTGCTGTTCGCCG
Organism: Candidatus Faecivicinus avistercoris; assembly: GCA_018716805.1. Classification (GTDB taxonomy): domain Bacteria; phylum Bacillota; class Clostridia; order Christensenellales; family Aristaeellaceae; genus Faecivicinus; species Faecivicinus avistercoris. The sequence goes on along the minus strand of DVJL01000118.1, from coordinate 31,929 downwards.
GAGATCTCGCGCTCGATGGTCAGGCTGCCGTCGAAGCCGTGCGCCTTCAGCGCGCGCAGCAGCGCGGGGAAATCGACCTTCCCCGTGCCGACCTTGACCTCCTCGCCGAGGTGCGAGCCGTTCGTCGGATACCGGCCGTCCTTGGCGTGCACGCCGCGGACGTAGTCGCCGAACACGTCCATCGCGTCGACGGGATTCGCCTTGCCGTACATGATCAGGTTGGCGGGATCGAGATTGACGAACAGGTTGCCGGTTCCGATGTCCTCAAACAGCCGAAGCAGCACGACCGGCGTCTCCTGCCCCGTCTCGAACAGCAGGTTCTGCCCTTCCCGCTTGAGCGCCTGCGCCAGGCTGGCGATCGCGGCACGAACGCCGGGATAGTTGGGATCGGACATGTTCTCCGGGATGAAGCCCATGTGCGTGACCACGTCGGCAACGCCGAGCTTCCGGGCAAACGCCGCGCCGTCGAGCAGATTTTGAATGCGCACGGCGCGATAGGCGACCGGCACGACGCCGAGCGTCTCCGGGCCGTCGATAAAATTCCACGCCTTCGGCCCGACCCAGCCGCACCAGAACGCCGTGATCTCCACGCCGTGCTCCTGCGAGGCGGCCCGGATGCGCGCGGCCTCCTCGTCCGTCCAGAGCTCCGGCGCCCAGCTGATCAGCTGGCAGTGATGGAAGTCCTGCGCCGCGGCGTCCGCAAAGGCGCGGTCCATCCCCTCTCCGCGATGAATAATACTGATGCCCACATTCATAGTCGATTTCCTTGCCTTTCGTTTTTTGTCAGACCCCGAGGGGCCTGCGAGCATTTCGCAAAGCCCCTCGGGAAAATGGATGCACTGAAGCGCGCTGTTCGCGGAATCATTCCACGCCCATGGCCTCACGCGCGGCGCGGTACAGTTCCATGTAGCGCGCGGTGTTCATGCCGTCGTAACCGGCGACGTACTCATCCCAGTCGGCGTCGATGTCGCGCTGGCCGGTGATGAAGTAGGCGCGCCATTCCTTCATGTAGTTCTCCTGCTCGGTCTTGATGGAGGCCATCTCGGTGGCGTCCTCCGCGGAGTAGACGCTGCTGAACGGCGGCCAGACAATTTCCGGCACGTAGTTGATCAGGCCCTCGGCCGCGGCCAGGCAGACCGGCCAGGTTTCGCCGCCCTTGAAGTATTCGTTCGTCGCGACGGAGGGGTTCGCGCCGCCCGCCCACGGGACGTACTCCGCGAGCACTTCCTCGAAGGAGATGCCATCGGGGTTGCTGAGCACGTAGTCGGTCAGCTTCAGTCCGCCGGGGGAATCCGCATCCTCTTCGTAGGTCACGCCCTCGACGCCCATGAAGTAGCGGATGATGCCCTCTTCAGAGTACCAGTAGTCCATCCAGCGCACGGCCGCCTTGACGGCGTCCTCGCCCTTCTCCGCGCAGCGGTAGGTGATCATGAACTGCGCATTGCTGCTGGCCGGGATGGAGTAGTAGCCGTAGGTCTTGTAGCCCTGCGGGCCCTCAAACGGCTCGGTAAAGCCGAGGGTATACTGCTCGTATTCGGTGTTGGAGACGGGAGAGTTGTTGACGAAGATATAGGTTCCCACGCGGCCCGTGGACGACTTGGCGATCAGCTGGGCGAAGTCGATCGTAAAGATGTCCGGGTCGAGCAGCCCTTCCGTGTACATCTGATTCAGATAGCGCAGCTCTTCCTTGAAGCGCTCGCTGGAATAGGCGTACTGGAGCTCGCCGTCGTCGTCCACATAGACGTCCCTGTGGGAACTGCCGCGGTTCATCAGGCCGTAGGAGCCCATGAACAGGTACATGACGTCGTCGATGCTGCCGGCAGACAGCGCGATCTCGTCGGCCTGGCCGTTTTCGTTGTAGTCGTAGGCGGCCGTCGCGCGGAAGTACTCGAGCAGCTCATCGGTCGTGGTCGGAATGGTGTCATAGCCGACCTTCTCCATCAGGTCGGTGTTGAACCACATCTTGCCGCCCATGCGGATGGACTCGCCCGCGAGGATGTACGGCGCGCCGTAGATCTTGCCGTCCGACATCGTCACGGCGTCCTTGGCGGTGGGGTACTCCTCAAACCAGCTCATCAGGTTCGGCATGTATTCCTCATAGTCCGACAGCGCCACGAACATGCCCTCGGCGGCGTACGTAGCCTGAGTCGCTGCGCTCACGTTCATCTTCATCAGGAGGTCCGGAACCTCCGCGCTGGCGAGCATCAGGCTCAGCTGAGTCTCCAGATCCGACGAAGGGATGTTCTGGAATTCAATGTTGACGTTGGATTCTTCGGCGAATTCCTTCAGAATGACCATCTCATTGAAATCGCCCTGGATGGGGGATTGCTGCACAGCGCAGGTCAGCGTAATCGGTTCATCGGTGATGGGCAGGCCCTCGAGGGCAACTTCGGCCATGCCGCTGGCAGTCAGGCAGAGCATTACAGCGAGCAACAGAACCAGGAACCTCTTCATGAATACAACCTCCTTGATATTTTTTCCGCACCGCGGAAAGGACTCCCTTTCAGTGGGCGCCGCTTGCGATTTCTATCCCTTAATCGCACCGATCATGACGCCTTTGACGAAGAACTTCTGAACAAACGGATAGATCACCAGCATCGGCACGCTCGAGACCACGATGACCGCATACTTGATCGTCTCGGCGCGCATGGCCTGGCGCGCGGCCTCGTCGCTTCCCGTGCTCAGCAGGCTCTGGTTGGAATTGAGGGTGAGCACCCTGCGCAGATAGAGCTGCAGCGGCTGAAGCTCCTCGCGGTTGATGTACAGAAGCGCGGAGAAATAGCTGTTCCAGTGGCCCACGCCGTAGTACAGGCCGATGACCGCGAGGATCGGGCCGGAGAGCGGCAGGATGATGCGGATCAGCACGCCGAAGGGCGAGCAGCCGTCGATGTCCGCCGCCTCCTGCAATTCATAGGGGATCGACGTCTGAAAGTAGGTGCGCATGATGATCATGTTGTACACGGAGATCGCGCCCGGCAGGATCAGCGCCAGCCAGCTGTTCATCAGCCCCAGCGTGCGGGTGATCAGCAGGTAGGTCGGGATCAAGCCGCCGGAGAAGAACATGGTGAACGTCATCAGCTTCATCATCACGTTGCGGCCCCACAGGTCGCGCCGCGACATCGGAAACGCCGCAAGCACGGTCATGACCAGATTCAGCGCCGTGCCCGACACGAGGATGATCAGCGAATTGCGATAGCCGGTGATGATGCTCTGATTCTTGAAGACCTCCTCATAATTCTCAAGCGTCAGGTTGACCGGCCAGAGGATCATGTCCCCCGACGCGACGGAGACGGGATCGCTGAACGATGCGCTGAGCACATACACCAGCGGATAGATGATAATCAACGCCAAGAGCCCGAGCAGAACGACGTTGATCGAATCGAAGATCCGGTCCCCGAGGCTCATGCGGGAATGGGTGTTCGCCTTTGCCATGCGCTCCCCTCCTCACCACAGGCTGGTCTCGCTCAGCTTCCGGGAACACGTGTTCACGATCAAAAGCAGAACGCAGTTAATCACGGAATTGAACAGGCCGATGGCGGTCGACAGGCTGTACTGCGCCGTCTCGATGCCGATCCGGTAGGAATACGTCGCGATGACGTCCGAAGTCGAGAGGTTCAGGTCGTTCTGCATCAGATAGACCTTCTCAAAGCCGACGTTCATGATCTGGCCGGAATTCAGGATCAGCAGGATGACCATCGTCGGCAGGATACCCGGCAGGTTGATGTGCCAGATGCGCTGCAGCCGGTTGGCGCCATCCATCATGGCCGCCTCGTGCAGCTGCGGATCGATTCCCGCCAGCGCGGCGATGTAAATGATGGAATCCCAGCCGATGTTCTGCCAAATATTCGAGCCGATATAGAGCGGCCGGAACATGTCCGCGCGCTGCAGCCAGTTGTATCCCTCGCCGCCGAGCTTGCGGATGATGATATTGACAATGCCGTAATCGGTGTTGCAGAACGCGCGGATCACGCCCACCAGCACCAATACCGACAGGAAATGCGGCGCATAGGTGATGTTTTGAACGAATTTTTTATATTTGACCGACCGAACCTCGTTGATGCTCAGCGCCAGCAGAATCGGCAGCGGAAAATTGAAGATCAGCGATTCAAGGCTCAACAGAATCGTATTTCCAACCACGCGCTCGAAATAGGGGGAATTGAAAAACTGCACAAAATATTTCGTCAGCGGCTCCGCCCATGGACTGCCCATGATGCCGCGCATCGCGCGGTAGTCCTTGAACGCCAGGACAATGCCGTACATCGGCATGTAGCAGAACACCACAAAAAATGCAGCCACCGGAATCAGCATGACGTACAGCTGCCAGTTTCGATTGATGCGGCGGCGGACGATAAAATCGCGCACCCCCCTGTCCCGTGGAATGATCGAAGCGGCTTTCTTCTTCAAGCACAACAGTCCTTTCATTCAAAAGTCGGTCCTGCGGCGAAAGTCAATTGCCCTCCCCCGTATATCTTTTTACATTATACCTGTTTTGGCACATTTTGTTAACCATATTTTTATATATAATTGATCTTATCCAATTTTATGCGCGATGATATGCGCAATAAACCGCATTTCATCTACCAATTCTTTCCCCTTCCAACACTTATACGCAATATTGACAAGCCGCAGAACCGCACCGGCCGCTGGTGCGCCGGCACACCCCTACGCAGGCCAGCCGGAGCCCGCCCAGCCGGCCGGGCTGAGCGGGCTCCAGGAGGGACGCGGGAGAAATCCACAATCAAAAAAGCGGCTGCCCTCCACGCTGGAGCAGCAGCCGCAAAACCGTAAATTTCCCACTCTAACCGATGGTATCCGGCAGGGACAGATAGCGCTCGTAGGCAGTCTGGCACAGCGCCGAATAATCCGACAGTCCGTAGGCTTCCAAATCGGAAAGATAGTCCGCCCAGGTTTCGTCGTTCAATTCGACCTCTCCGGTGATGAACTTCGCGCGGGCCGAAGTCGCGTAGCCGATCAGCTCCTGATAATAGGCGAGGTCGGTCTGCTCGTCCTCCGTAAAAGTGCACTGCAGGTCAAAGATCGGCCGGGAGACATCGTAGATCCCCGAATCCGCCCAGAGCGTTGTGGTCCAGTTGTTCTTGTCATCGCTGCCGACCACCACGTCGTCCACCAGGGGATTGATATAGGCGGGCAGATTCATGGGCGTCTGGCTCATGCGGAAGTTGTAATAGCTGGAATACTCCTCCGGATAGGCGCGGGTGGCGCCGTAAGCATGCTTGTTTTCGATGGATTCGTAGGTATAGCCGTATCCAGCATCGCTCTCCGCCTGAGAGGGGCCGAGGCGCGCCGCCAAAGAGCCCTCTGTGGTCACGAGATAATTGGCGAACTTGATCGCCGCGATGGCGGCCTCCTCGGAGCACTTATCGGTCAGCGCCATGCAAGCGACGTCGCGCTGATAGTTGATGCTGGTCATCGGCCAGACCGCTTCGGTGTGAACGGGGCTGGTCAATGCGGGCACCGCAATGTAGTTTTCGTAGTCCTCCACAAGCGCCGTCATGCTGTTGGTGGTCACGCCCACCCGCTCATCGGCCAGCTTCGCCTCCATCTCCATGGTGTCCTGGGTAAAGTAATCGGCATCCAGCAGTCCCTCAGAATAGAGGCGGTGCATGTATTCGACGTATGCGCGATAATTCTCCTGCGCGGGAACGAATACATACTGGCCGTCGATCACATCGTTGGTCATATCCGTAAACCCGAAGGCATACAGGATGTAATCGTTAATGGGATTGCCCGTGGCGTCCGTGGCGCGCAGCGTCGTGGGGATCTCGTCGGCCTCGCCGTTGCCGTTGGGATCCTGCTCCTTAAATGCCTTGAGGAGCTGATACAGGGATTCCGTGTCCGTCGGGATCTCCTGGCCGACGGCCTCCAGCCAATCGGAATTCACCAATATGCAGGAGGGATTGGAGCTGCGGGGCGCATACGAGATCATGGGCAGGACATAGATGGCGCCATTTTCGTGCATCGTCCCCTTGACGACATCCGGGAACGCCTTGTACAGTTCGACGATGTTGGGCGCATACTGCTCGATGAGCGGCTTCAGGTCGAGCAGCTTGCCCTCGTAACCATAGGTCAGTTCGTCGGAAGAAGTAATGCCCGTAAAGAACATCTCGGGATAATCCCCCGACACAAACGCCAGGTTTTTGCGCTCTTCCCACACGTCGCTTTCAATGAGCGTGAAATCAAACGTGATGCCCGTCAGTTCTGCGACGTGTTGCGTCCACCAGATATCGCTGAAGTCTTCGGCATGGTTGGCCGAGCGCGGGAACATGACGCTAATCGCAATGGGTTCCTCTACGAGCGGGAAGGAAATGTCGTCCTGGGTAAAGATGGGGTAGTCGACAGACAGATCGATCGCCTGGCTATACTCAGACAGCTCCTCCTGTGCAAATGCGCCGGCAAAGGCAGCGCCCAGCATCAGCGCCAGAATCAGGGACAACATGCGTTTCATGGGGTGATATCTCCTTTCACTAAGTTGAATTACCTCTCTGGAACCGGCCCTTTTTCGCCCGCAAGGTCTCTCCTCTCCCCCCTTTTGCCAGCGCGGCAGGCTCTCATCATCCCTTGATGGAGCCGAGCAGGATCCCTTTCATAAAGAATCGCTGTAAGAACGGATAGACGCACAGCATGGGCAGCGCCGAGATGACGATCAGCCCGTACTTCATGGATTCTCTCAGCTGGCGCAGCCGAACCATATCGGCCAGTTCCTCCGGATCCGAACCCATAATCTCCTGCGTCTCTCCCATCAGCAGGATATTGCGCAGATGCACCTGCAACGGGTACTTTGCCGAATCGGTCAAATAGATCAGCGGGTTGAAGTAGCTGTTCCACTGGGCCACGGCCGCGTACAGCGCGATTACCGTTACGACGGGCTTGGCCAGCGGCAGCATGATCTGGAAGAACAGTTTGAAATCGCTGCACCCATCGATGAACGCCGCCTCTGACAGATCATAGGGAATCGACGTGTGAAAATAAGTGCGCACCACGATCAGGTTGTTCATCGTCACCGCCCCTTCGAGGAGCAGCGGCCAAAACGTATTCAGCATCCCATAGCTCTGTACCGCCAGATAGGTGGGCACCAGCCCCGCGTTAAAAAACATCGTAAAGGCAAAAATAGCGGTAAACAGTCCGCGTCCCCGCAGGTTTTTCCGGGAAAGCGCATAAGCCGCGGGAATCGTGGCCACCAACGACACCACAACGCTCCCCAGCGTATACAATATCGTGTTCAAATACCCCTTCCAGATCAGCGAATACTCCAGGATGCGCCTGTAACCCTCCAGCGTAAATCCGACCGGCCACAGGCGTACATTGCCAGCCACCACCTCCATCGGCTCGCTGATGGAGGCCGACAGCACGAATATGAGCGGATACAGCACGATCACCAGCGCGATCACGGTAATGACCATCACCACCGCGTCCACGATGCGGTCGTCGCGGGACTCCAGATTGCGGCGTTTGTACCGGATCATACGGCTGTCACCTGCCCCATCTTCTTCACGATCCAATTCATCGTCAGCATCAGCGCCACGTTGACCAGGGAATTCACCATTCCCACCGCGGCGGACAGGCTGTATTGAGCCTTTTGCAGTCCGATCTTGTACACATAGGTGGAAATCAGCTCGCTCGCCTCCAGATTCAGCGCGTTTTGCATCAGAAGCGCCTTGTCATGCCCTACGCTCATCAGCGTGCCCATCTGCAAAATCAGCATGATGGTTATGGTGGGCAATATGCTGGGCAGGTTTACATGCCAGATGCGCTGCAGGCGCGTCGCGCCGTCGATCATCGCCGCCTCGTGCAGCTGCGGGTCCACGCCGGCCAGCGCCGCCAGAAAGATCACCGCACCCCAGCCCGTCTGCTGCCACATGCCCGAAACCACATACAGCCACGGAAACGCCTTCACGCTCGTCAGCCAGTCCCCTGCGGGGATGCCAAACCCTTCAAAAAACTGGGTCAGCACGCCCGTATCCTTCTGGAGCATCAAGTTGACCATGCTGACCAACACGGTGATCGAAATAAAATAAGGGGCATAGGTCACGGTCTGCACGAACTTCTTATACCGCGGCATGCGGATTTCGTTCAGGATCAGCGCAAGCAGGATCTTCAATGGAAATGCGATCAACACGCCCAGCACGGAAAGCACCAGCGTATTGCGCACATACACCCACAGATTCGGCGATTGGAAAAATCGTTCAAACCACTTCATGCCCACCCAGGCACTGTCCCAGATGCCGCGCGTCGGCTTGAAATCCCGGAATGCAATCTGCAGCCCATAGATGGGCACGTATTTGAAGAACAGGACAATCAGAATCGCGGGCGCCAGAAAGAGATACAGCTGCCAATCCCGGCGGACGTCCCTGCCAAGACCTCGCAGGAGCCCGCTGTTTCCGCTCCGGCGATTCATGGCTGGCCTCCACTGCAGCGGGGATACCGCACAGAAATGGCCTCCATCCGCTCCAGCAGTTCCCGAGCGCTCTTGATAATTCCCCACATATCCGTGCTCGCGGAGAGGAAGTCCACCCCCATGCTCATCCAATGCGCCAATTCTTCGGCGTTATCCGCCCCCGTCGAAATCCCAATGGGCTTGCCGCAGGCATGCGCCTTCCGGATCGCCGTTTCGATCAATCGGTTCGCCTCCACGCCATTGGGCGACTGCCCCAGCTCTCCCACGGATCCGCTCAGATCCATGGGGCCGATGATGAATCCATCCAGATAGGGGATCTCTGCGATCTTCTCCATGCATTCTACCGCCTCCCGCGTCTCCACCTGCACGAACCGGCACAGCTCCTTGCTGGCATGGTGGATGTACTCCCGGGCGCTATCGATGCCGTATCGAATCGCGCGGCACGGCCCAAATCCCCGGCGCCCCTCGGGCGGATAGATGCAGGTATCGATGGCGCGGCGCGCCTCCTCTACGCTGTTGACCATCGGCACCACGATGGCGTCCGGCCCGGCTTCCAGCACGCGCTTGATGTTGGGAATATCGTTCCACGTCACGCGCACCAGGCACGGCGTACCCGCTGCCTTTGCCGCGATCAGATGCCGTTCCATATCGTGAAAGTCGGTGGAAATATGCTCCATGTCGATCCAAAGGTAGTCGAATCCGACGGCGCCCAGCATCTCACAGGTGCGGTAATCCACCAGATTGACGTGCGTACCCAGCAGCCGTCTTCCGGAATTCAATGCCATTCGAAAAGTATTTCCCATATCCCGCTGTCCTCCTTAAAGCGGCCGTTTACCGGCCCTGTCGAATTGGAAATGCAAAGGCATAGAGCTCGGCGTCGCGCATCTCCACGCGCATTCGCACCGGCATGCCCCGCAGCGCGGCGAGCGGCCGCTCAAAATCCACGACGCGATCGATTGAATCGCCGAACAGTTCTCCGCTGTCATACCCGGATATGGGCGTTCCCCCCTCATCCTCCAGCAAAACCCGAAGGCTTCCGGCGGCAGAAGTCGCAAAATTCAGCGTTAGCGCGTCGCCGTCGAACCGAAGCGGCTGCGTGACCATCGTTCCACCCGCGTAATCCGCGCCTTGGCTGACAAAGCCATCCATGCGCAGGGTATAGCGAAAGACCTGCACCGGCGTGCCCGACCAATCGTTGGCGCTGGCATAAAAGGAGAGCTCGGGCGCTTCCCCCTCTACGCCCGTGGCCGTGGGCAGCAGGCCGTAGGAGGCATAACAGTCCCCGTAAATCCATCGCTTCGGGCTTTCCGCGCCAGGTCTCAGAAACGCCTCGTTCCACCGGCGGAAATTCCGGCCATCCCGAGACGACATGAACAACCCATCGGTCACGGCCAGGCCATAGCGGGGATGGAGCTGCATCAACCACCTTCGGTGTTCCGCGCCGCAGAGGCGATCGTAGTTTGCCGTCCACGCCCTCCGTTCGGTGTATCTCGCCGGCAGCGCCACATACAGGTGGGGTGCGCGGAAGTACGGCTGGATTCCGTTGGTGTACATATGAAAGTCATAAGGGGAATCGAGATATCGAATTCGCTCCGGTTCAGACCAATGCCGGAAATCTGGCGATTCCATGCGGCGGATGTCGCGGATGCGCTCGCCATCTGCGGCGGCATGGAAATCGCGGGCATAGCAGACGTAAGTCTGCAATCGTTCGTCCCAAAAAGCCGTGTTGTGTGAATCAAAACATCCTCTATCCGTCAGCATCCATCCCTCGGAAAAGTGGATGCCGTCGGCGCTGGTCTTGCACCACAGCTGCCGCCCCGGCTTGGTATAGACGGCCTTATAGCGCTCGCCGGGCGGACAGGCCGGATTTTTATCGATGAACACGTGAAAGGCATCCATGGTATCGGTAATGGCGACGACGTTATTTTCGCGCTTCCCATCAATCTCACAGATTCCCAACCGGGGCTTCTCCCAGTTCACGCCGTCCCGGCTCTCGGCATAGCACACATGGTGAAAGGCCGGATCGTGCTTCATTCGCTTCTCGTCGTACATCGGGAAGCACAGGTAGTACATTCGGAACAAATCCCCATCGCGCAGCACCGTATAATACACCCAGCCATCGGCCTCCCACGGCGCGTCGTTCGTCAGCACCCGCTCGCGGCGCACCGGATGATGCAGCGCTTCTCGGGTGGTTGTTCGGGCGGCGTCGATCAAATAATCGTCCACCAGGAGTTCACGGCGGTGTCCAATGTCGTGAATCATGCGCTTTCCACCTCATCAATTCAGCAGATTTCTTTTTCCAAAATCACCGGCTTCAAAGGGTCTTCTACATTCAAAATTGCGAAAGAGCGGCTGCTGCAGGTTCGGCTCAATCATACCATGGAAGCCGGCGCAGTTTCAATCCAATTTCATAAATTTCAAGAATTTCAAAATGAATCCAAAACTCTTGAAAATGCGGGCAAATTGCGCTATGATTTTAGCGAGAAGCGATCGGAAGGAGGCACAAACCATGATTCCACAAAAGCTAATCGCAGAAAAGGCCGGCGTTTCCTTCGCAACCGTCTCCCGGGCGCTGACCCACAGCGCGAAGGTGCGCCCTGAAACGCTCAAACGCATTCGCAACGCCATGCTGGAGCTGGGCATTACCGATACCGAAAACCTGTTTCTGGGCAAGGGCGCGCTGTCAAAGATGGTGCTCGTGGTCGTCGGCGACATCTGCAAGGAATTTTTCGCCAACATCATCGTGGGACTGTCCGATGTGCTGGCCGCACACGGCTACTCCATCGTGCTCTGCAACAGCCATTACGACACGAAGAAGGAAATGGAAGTCATTCGCAGCGCGCACGAGAATTATTATGCCGGCATCGTGCTGATTACGGTGGTGGAAAGCAAGGAACTGGTCGAATTTCTGTCCCACGCCAGCATTCCCGTCGTGCTGGTCAACCGATACATCCGATCCCTCGACCTGGACGTGGTGAGAATCGACAATTACCGCGGCGGCTATCTCGCGGCGCAACACCTGATGGAGAATGGACACCGGCGCATCGCCCATCTGGCGGGGCCCCAAACCTCCTCCGCCGTCGAGGACCGGCTGCGCGGCTTCCAGCACGCCATGCAGGACAACGGCCTGACCTTGCCCGACGACAGCATCGTATTTGGCGATCTGTCCCGGGAATGCGGAAAGGAATTTGCGAACTGGCTGGCCCAAAAGGATTACACCGCCGCCTATATCGGTAACGACTACATGGCTGCCGGCGCCGTCCATCAGCTGACGAAGCTGGGCCGGCGCGTCCCGGAGGATTTGAGCATCATCAGCTTTGACGATTCGCCGCTCATCAGCGAAGACGGCTTAAGCATCACCTGCATCGGCTACGATTCCAAAACCATGGGCACCTATGCCGCCGAAACCCTGCTCAAGCGCATTGCCGATCCATTGGCGCACTGTGTGAAGACCATTTGTTCCCCCAACCTGACCATACGCGGCAGCGTTCGCCGCTTGGAACGCTGAACTTTAAGCAACGATACATCGAAAGCATTCGCGGTATGGCCTGCGCATGAATCAAGCGCCGGATGCAGCAAAAGCTGCATGTCCGGTTCAGCGGCGAGCGCCCGGAAACCTGCCTCCGCAGTGCGGATCAGGCGCCGGGCGTTTGATTTGTGCAGATCGATGTCGAAGCGCGCGGCCCGCCATCGGACATCTGCGCGGCAGCTGTGCCGTCGCGCATCCCCTGAACCATCCGTGCGCCGCGTCCGCTTTCCCGCCCTTCGGAGGGAAAATAAAGAAAACAAACAATTACGACGCCTCTTCCGTCCGCTTTCGCAGAGAATTCGCAGCCCTAGCGGCGCTAAGTCAAGAATTCGCATCGCCAAAGGATCCCGAAGGTTTGTTATAAACTTCCGTTCTCCGAACCGCCCGGCTTGAATGGCCGTCCTTCTGAGGAGATCTCCGATTGCAAGGAGTCTTCCGTCAAAACGGCCGGAATGAGCGCGCATGAGCAAACGCCTTTCCCCCGCACAGCCGGATTCAAATTGACAGCACGTCCCTTTTTTGTTATATTCCACATAGAACGCATCGGGAAGGGTGGCAAGGCGATGGGCAGCCGGCAGGAAAATCGAAGCCTTGGAAAGTATATTCGATCTACATATATCTTTTTCGCGGTAATCCCCATGGTATTGGCGTGCAGCATCTGCATGACGGCCGTTTCAGGCTATTTGGAGCAATCGAATCTGAGCCGGCTGCAGACAAGCGCGATCAATCTGGAAAGCGAACTGAGCCTCTGGATCGGAGAGCGGGCACATCTGCTGCGCACCTGTATGGAAAGCGAAGAAATTGTCGAACAGATGCGCACGCGCCGCGTGCTGGACAAAGAAGCGCAGAATCTTATGAACGTACTGCTTACCGGATACCACGACGAATTGCAGCTGCACCTTCTGTCCGGAGACGGCGCCTTTCGCTATTCCACGGGTTCCATTCCCAATTTGTACAAACTCCCCGCCTACCGCGAGGTCGAATTCTTCTGCCGGACTCGCGAGGCAGGAGAGGCGGTGCGGGCGACAAAGTACACTTCCTATAATGGCCGGCAGATCGCCCTGAGCATCGGCCAATCGCTGGTCGACGACGGCTGGGACGGCTATGCGATTCTGGATATTCCGCGAAAAGCCCTGGCAGCCCTGATGTCGGAATACGATTCCGCCTACATCTCGGACATCGTTTTAATCGATCGCAACAACGTCGTCGCCTACTCTCAGACTGGGCGCATAGAGGAAGGCGTGACCCTCAAGGATCGCGAACTGCTGGCGATGCTGGAGGTTCCAGAGGGCGAAGTCCGCGGAAATTCAGGGTGCGTCAGGGTGCTCGAAGAGAGCGGGCTGAAGCTCCTGATCACGGCCGACAATCGATTCATTCGCCCCTTGATTGTTGGAATGCTGGCGGGACTGGCGGCCATCGTCGCGCTCTCGCTGGGAATTGCGGCAACCAGCGGGGCCTTGCTCTCCAAGCGGATTTCCAGCCAAATGGAACAGCTGCTGGAAGTGTGCCGAAAGGGACCCTCCAGCGAGTTTCAGGAAAAGTATGTTCCCATGCGCGGGGATTTTCAGGAGATCGTGCGCATCGGAGAGCATCTCAACGCAATGAACGAACAGGTGCGCGAACTGATCTCAAAAATACAGGACAAGCAGCGAATACTGGCCACGGCAGAGCTGAACCTGCTCAAAGCGCAAATGCGCCCCCACTTTATCTACAACGTCCTTAACGACATCAAGGCCATGGCAAAACTGGGCAAGACCCGGGAAATCGCAGAGCTCGTGGTGTGCTTTGGCGCGCTTATGCGAAATACGCTCTCCGTCGACGAGGAGTTTTCGACCGTCTCCGAGGAATTGGATTTGGTGGAAAAGTACATTCAAATGCAGAATTTGCGCGGCATACGCCCGATTTCGCTGCGGATACAGGTCTGCGAAGCGTTGATGCAGCAAGAAGTTCCCCGATTGATTTTACAGCCCCTGGTCGAAAATGCCGTTTGTCACGGATTGCCCGGAGTAGAAAAACCCATCGTAGCAATTTCCGGATGGATCGAAGGGGAAAAGATCTTCCTGCGGGTCGTCGACAACGGAAGGGGAATCCGCGAAGCCGCACGCTGCAAGCCCGCGGACGGCATGGCGTATCATCAGGGGATCGGGCTGAACAATATCTCCGAACGGCTCAGGCTTTATTACGGCGCGCAGGGCAAATTGCACATCGCGAGCAAAAACGAAAAATTCACAAAGGTCGTGCTGGAAATGCTAAAAAAACAGAAAAGTGCTGAATATTAAACCAAGTCTGACGACATTCAGACACATTACTTGCCCGGATGATGTAAAATATAGTTACATTCATTCAAAGGAGGGGCACCCTATGGTTCGAAAGATGCTGGCAATGTTTCTCGTATTGGCAATGGCGCTTGGAATGCCGGCCATGGCGGAAGCGGAAAAAACGACGGTACAATTCTACTTCCCCGTACAATTGGGCGGCGCTGCGGCAGAGTTGATCGAGCAGTTCGTCGCAGAGTTTGAAGAGCAGAACCCCGATATTGACGTCGACGCTGTATTCTGCGGCGCCTACAACGACACGATGACGAAACTGACCCTCGCTCTGGAAGGCGGAAACGCGCCGCAGCTGTGCATCCTGGATCAGCGGCTGCTGGAGCTGATCGCGATGGACGCCGTTGTCTGCCTGGATGATTACATCGCGGCGGACGGTGGGGATGAGCTCATCAACGATTTCTATCCGGTGTACCTCGAATCGGGCATGTACGACGGCAAGCATTATGCGCTTCCCTTCCAGCGCAGCGTATTGGCCATGTACTACAACATGGATCACTTTGCAGAGGCCGGATTGGACGCGAACAATCCTCCGAAGACGTGGGATAAGCTGCTCGAAGTCGGTTCAAAGCTGACGGTTCGCGACGACGCGGGAAATGTCGAGCGCTGGGGCGTCATGATCGCGAATTCCTCCAACTGGCAGCAACAGTCGCTGTGCATCACCGCTTCCGAAAACGGTTCGAACATCTTCTCTCCGGATGGCACGGAGGTGTACTTCGATACGGACGCGGTGAAGGAGGCGCTTCAGTTCAATCTGGATCTCGTCGAGGCGGGCGCTTCCCCGGAAGGCGTCATTGACGAGGGCCTGCTTCCGTCGAACTTTATCGAGGGCGCGGTTTCGATCATTTCCGCAAGCTCCGGCAATCTCGCGAACATTCGCGATAGCGTCGACTTTAACTTTGGCGTTTGCCTGATGCCCGGACGCGGCGATGCGGCGGGCGCGTCGATTGGCGGCGGCGGAGACATGTACATGATCAAGTGCGACAACACGACCCAGGAGCAATACGACGCTGCGTGGAGATTTATGCGCTACATGACCGACACAGAGGTTCAGGCCCGCTGGAGCGTGGGCACGGGCTATATTGCCTCGCGCGTATCGGCAAGAGATACCGAGACAATGAAGAATTACTTTGAGGAAGTCCCGCAAGCCAGCGTGATGTACGATCAGCTCGACAGCGCATATCGCCAGCTTTCCGTGTTTGCATCGACTGAGATCGGCGAACTGTTCACCAATATGTGCACTTCGGTAGTGCTGGGCGAGAGCAGCATCGACGATGCCGTGGCCTATGCGCAGAGCGAGGCCGACTACATTCTCGAGGATTACAGATAAGCAGAAATCAAGGTTCTCCACGATGCGGCGCGGACATCTTCCTTCGCAGAAGAAGTCCGCGCCCCATGGGGGAAATGGCGGCCGCGCTCGCCGTCCCGCCGGGGCAAGCCCGGATTGGGGACGGCATGCGGACAGTGGAGGGAATATGGAGCGGATTTCGAGACAAAAGCGAACGCGGGATACCGTGAAGGCCTGGACGCTGCTGGCGCCTTCGCTGATATTCATGGCGATGTTTACGTTCTATCCATTTGTCAAGACCTTTGTTCTGAGCTTTTACAAGAAAAAATTGTCTACGCCGGCGGCAGTCTTCAATGGCATTGAAAACTATGTCCGCGCCTTCCGGGATCCCGGATTTGCGAGATCCGTTGAAAACACGCTGGTATTCTGCGCGGTGGTCATTCCCGCGTCGCTCATTCTGGGGCTTTTGTTTGCATGCCTGCTGAATCGAAAGACGCCCGGCAGGACGGCTTTCCGAGCGATGATTTTCTATCCGAATATCTCTCCCATGGTGGGGTTCTACCTAGTGTGGATGTATCTGCTCGCATCGGAAATCGGCTATATCAATCGGATTTTCGAGTTGATCGGCCTGCCGACGCACAACTGGCTGGGCGATTCCGCGACAGTGCTCTATGCGCTGGCGGTAATTTATATCTGGCAGCAAGCGGGTTACATGATGCTCTTCTACCTTTCGGGCCTTCAGAATATCGACGCGTCCTATTACGAAGCTGCGACCCTGGATGGCGCGAATGAGTGGCAGAAATTTCGGAGCATTACGTTCCCTCTGCTCATGCCCACAACGGTATTTACAGTCACGCTCTCCATCAGCAACGCGGTGCAGGTGGTGGACTCGATCGCAATTTTGACGCGAGGCGGCCCCAACAACGCAAGCTCGATGGTCATGTACTACATCTACAACATGTCGTTTGGAAAATTTGACTACGGGATGGCGGCGACTTACAGCGTCCTGCTGATGATCGTGGTCCTGACGGTGATCTGCCTGCAAAACTTCGGCCTGGACAGAATCACGCATTACGAGAGCTGAGGGGATGAGTCAATGAAGAAAGCGCACTGGGGAACCGCTGTGCGATTTGCGCTTCTCCTGGTTATATCGCTCATTTGGGCGATCCCGCTGATCTGGTGCGTTTGGTCGGCCATTCGCCCGGCGAGCATGGTGACGAAGTTCAACTTTGAACTCACCTTCTCAGCGGAAAATTTTCGCTATGTATTTGAACTATGGGATTTCTTTACGTATCTGAAGAATTCGCTGATCATTACGCTTGGAACCCTGGCGGTCCAGCTGTTTACAGTGACGCTCGCAGCTTACGCCATCGCGCGCCTTGAGTTTGCGGGAAAGAAGCTGGTCATGACCATCCTGATGGCCCATATGGTCATCCCCGGCAGCGTTCTTTTGCTGTCCAACTACCTGACAATCAAGGAAATGGGCCTACTGGACCGCCGGCTGGGCGTGATGGTGATCTACCTCGGATCGTCCATGGGCATTATGCTGCTGCGGCAGTGCTACAAGACGATTCCCAAGGCGCTGGAGGAGGCGGCGGTGATCGACGGATGCAACCTGGCGCAATCGCTCCTGCATGTGTATCTGCCCAGCTGCAAAACCGCCTACCTCTCCTTTGCAATTGTCTCAATCAACTTCCACTGGAACAACTACCTGTGGCCAAACGTGGTCATCAACAACTCCTCGCGCCAGACCCTTCCCGTCGGCTTAGCGCTGCTGACAAAGATCAGCGGAGACGCCGGACCCCAATGGGCCTATGCCTGCGCGGCGACGCTGGTCGTCCTGGCTCCGCTGATGGTGCTGTTTTTGCTATTCCAAAAACAGTTTATCAACAGCTTTATTTCGTCGGGCATTAAGTAGGTGGATGGGAAAATGGTCAAGGTCTATCTTGTGGATGATTCCGTGTTGTTCCTGAACGAACTCACGCTCACCGTCCCGTGGGAGCGCATGGACTGCAAAGTGGTCGGAAGCGCGCTGGACGCGGAAACGGCGGAAAGAGAAATCCGGGAAATGCGGCCCGACTTGATCATTACGGACATCTCCATGCCAGGCCGCGACGGCCTGGAAATGGTGGAAAGCCTTGCCGACATTCCAGGGCCTGAATTCATCGTCGTATCGGCATATCCAAAATTTGAATACGCCTTTCGCGCAATCAAGCTCAAAACGGCGGATTATTTCGTCAAGCCGTTTGACGACGAGGAATTCTACCGCGCGGTCGAGCGGGTAGCCCAGAGAATCAGTGCCCGGCAAAGGGCCGCCGCCGACGCGTCCCGCCTACCGGGAATCTATTCCGGCCACACGCACAACAACTACATCGAAGCGGCGCTCCAGTATGTCGACGACCACTATGCCGAAGATCTTTCGGCCGCCTCTGTGGCGAAAGCGCTGTTCATCTCGGAGAGCTATCTGAGCAAATGCTTTCGCCGCGAACTGAACACGTCCTTTAAGGAATACCTCAATTATATCCGGATCCGAAAGGCCATGCTCCTGTTTCGGACGACGGACTTAAAGATCTACGAAGTCGCTGAACAGACGGGATTCGGCACGCCAAAGTATTTCGCCACGATCTTTCGGAAACTCGCCGGCATCACGCCCACGCAGTATCGAAATTCCGTGCGGGATTGAACGCCGGCGAAAGCCAACCGGGAACGGCGAAGCAAAGAACGAAAATCCCGCCCCGCGGGTCGGAGAGAAGCGCCTTGCGGCGTCGCTTCTCCTCCCATCAGTCTGCGCGGGCTTCGCGGCGCAACGAAAGGAGAACTGCTCGATATGAGCCATGAGATTTTTGCCAACCATGCGCATGTATTTCCGAAAGACGTCCGCCCCGACGGTACGGTCGAAGCGCTCCTCAGGACGATGGACGATTGCGGGATCGCCCGGGCGGTCTGCTTTGCGACGTTTCCAAGTCAGCTCGGCCCGGGAAATGAAGAAACGAACGGCTGGCTCGCCGGAAAAATTCGCGGAAACGATCGGCTCGTCGGATTCGGAGTCATCGACTTCGACCGGGGCGATCTGCGCGGACAGGTCGATCGCATCGCGGATCTGGGCTTTCGGGGAATCAAGATGCATCCCGCATTCCAGAAGTTCGTCGTGGACGGCGAAAAGGCGTGCGAGGTCTACGCCCGCGCCGAGGAACTCGGCCTGTTTCTCTCGTTCCACACCGGCGTGCACTGGCACCGCATCCGGGATTACCAGCTCTGGCGGTTTGACGAGGTCGCCTACCGCTTTCCCAGGCTGCGCTTCAGCATGGAGCACGTGGGAGGCTACTGCTTTTTTGAAGAAGCGCTGGCGGTCATGCTCAACAACATGCATCGCGGCGATGAACCGCGAATCTATGCGGGCCTGACGAGCGTCTTTGACCGGGACGTCAACCGCGCGTGGAATCTGAGCGACGAGCGGGTGTACGACCTCATCTGGCAGACCGGAGATACCGCGTCGATCTTTGGGCTGGATTTTCCCTACAACGATGCGCGGGCAATTCGGGAAGCGATCGATCACCTCACGGGGTTGGACCTGCCGGAAGAATCGAAGCGCCGCATTCTGGGCGGCAATCTGACGAGAGCGCTGAATCTGTAGTCCGCGGGCAAAGCGGCGTCTCCCGCCGGACGTCCGCGACGCGCCACCTCCTGTTCAAGCACCTTCCGGAAGGCGCGAATCGCAGCCGCGCGGACTTGCCGCACATCCGCCCGTACAGACAGGCAAAAACGCCGATGGGGACAATCGACCCCGCCGGCGTTTTTTGCAGCGCCCGGCTGGCTTATCGCAATCGTTTGGGCCGCCCGCCATCCTCCTCTGTTCAGCGGCTCAGAATGGCCGAATGCATTCCGTTTTTCATCTGCTCCTGTGCAGCATTTCATTCGGCCGCGTCCGCGCCAAGCCCGCACGCGCCCCGGTTTCCCTTCGCGGCTCTGCGGGCGCGGCCCTTCATAGCTCCGCTCCAAGCCCGCACGCGCCCCGGTTTCCCGCAGAGCAACCGCCGGTTGAGACAAATTCCAACTCAAATTGGTGGATGTCAACCGGTTGCTCTGGTATAATGGAGAAAAACCGAACCGGCATCCGCCGGACATCCATCAGGAGGATTCGCATGAACCTTGCATCAAAGATCGCCTGCCTCCGCCGGGCGCGCGGCTGGTCGCAGGAGGAGCTGGCCGGCCGGCTGGGCGTATCGCGCCAGTCGGTTTCCAAATGGGAATCCGGCGCGTCGACGCCCGACCTCGACCGCATCGTGGCGATGTGCGGGCTGTTTGGCCTCTCGGCCGACGAACTGATCCGCCCGGACGTCGATCTGGACGACGCGCTTTCCAGCGCCGCGCCGGATGCCGCGCCCGATGGCGGCGAGGCGGACGCGCGCTGCGCGCTGCCGGAGCTGAGCCTTACGGAAGCCTACAACTACTCCTCACACTGCCAGTCGAACGCGCGGATGATCGCGCGCGGCGTGGCGGCCTGCATCCTCTCGCCCACGGCGCTGATCGCGCTGGAAGCCATCAGCGACCTGCTGGCGACGGCGGTCGGCCTGCCCGCTCTGCTCGTGTTGGTCGCGTGGGGCGTGTGGCAGTTCGTGTGCGCCGGCGCGCTGATGAAGCCCTTTGAGTTCATCGAAAAGCGCCGGTTTTCTCCCGGCCCGGGCGTCGAAGAGTGGGCGAACGAGGCGCAGAACCAGTTCCGTCCGCGCCTTGCGCGCGATCTCGCGGTGGGCATCGCGCTGTGCGTCGCCAGCGCTATTCCGGCTTCGGTGGGCAGCGCGCTGGCCGAATACAGCGCCGAAATCGCCGGTGCGAGCGCCGGATCGGCATTCCTCGAAGGCATTGGAATCGCCGGCATGCTCGCGCTGGTCGCGCCGGGCGTCTATCTGATCGTGCGCAGCAGCATCCTGACGGAGAGCTATAAAAAGCTCCTGCGCAAGCGCAGCTGACCCGCCGCTCCCTTAAAGCGCGCAACCTTTTGCGTTTTGATGCAGTTGGCGCAGAAATGACAAATCGTCATATCTGTGCCTTAAAAACATGCCATAATGTCCACGGGGGATTGCGATGGAAAACAACTTGCGGGTGCTGAGGAAAAGGCGCGGGCTGTCGCAGGTCGCCGTACAGATGGCGACGGGCATCGAGCAGGCGCTTTTGTCCAAATATGAAAATGGGCGCCGGGTTCCGCCGACGGAGACGCTGATGATCCTGAGCGACTTCTACGACGTCAGCATCGACTACATCCTGAAGCGGACGGAAAACCCAAAGATCAACCGCTGAAGGCGCATTCTTGCGCTTGAGGCAGGATTTTTGCGCTCAGAAGGCGAATGATAGAGTTCATACGGACATTGAGGTGAGTGAACGTGCGAAATTTCGACGATTCCCGGATCATGGAACAGACCGTCTCGTCCGAGCATGTATTCGACGGCCTGATCCTGCACATCGACCATCTGACCAACCAGCTGCCCAACGGCAAGCTGGCAAAGCGGGAGGTCGCCCGGCACATCGGCGCGGCGGCGGTGCTGCCGGTGGACGGCGACGGCAACGTCTATCTCGTCCGGCAGTTCCGAGCGCCGGTCGGCCGCGTGCTGATGGAGATCCCCGCGGGAAAGCTCGATTACCGCGGCGAGGACCGGCTTGCCGCGGCAAAGCGCGAATTGCGCGAGGAAACCGGCCTCGAGGCGTCCAAATGGACGCATTTGAACGATCTGCTGACGACGGTGGGCTTCTGCGACGAATGCATCGGCGTCTATCTCGCGCAGGAATTGACGCGCGGCGAGAGCCATCCGGACGACGATGAATTTCTCAACGTGGTCAAGCTGCCCTATGACGAGGCGATGGCCATGGTCGCCAGCAACGAAATCAACGACGCCAAGACCGTCTGCGCGCTCGCGCTCGCGCGGCCTTTTCTCGAAAAATGAGCATGATTGGACGAGATCCCTACGCCTATATGCCCGAGCTGGAGACGCCGCGGCTGCGGCTGCGCAAGCTGACGATGCGCGATGCGCGCGACGTATTCGCCTACAGCCGCGATCCGGAGGTCGCGCGCCATGTGCTCTGGGATGCGCACCGCAGCATCGGCGAATCGCGCGCCTATATCCGCTATATGCAGCGCAAATACCGGATGGGCGAGGCCGCCAGCTGGGGGATTGAATGGAAGGAATCGGGGCGGATCATCGGCACGATCGGGTTCATGTGGATCCACTTTGAACACGCGTCGGCCGAGGTCGGCTATTCGCTCGCGCGCGACATGTGGGGACAGGGCATCATGACCGAAGCGCTGCGCGAGGTGATCCGTTACGCCTTTGAAACGCTGCGGCTCAACCGCGTGGAGGCGATCCACGAGGTGGACAATCCCGCTTCCGGCGCGGTCATGCGCAAGTGCGGCATGCGCCATGAGGGCTGCCTACGCCAGAAGCTGCGCAACAAGGGGCGATATGTCGACGTCGACCTCTACGCCATCCTGCGCGCCGATCCCCGTCCCGCCGCCAGGACGCCGCGCTGACCGCCCCAAAATTGAGAAAGGCCGCGACAAAAAGGAGCTTGCGCGGGCGCAAGTGCCCTCCCCGCCGCCGGCAACTGCATTTGACTCAGAAAACAAAAATTGACTCTGATTCTATTGATCAGGGCAATTTTTAAATATATGGGCTTTGCCAGCGCTCTGGGACCGGCATGCCGTCCCATAAGCAGGGATTCCCGGGGCATGGATGCGCAAAGCTGCCTTGCCGGCCGCGCACGCCGCATTGCGCAAAGATCGCGCGATGGACATGCGGGCAATGGATCGTTCTCCTGCTGCCTTCCCTTCGCTGCCAGCCTGTGAATCAGGCCGCCTCCCCGAGCATCTGAGCCATTATGGCGCAGAGTTTCGCAAACAGCCTGAACCGATCTTCGGGGGAGAGGATCGAAAACAACGCCATCGTCGAAAAGATGGAAAATCCATATTCTCCGTTTTCCAGCCCGGAGCAGGCTCTGGGCGTGATCTGCATTCGGGCCGCGAGCTCTTCCTGCGAGATGTCCGAAAGGGCATGGTATGTGCGCAGGGCGTTTCTGAGTTCCTTGTTCATCAAGGCGAAGCAGTTTTTCTTTGTCATTTGTAAAACCTCCCGAAACGATATTTTCAGGTAAATTTTACAAATATCTGAAGCATTCTTCCACGAAGTGCGCTTCTGGTATGCCCATGCGACTGTTGGAGAAGAAGTCTACCGCGTTTCAAGGTCATTTCACGGGGCGAATCCACAAAAAAAGCGCCCGGAAAGGCAAGCATTCCAGGCGCAAAGGACGCGGGGAAAGTTTCCCACCACAGGCAATCCGGCAGGGCTTCAAGAGCCGTGCCGCGCAGCCGCGTTTTTCCGTCCGGCGAATGGATTGCACACATTCGCCGGGCGTCCGGCTCATTCCGCCGGTTTTCCGTACCGCTCGACCAAGTATTCCATCGCCATGCGGTAGCCGTCAAAGCCAAAGCCGGCGAACGTCCGGTCGCATGCCAGGCGCACATAGGAGACCTTGCGGAAGTCCTCGCGCGCGTTGACGTCGGTCAGATGCACCTCGCAGGCGGGGATGCTGACGGCCTTGAGGGCGTCGAGGATCGCCACGGAGGTGTGCGTGTAGGCGGCGGGATTGATGACGATGCCGTCGATGTTCTGGTACGCCGCCTGAATGCGGTCGACGATCGCGCCCTCGTGGTTCGACTGAAACAATTCCACCGAGACGCCCAGCCGCTCGGCCTGCGCGCGCACGAAATCGCACAGCGCAGCGTAGTCCTGCGCGCCGTAGAGCGCGCGCTCGCGAATGCCGAGCATGTTCAAATTCGGCCCGTTAATGACCAACAGCTTCATAAAATCCCTCCTGAATCCGCGCGGCCGCGTCGGAAAGCGTCGAATTGTTGTCCACGGCGAAGTCGCCCGCGGCGATGTAGCGCTCGCGCCGCTCGGCCCAGAGTTTGCGCACGGCGTCGGTGGACGCCGAGGACAGCGGCCGGCCGTCGCGCGGCAGCGCCTCGATGGCGCGGCGGATGAAGCATACGCGGCCGTTCTGCCGCATGGCGCGCACGTTCTCCGCGCGCAGGATCGAGCCGCCGCCCGTGGCGATCACGCGGCCGCTCTCGCGGCAGGCATCGCGAAGAACCTCCGTCTCCATCTCGCGGAAGCGCGCCTCGCCAAACCGGGCGAAGATCTCCGGAACCGGCATGCCCGCGCGCGCGGCGATCTCGGCGTCGCAGTCGACGAACGGCCGTCCCATCGCCCGGGCGACCGCCTCGCCCAGCGAGCTCTTGCCGCAGCCCGGCATGCCGATCAGCACGAGGTTCAGCGTCTGCCCGCGAATCTCGCGAAGCACCGCCTCGCCCGCAGCTTCCGGGATGTCCCGCCCGGAGAACAGCTCCGCCGCCTCGCGCGCCTGCGCGACGAGCATCGAAAGCCCCGACACCGCCGGGATGCCGCGCTCGAGCGCGTCGAGCACGAGCGCCGTCTTTTCCGGATTGTACACCACGTCCGCCACGCCGAGGAGGTTTGGCAGCCGCTTAAGATCGGCCGGGGACGCGCCATTGTTGGGGTACATCCCGACCGGCGTGGTGTTGACCAGGATCTCCGCGTCGGCGTGGTCCGCGTAGAGCGCGGCGTAGTC
The DNA here is from genome assembly GCA_018716805.1 of Candidatus Faecivicinus avistercoris. Lineage (GTDB taxonomy): Bacteria > Bacillota > Clostridia > Christensenellales > Aristaeellaceae > Faecivicinus > Faecivicinus avistercoris. The sequence goes on along the minus strand of DVJL01000118.1, from coordinate 7,729 downwards.
GACCGGGCCGCTGCGCGAGACGACGACGGTCTCCTTGGCGCCCAGACGCCTGAGCGCCGTGCGCGCGGTCAGGCTCGTGCCACCGCTGCCGAGCACCACGGCCTTGCGGCCGCGGGGATCGATCCCCGCGCCGCGCAGCATGTGGATGAAGCCGCCGATGTCGGTGTTGTGGCCGTAGAGCGAGCCGTCCGGGCGGACGAGCAGCGTGTTCACGCAGCCGACCTCGCGCGCGACGTCCGAGAGCTCCGCGCAATAGGGGATCACGGCGCGCTTGTACGGGATCGTGACGTTCAGCCCCCGGAAGTCCCGCGCGCGGAGGAAGCCATCCAGCGCGTCCGGCGCGACCTCGACCAGCTCGTAGCGGTAGTCCGCCAGCCGCGCGTGGATCATCGGGGAATAGCTGTGGCCGAGCCTTTCGCCGATCAGACCGTACTCCATCTCACCGCTCCTCATACGCGCCGAGGAACACGAACCGCTCGGTGCGCCGCTCCAGCTCGCACAGCAGCTTGACGATCTCGGGATCGTGCACGTCGGCCTCCAAGTCAAAGAAGAACCGGAACTCGAACTCGCGTCCGGGCATCGGGCGGCTCTCGAGCTTCGTCAGGTTGACGCCCGCGATGGCCAGCCGGGAGATGATGGCGTTCAGCGAGCCGGCCTCGTGCGGCAGGTTGAACATGATGGAGACCTTGCGCGCATCCGGGTAGATCTCCATGTTGCGCGAGATGCAGATGAAGCGCGTGTAGTTGCTCTGGGCGTTGCTGACGGACGTCTGCACGATTTCGAGGTTGTACAACTCCGCGCACGCCTTCGAGGCGATCACGGCGACGTCGTCGCGCTCGGTCGTGGCGGCGAACTCGGCGGCGACGGCGGTGTTCGCCATCGGAACCGGCGTGTACTCCGGGTGTGCGTCGAAGAACTCGGAGCACTGCCTCAGCGCCTGCTCGTGCGAGACGACCTCCCGGATCGGGCCCGACGCGCCCTTCTTGCGCATCAGCTGGTGCTCCACGCGCAGCCGCCGCGCGCCGACGATGTGGAACGAGTGCTTCTCCATCAGGTCGTACACCTGCGTGACCGAGCCGGCGGTGCTGTTCTCAATCGGCAAAATGCCGTATTCGCACATGCCCTTCTCCACCGCGTTGAACACGCCGTCGAAGCTGTTGAAATAGAGGATGTCCGGATACTCGAACAGCTTCTCGCACGCCTGCTGCGCATAGGCGCCCTCGGTGCCCTGGCAGGCGACCAGCGCCCGGTTGGGCATCTTCCCGCCCGCATACTGCGCGCACGCCGCCTCGATCTGCGCGCCCAGCGCCGATTTTTCGCCCATCAGCGCGGACTGGTAGTTGCAGCTCAGCTCGAAGATCAGCCGGTAGAGGTCCTTGACGTAGGGCGCGTAGGCATCTCCGGCCTGCGCGGTCACGCGGTTGATGACGCTGCGCTCGCGCGCGCGGTCGCGCACGGCCTTGCCGGTGGACTGCTTGGCGGCCGCCACGTCCGCAACCGTCTGCATGCGCTCGACGAACAGCTTGGTCAAATTGGCGTCGATGCCGTCAATGCGCGCTCGAATGTCGTTCAGTTCCATGGTGAAGCGCTCCTTTCCAAGATGAGATCGTAGAGGGTGATGGCCGTGACGGCCTCGACGACGGGCACGGCGCGCGGCACGATGCAGGGGTCGTGCCGCCCGCGCACGGCCAGCACGGCGTCCTCGCCCGCGGAGAGGGAGACGGAATGCTGCTCCCGCGCGATGGACGAGGTCGGCTTGAACGCCACGCGGACGTGCACGGGCATCCCCGTGGTGATGCCGCCCAGGATGCCGGCGTGGCGGTTCGTCTCGGTCACGACGCGGCCGTCCCGCATCCGGTAGGCGTCGTTGTGCGCGCTTCCGCGCATCCCGCAGGCGTCGAAGCCCGCGCCGAACGCCACGCCGCGCACGGCGGGGATGCCGAACAGCGCCCGCGCAAGGCGGTTTTCGACGCCGTCGAACATCGGATCGCCCAATCCGGCGGGCACGCCGGTGGCGAAGCACTCGACCTCGCCGCCGACGGAATCGCAGTCGGCCTTCGCCTCGAGGATCGCCCGCCGCATCGCCTCGGCAGCCTGCAGGTCGATCACGGCGAGATCGCCGTCTGAAATGGCATCGAGGTCGGGATTGACCGGATCGAGCGGCGCGTCGGCTGCGTTTTCAATCCGCGCGATGTGGGCGCGGACGCGGATGCCCTCGCGCGCGAGCAGCTGCATCGCCAGCGCGCCGGCAAAGCACAGCGGCGCGGTCAGCCGCCCGGAGAACTGCCCGCCGCCGCGGATGTCGTTCGCCCCGCCAAACTTGACGTAGGCGGGATAGTCCGCGTGGCCGGGGCGCGGCACGTCGCGGAGTTTGGCGTAGTCCTGCGACTTCGTGTCGCCGTTGACGATCCGCATCGCCAGCGGCGCGCCGCACGTCTCGCCGCGCTCGTTCAGCCCGGAGAGGATCTCGGGCAGGTCGGCCTCGCGGCGCGAAGTGGCGAGCCTTCCGCCCGGCGCGCGCCGCGCCATGAACGCCCGAACCGCATCCCAGTCCGGCCGAAAACCGGCGGGCAGCCCTTCGATCACCGCGCCGATGGACGGCGCGTGCGACTGCCCGAATACCATCACGCGATAGTGGTTTCCAATCAGATTCGACATAGACAACCTCCCAGAGATCAGAATGGGAAAAGCCGGCGCAAGAGGGCGTTTGAAGGAGGGAAAAGCCTCAGCTCCGAGCGAACGTTCCACCCGCTTTTGCGGGAAATTCGCCATTCCGAGCAAACGCTCCCGCCCCTTCGCAGGGAATTCGCCGTTTTGGGCGAATACTCCCGCCCGCCTTCACAGGAAATCCGCCGTTTCGGGCGGACGCCCCGTCTGCTTTTGCGGGAAATCCGCCTTTTCGAGCGGGCGCTTCCGCCCGCCTTCGCAGAAAATCTGGCTCGCCGGAATGGCGCAAAGCACCTTCGGGAATTCAGGCGCACTTCACGGCTCAAAGCGCACGCGCCCGCCGAGCCGGCGAAAGTCGTCGAAGAACGCGGGATACGACTTTTCCACCGCTTCCGCGCCGGTGATGCGCACCGGGCCAGCCGCCACGGTGGCCGCAATGGCCGCGGCCATGACGATCCTGTGATCGTTCTGGCCGTCCACCTCGCCGCCCTTCAGCCGGGCGACGCCTTCGATCATCAATCCGTCGGCGGTTTCCTCCGCGCGCCCGCCGAGCGCCCGCAACATCTGCGCAACGGCGCTGAGCCGGTCGCTCTCCTTGAGCCGCAGCCGCGCCGCGCCCGTGATGCGCGTGACCCCCGGCCGCACCGCCGCCGCCACGGCCAGCGCGGGCACCAGATCCGGCGTGTCGGTCGCGTCGACCTCGCCGCCCAGTTGGTCGAGCAGGCCGCCGATCGCGCGGTCGCCCTGCGCGGAATCCTCGCGCAGCCCTTCGCAGGCGACCTCGCTGCCCAGCCGGTTCGCGGCCAGCCAGAACGCCGCCGCCGACCAGTCGCCCTCGGCACGAACCTCGCCAGGGCTGGCGTAGCGCTGCCCGCCCGGAACCGCCCAGCCCTCCGGCGCGCGGTCGATGCGGATGCCGAAGCGCGCGAGCACGTCCAGCGTGACGCCCACATAGGACGCCGACGCGAGCGGCGTGGTCAGCCGAAGCGCGCTGTCCTCCCCGCACAGCGGCAGCGCGAACAGCAGCCCCGTGATGTACTGCGAGCTGATGTCGCCGGCGATTTCGTAGTCCCCGCCGCGCAGCTGGCCGCAGAGGCGGATCGGCAGGCGGTCGCGGTCCGCGCGGACGCCATGCGCGTTCAGCGCGCCGGTGAGCGGCGCATTCGGCCGCTCCGGCAGCCGCCCCGCGCCGGTAAACGCGCAGGAGACGCCGAGCGCCGCTGCCACGGGCAGCAGAAACCGCAGCGTCGAGCCGCTCTCGCCGCAGAACAGCTCGGGCATTGGACGAATGCCGTTATGGGCGGGCAGATCGGGCAAAACGGCTCTGTCTGAAGCGCCGCCCGCGCTGGAGTTCGCGGCGCGCAGATCGGCCGAATCTCCACAGTTCGGAACAGCCCCTTGCAGGGAGTCTTCCCCGCTTTCAGCCGGCGTTCCCGCACCCTCGCCGGATTCCGCGGCCGCGCAGACCGGCTTCACAGTCCCCGGCACAGGGTGGCCGGACGGCATAGACCCCCGCGGGATCGGGCGAACTCGAAGCCCGCCTTCGGCCTCGCCGATCTGCGCGCCAAGCGCACGCAGGCAATTGACGGTGGCGTCGATGTCGGCGTTTCGCGCGTTGAGCCGCACGAGCACCGGCGCATCGGCCAGCGCCGCGGCAATCAGCAGCCGGTGCGCATAGGATTTGGATGAGGGAAGCTCGACCGTCCCGCGGAGCCTTCCCGGTTCAACGACGGCGATCATCGCGCCGCCTCCTTTCGTGGGTCGTCTTAAACAAATCCGCCTCGGCGTCCTCCGCAAAACTCGCGCCCCGAGCGCCGACGCGCGTCCGCCATCGGCTTTCAGAAAATTCCTGCATCCTCCGCGAAGCGCGCGCCCCGAATGTGCCGAGCGCGCGTTCTCCGCCGGTTCCCCGGACAGCTCGGCGTCCTCCGCGAAGCGCGGATGGTTTTGTCCGCCATCAGCATTCCGGGCATCTCGGGCTCCCGGCAAAGCGCATCGTCCCCGGCGAAAATCTGGTTTACTTCAGAGAGCGCTTTGCCGCTTCCATCCCCTCGATGCCGCGGCGGAAGGCGTCCTCGAGGCCGGAGACGTCGATCTCCTCCAGCCGACAGCGGCCGATCTCCTCGGGCAGCACCAGCGCGATCCGCCCGCCCCGGCGCTTTTTGTCCGACAGCGCAGCGCGGGCGAGCGCGGCGGCGGGATAGGGGCACTCAACGGGCAGGCCGCAATTCCGGTTGGCGCGCAGGATGGCCGCGCAGAGCTCGGGCCTTCCGGCCGCGCCTGCGGCGATGGCCATGCCGATGGCGACGCCCTGACCGTGCGAGAGCGCAAACCCGGAGCACTTCTCGATGGCGTGGCCGAACGTGTGGCCGAGGTTGAGCATCCGGCGCGCGCCGTTGTCGAACTCGTCCGCGCGGACGAAGTCGCGCTTGATGGCGACGCTGCGCGCGACGATCTCGTCCAGTCCGTCCGCCCAGTCCGGCCGGCACATCTGCGCAAACAGCGCCGGGTCGGCGAGCACGCCGTACTTGATGATCTCCGCGGCGCCGTCGCTTCGCAGTCCGGCCGGCAGCGCGCGCAGAACCGCCGTGTCGGTGACGACGAGCGACGGCTGGTGGAAGCAGCCGGCGAGGTTCTTGCCCGCGCGCAGGTCGACCGCCGTCTTGCCGCCGACCGACGAATCGACCGCGGCCAGCAGCGTCGTCGGAACCTGCACAAAGCGGATGCCGCGCGCGTAGACCGCCGCGGCGAAGCCGGCCACGTCGCCGGGCACGCCGCCGCCGAGCGCGACGATGGCGTCCGCGCGGGTGATCTGGTTCTCCGCGAGCCACTCGAGGATGTCCTCCAGCGTGGACAGCCGCTTGTTGCGCTCGCCCGCGGGGAACGCGAAGCGGATGGGATCCATGCCCGCCGCGCGCAGGCTGGCCTCGGCGGCCTCGCCGTAGAGCGCGTTCACCGTGGCATCCGTGACGATCGCCGCGCGGCATTTGCCGAGCACCTCGCGCGCCCACGCGCCCAGATGCTCGATCGCGCCCGCACCGATGCGCACGTCGTAGGGCGTCGAGGCCTCAATTCTCACCGTCTGCATGCCGCACCTCCGGTTCGTCCAGCGCTTCCTTCTTCTCGCGGCCCTCGCGCAGCAGCGCGCGCAGCGACCCCGCATCGCCGTCCGAGAGCGCCGTCCGGTACTGCGACAGGCGGAAGATCAGATCGTCGATCGACGGCACGAGCAGGTCGGCGTTGTCCAGAAACAGCTCCGTCCACATGTCCTCGTTCAGCCGCGCCACGCGCGTCATGTCGAGGAAACTGCCGGCCGAAAAGCCCTTGTGCCGCGCCGACAGCGGGTTCTTCACATACGCGCCGGACACGATGTGCGCCAGCTGCGAGGTGTAGGCGATCATGCTGTCGTGCTCCTCGGGCGTGGTGATGCGCACGCTGCGAAAGCCGATGGCCAGAAAGAACGCCTTGGCCGCCTCGAGCCGCGCGATGTCGATGTCCTTCGGCGGGGTGAGGATCATCGACGCGCGCGCAAACAGCGTGTCGATGGCGTAGCCGAAGCCGGAGAACTCGCGCCCGGCCATCGGGTGGCCGCCGATGTACGTCCAGCCATAGCGGCGGGCGATGGCGTCGATGGGGCCGAACACGGCGCGCTTGACGCCGGCGCAGTCGACCACCAGCGCGTCCGGCGCGATCCTGTCCGCGTTTTCGGAGAGCCAGTCGACGCACTTTTGCGGATACAGCGCCACCAGCACGACGCCGCATTCGCGAAGCCGATCCCCATCGAGCGGATCGTCGATCGCGCCGCACATCATCGCGCGGGTGACGACGTCCGGGTCGATGTCCAAGCCGTAGACGGCGTGGCCCGAATGGCGCTTGATGCTCTTGGCGAGAGAGCCGCCGATCAGGCCCAGGCCGACGACCGCGACGTTCATGCCCAGTGCTGCTCCTTGGCCGCAAAGGGAAGGATGGAGCGGATGGCGCTCGCCAGCGCGTCAAACTGCTCGGGAGTCAGGGACTGCTTGCCGTCGCACAGCGCGTGGACGGGATCGTTGTGCACCTCGATGATGAGGCCGTCCGCGCCCGCGGCGACCGCCGCCAGCGCCATCGGGTGCACCAGCTCGTTGACGCCGGTGCCGTGGCTCGGGTCGACGACCACGGGCAGGTGGGTCAGCTTGTGCAGCACCGGCACCGCGGAGATGTCCAGCGTGTTGCGCGTCGCCGTCTCGAACGTGCGGATGCCGCGCTCGCAGAGGATGACGTTTTCGTTGCCGCCGGCCATGATGTACTCGGCGCTCATCAGCAGCTCCTGAATCGTGTTCGCGAGGCCGCGCTTGAGCAGAATCGGCTTGCGCGTCTGCCCCAGCTCTTTGAGCAGCTCGAAGTTCTGCATGTTGCGCGCGCCGACCTGAATGACGTCGACGTCCTCGAACAGCGGCAGGTGGTTGATGTCCATGATCTCGGTGATGATCGGAAGGCCGGTTTCGCGCTTGGCCTCGAGCAGCAGCTCGATGCCCTTTTCGTGCAGGCCCTGGAAGGCGTAGGGCGAGGTGCGCGGCTTGAACGCCCCGCCGCGCAGCATGTTTGCGCCGGACTTCTTCACGTCGCGCGCGACGGAGAGGATCTGATCGTGGTTTTCCACCGAGCAGGGGCCGGCGATCATCATGAAGTGCCCGCCGCCGATCTTCGCGCCGCCGACGTCGACCACCGTGTCCGCCGCGTGGAACTTGCGGTTGGCGTTCTTATAGGGTTCCTGAATGCGGCGCACGGCCTCGACCACGTCCAGCGACGAGATCAAATCGATGTCGAGCTTCGACGTATCGCCCACCAGGCCGATGATCGTGTGCTGTTCGCCCACCGACTCGTGCAGGCCAAAGCCGCGGCTGGTCAGGAATTTCTTCAGGTTTTCCACCTGTTTCAGGTTTGCATTTTCCTTCAGGAGAATAATCATGCTCGCATCCCTCCATTACAAATAAAAAGGCTTCGCAGTGTTCTCACTGCGAAGCCGGGAATCCTTGGGCCTCATCTCTGAAATTCAGACGCAGCAAAACACTTTATCGGAAAT
>DVJL01000117.1 GCA_018716805.1 Candidatus Faecivicinus avistercoris | reverse complement strand
CGCGCCGGGCGCGTCCAGATAAAACGAGTGCATCAGCGCTTCCTCGCGGCAAACGCCGCCCACTCGCCCTTCACGGGCGCATCGAGGATCTCGTAGCCCGCAGCCGTCAGCGCGGCTTCCACCTCGGCGCGCCGGTCGGCGGCGATGCCGGAGGAGATGAACACGCCGCCATCGGCGATGCAGGCGCGCACCGGCCCGACCAGCTGGAGGATCGCGTCGGCGATGATGTTGGCGATGACGACGTCGCCCGCCTCGTCCACGACCTGAAGCAGGTCGCCGCAGCGCGTTTCGATCGCCTCGCCGAAGCCGTTGTCGCGCGCGTTTTCCGCCGCGACCCGCGCGGCCACGGGATCCAGATCCGTCGCCAGCACGCGGGACGCGCCCATGTGCGCCGCCGCGATGGCCAGTATGCCGCTGCCGGTGCCGATGTCGATGACCGTCATGCCGGGGCGGACGTACTTCTCGACCAGCGCCATGCACATGCCGGTGGTCTCGTGGGTTCCGGTGCCGAACGCAAGGCCGGGATCGATCACGATCTCGCGGTCCCCTGCCTCGAGCGGGCACTCGATCCAGCCCGGCCGGACGACGAAGTGTTCGCCCAGCCGGACCGGCTGAAACGCGCGCTTCCAGCTCTGCGACCAGTCCTCGTCCTCAAAGTCGTTCATGACGATCTCGAGCTTGCCGAGCGGCAGCTCGCCCGCCGTCTCGCCCAGCCGGCGCAGCCGCTCGCGCAGCGCGGCGAGCGCATCGCCCAAGCGCTCGTCGGCGGGGAAAAAGCCGGAGACCTTGACGTCCTCGCCGATGCGGTCCGCGATGGCGGGATCGATGATGTCCCACTGTCCCTCGGGGCGCTGGTTGGCAAACACGTCGTTGCGGTCTTCGATGACGGTGCCTTCGCTGCCCATCTCGAGCAGGATCTCCGAGATCAGGTCGGCCGCCTCGGTGGTCGTCAGCACCCTGATTTCCATCCATTCCATTGTCCAGTCCTCCAATGCGCGCGTATTTCCTGTCCAATTCAACGATTCGACGCGGGGATTGGTTTTTCCTTGTGCAAAACGCGGCGGGAGCCAAATTGGCTTCCGCCGTCAGGCCGGCTTCCGATCCCCGCCAAATGCGCGGGAATCCACCGACCCTGTATTTCCCTCTCCGGGCGCGCGTTCCGCTTACGAGAACGCGTCCTTCAGCCGGTCGAAGAACGACTTTTTCTTCTCATACTGGCTGCCGTTGCAGGTTCCCTCGAACTCGCGCAGCAGGTTCTTCTGCTTCTCGCTGAGCTTCTTCGGGATCTCGACCGACGCGGTGACGTACAAATCGCCCCGCCCGCTGCCGCGCAGATGCGGCACGCCTTCGCCGCGGATGCAGAACACCTGCTCCGGCTGCGTGCCCTCCGGGAAGCGGTACTTGACCGGCTTGCCGAGCGTCGGCACGTCGATCTCCGCGCCCAGCGCCGCCTGCGTAAACGTCAGCGGAAGCTCGATGTAGAGGTTGTCGCCCTGCCGCTTGAACAGCTTGTGCGGCCGCACGGTAATCACAATCAGCAAATCGCCCGCCGGGCCGCCGCGCTCGCCCATGCCGCCCTGGCCGCGGATGGTCAGGATCTGGCCGTTGTCGATGCCCGCCGGCACCTTGACGGTGCGCCGCTTGCTGACGCGGACCTTGCCGCGCCCCTTGCACTTCGGGCAGTTCTCGGTGATGATCTTGCCGCTGCCATGGCACCGCGTGCAGGTACGAATATTCTGAATGCGGCCGAACGGCGTGTTGGAAACCACGCGCTCCTGACCGCTGCCGTTGCAGTTCGGACAGGTATCGACCTTGGAACCCGGCGCCGCGCCCGAGCCGTGGCAGGTCGGGCACTCCTCGTCGCGCACGAGGTTGATGTCCTTCTCGCAGCCCAGCGCCGCTTCCTCAAACGAAATCGTCAGGTCGTAGCGCAGGTCGTCGCCCGGGACGGGGCCGTTTGCGCGCGCGCCGCGCGAACCGCCGCCGAAGACCGTCGAGAAGATGTCCTCAAAGCCGCCGAATCCGCTGCCAAAACCGCCGCCAAAGCCGCTGAAATCGCCGAACCCGCCGCCGCCAAAGCCGCCGGCCTGCGGGCCGTCGGGCCCGAACTGGTCGTATTCCGCGCGCTTTTGCGGGTCGGACAACACCTGATAGGCCTCGTTGATCTCCTTAAAGCGCTCCTCGGCATCCTTGTCGCCCGGGTTGACATCGGGATGGTTCTTCTTCGCAAGCTGGCGATAGGCCTTCTTGATCGTCGCCTCGTCCGCGTCCTTGCTCACGCCGAGAACCTCATAGTAATCTCTCTTTGCCATATGTCCACCCTTCTCCCGGGTGCCTCAATTCCACAGCCGCAGGGCAAAGGCGCACGTCCCTTGCCCCACGGAAAGTCACCCAATGATCATTTTACGCCGGGAATCAGTTGTTGTTGTCGGTAAACTCGCTGTCCACCGTGCCGTCGTCGTTGACGTGCGCGCCATCCGAGCCGTCCGGGCCGGGCTGCGCGCCGTTCTGCGCCGACTGCTGCTGGTAGATCTTGCCGAACACGTCGTAGGTCGCCTTGCTGAAGCTCTCCATCGCGGACTTGATCTGTCCGGCGTCGTTGCCCTCGCGGACCTTCTTGAAGTCGGCCAGCTCGCTCTCCAGCTTCGCCTTGTCGGCCGGATCCATCTTGTCGGCCAGATCCTTCATGGTCTTCTCGGTCTGATAGATGAGGCTGTCGGCCTGATTGAAGGTCTCGACCTCCTCCTTGCGCTTCTTGTCCTCGGCGGCGTACTGCTCGGCCTCATCCACGGCCTTCTTGATCTCCTCCTCGGACATGTTGGAAGAGGCCGTGATCGCGATGGACTGCTCCTTGCCGGTGCCCAGATCCTTGGCGGATACATTCACAATGCCGTTGCGGTCGATGTTAAAGGTGACCTCGATCTGCGGCACGCCGCGCGGCGCCGGCGCGATGCCGGTCAGCTGGAAGCGGCCCAGCGTCTTGTTGTACGCGGCCATCTCGCGCTCGCCCTGCAGCACGTGGACGTCCACGCTCGTCTGGCCGTCCGCCGCGGTGGAGAACACCTGCGTCTTCTTGACCGGGATGGTCGTGTTGCGCTCGATCAGGCGGGTGAACACGCCGCCCAGCGTCTCAATGCCCAGCGACAGCGGGGTGACGTCGAGCAGGACGATGTCCTTGACGTCGCCGGCCAGCACGCCGCCTTGAATGGCCGCGCCGATGGCGACGCACTCGTCCGGGTTGATTCCCTTGTACGGCTCCTTGCCGGTGATGCGCTGCACGGCGTCCTGAACCGCGGGGATACGGGTCGAGCCGCCGACCAGAATGACCTTGTCGATGTCCTTGGCGGTGATGCCCGCGTCGCGAAGCGCCTGATTCATCGGGGCGATGGTCTTTTCAACCAGGTCGGCCGTCAGCTCGTTGAACTTCGCGCGGGTGATGGTCATGTCGAGGTGCAGCGGGCCCTCGGCGATGA
>DVJL01000116.1 GCA_018716805.1 Candidatus Faecivicinus avistercoris | reverse complement strand
CGCAACGCATTTGTGGTATAATAAACGGGGTTTTTGCAAATTTTGATAAGGGAGGGAGCCGAGTGAACGAAAGCAGAGCGATGATTATCAGCGCGAATCCGCAGGCCCTCGCCGTCGTCGCCTCCTCTGCGCGGATGTCCACGCAGCAGGGGACGGCGCTGGAGGTTTATGCCCGGGGAGGCGATCGCGAAAAAAACCTGAAGCTGATCGAAAAGGTGCTGGCGTCCGGGCATAAGTCCGTCATCGAACATCAGACGCTCTCCATCGCGTTTAACGATGTCTCCGTGATGGTGGAGCAGTTCGTCATCGAGTTCCGCCTGGCGTCGTTTACGGTCAAATCGCGGCGCTATGTGGACTTCTCCGGCGCGGGATATGTCGTCCCGGCGATGCAAAGCGAAGCGGAGGAGCGCTACCGCGCGGGAATGGACGCGCTGTTTCACGCCTATTCGTCGCTATTGGAGCGCGGGATTCCCAAGGAGGACGCGCGCTTCGTGCTGCCGTACAGCCTGCGGAGCAACTTCTTTATGACGATCAACGCGCGGGAACTGATCCGCATGATCTGCGCGATGCTGGGCCGCGGCGCGCGCTTCGCAGAATTGAAGCGGCTGGGCGAGCAGCTCAAGGGGCAGTTTGACACGCTCTATCCCGGCGCAATCGACGCCGAGCTGGCGCAGCAGTCTGCCTGTGCGCAGGCCCCGCTGCCGTGTGAATTCCGCGCCGGAAGCGATGTCGCCGGCGGCGCAGAGCTGGCCGACGCTCCGCGCGACGCCGTAAATCTGCTCGAGCGCGTGATGGCGTTTTCCGGACGCTTTGCGCCGGAAGGCGGCCGTTACGCCTGTCCCCAGAAGAACATTCGCGCCCTGCTGCGCGACGGCCGTCCGCGCGAGCTGGAAGCGCTCAACTATACGTTCTGCATCCGCAATCTGTCGCTGGCCTGCTTGACGCACTTTACGCGGCACAGGATGCAGTCGCCGCAGATTCCGAACGTGCTCTTCGCGCTGTCCCGCGGCGACTATGTGCTGCCGGCGAGCGTTGCCGCCGATCCCGAGGCCGGGGCAATCTATCGAAAGGCGTTTGCCGGGCAGACGGCGCTGGCGCGCGAGCTGAGCGCGATGGGGATGCCACCGGAGCTGCTCGTCTATTGCGCGATGAGCGGCCATGTGCTGGATTTCATGACGACGCTCAATGCGCGCGAGTTGCTGCACTTCGCGAAGCTGCGCACCTGCTCGCGCGCGCAATGGGAGATTCGAGGGATTGCGCGGCGGATGCTGGAGCTGCTCAATGAATCCGCAACGGAGATCTTCGGCGGATACGGCCCGAGCTGTGCGGTGACCGGCACTTGTCCCGAGGGAAAGATGAGCTGCGGAAATCCCGTTCAAGTGGAGAACGGCGTTTGGAGATCCGCTGCGGATCATTTGGAGGGGGAATAGGCGTGGAAACTCGGAAACTGTGGAAGGTGGGCATCATCCCATATCTGGATGACGGCGTTCAATACATCCCCAAGGGCTATCTGAAGGGAATTGAGCGCATCGGCGGCGTGCCGCGGATGATCCGCTATGAGACGCCGCTCGGTTCGCTCGAAGAGGTCGTCGGTGAGGTGGACGGACTGCTGTTTTCCGGCGGCGTGGATGTCGATCCCTCCTGCTATGGCGCGCAGCGCGAGCCGGAATGCGGTGAACCCAATCCGGCGCGGGATGCGCTTGAATTGAAGCTGATGGAGGTCTGCCTGCGAAGGCGCGTGCCCATTCTCGGCATCTGCCGTGGATGCCAGATCATCAACGCAGCGCTCGGCGGCACGCTGGTCCAGGACGTTCCCAAGCGGTTTGGCAAGGTGCACCAGATGGCGAAGGGCGCGCCCTCTGCATTCGACCACACGGTCCGCGTCGTTCCCGGAACCATGCTCTGGGAGCTCACGGGCGGGGACATCTGGGTGGACAGCTATCATCATCAGTGCGTCGACCGCCTCGCCAGCGGCTTGATTCCGAGCGCCTATGCGCCCGAGGGCTTCGTCGAAGCCTATGAGATGCCGCGGGGCGAGCAATTCCTGATGGCCGTGCAGTGGCATCCGGAGATCACGCTCGACGACGACATGTACTCCAACCGCATATTCCATCGCTTTGCTCAGGCAATGGCGGAGCGAAAGTGAAGATGCGCGCTCCTGCCCGCTGGAGAAGAAACCGCTTCTGCACAATGCTGCGGAGGCGGTTTTTCTCTGGCAGTTGTGTGCCCGGATTTTTTGAATCCTGTCTGCAAATTGCCGGAATGAAAAGGAAAATTCACAAATATAGGTATTGCCAAATGGCTCAAATTGTGCTATAATAATTTCCGTTGACCGCGTGGAGCAGTATCGAAGTGGTCATAACGGGCGCGACTGGAAATCGCGTGACGGTCAAAAGCCGTCCGAGGGTTCGAATCCCTCCTGCTCCGCCATGAATACCGACATTAGTTGGTGCAAATGAGCTTATCCGAAAGGATAGGCTCTTTTGTTATCCTGCAAAATTTCGTTTCAGGCCGCTTCTTATAGGGAATATTTGCAGGAATCCACATCTTGGCTCACATGAAATGATTCGGCGATAAAAACCAACGCGCTTCAACTCGTAGAAATCTCGTTTTTTGCGGCAAATGCGCAGAAAGCCGCGTAAT
>DVJL01000115.1 GCA_018716805.1 Candidatus Faecivicinus avistercoris | reverse complement strand
TGGTGAGATATGCGCACGCTCGCATCCCTCGCAGGCGTCTGTCCGGCTGGCAGGGACGAATCCGCCATTTCCGGCCCGGTTTGGGGTACGGCATATCCGGCTTCCGGCTGGTGTGGTACGCGCACACTCGCATCCCGCGCAGACGTCCGTCCGGCTGGCAGGGACGAATCCCCCATTTCCGACCCGGTTTGGGACGCGGCACATCCGGCTTCCGGCCGGTGTGGTACGCGCACACTCGCATCCCTCGCAAGCGTCTGTCCGGCTGGCAGGGACGAATCCCCCATTTCCGACCCGGTTCGGGGCGCGGCGCATCCGTCTTCCGGCCGGTGTGACACGCGCACACTCACATCCCTCGCAGGCGTCTGTCCGGCTGGCAGGGACGAATCCGCCATTTCCGACCCGGTTTGGGGTACGGCACATCCGGCTTCCGGCTGGCGAGATACGCGCGCGCTCGCATCCCTCGCAGGCGTCTGGCCGGCTGGCAGGGACGAATCCCCCATTTCCAACTCGGTTTGGGGTACGGCATATCCGGCTTCCGGCTGGTGGTGTGCGCGCGCGTCCTCCGCTCCCAGTCCCACGGCAGCGAGCGCGACTTCATACAGCCGCTCGGCCTGTTCGGCGTTGACCTGAAAAAACGATTGCGGAGAGAGCGAAAACGTCAGGCTCATCAGCTCGTCGTCGAGCGCGCGCTGGCCCCACAGATGCATGCAGCGGCCGTCCAGCGCGTGCGAGGGCCGGCGGTTTTGCAAAAGAAAATAGAGCGACCGAAGCTCCGGCAGCGCGCGAACCATCTCCGGCACAAGCGCGCGCACGGCGGATTCGACCGGCGCGTCGGCGCAGAGAACCGCCATCAGCTCGCCGCGGCGGTTGACGCGCGTGACGAGGTTCGTCAAATGGCGGGCGCAGCTGAGTCCGTCCAACCGCTCGGAAAGCCAGCGCATCGCGCGGACGGCGGCCGGCTTTTGCAGCAGGCAATCGTCCAGCGGCACGACCGTCCGGCTCCCGGCCATATGGGCGCCGATGGCGATCCGGCCGCCAGCATCGCGGCCGATGGGAAATTCGGCCTTGTTGCGCGTCCGGTCGGGAGAATCGCAGCCGATGACCGGAAAGACCTCGGGCGAATCCAGTCCGCCAATTCGGACGAGCGCGTCGCGCACACGGCCGCGCTTGAGGCGAAGCGTCTCGGCATAGGTCATATGACGCCCCTGGCAGCCGCCGCAGACGCCGTAATGCGGGCAATCCGGCGCGCGCCGCTCGGGCGACGGATCAAGCACCTCCACCAGCCGCGCCTCACAGTAGCGCTTGGCGGCGCGGACAATTTCGGCGCGCACGGTCTCGCCGGGAAGGGCGCCCGGCACAAAGACCGCGCGCCCATCGGAGAGCCGTCCGACGCCCTGAAGCTCGGACCCGGCACCTGTAATGCGGATTTCTTCGGCGGATCGCCCGCCAGCAATGTTGTTCAAAGGATCGCCCCGCTCAATTCCGGATGACGGCCATGATGTCCACCAGGTCGGCCAGACCGCTGTCGGCGGTGTGTTCGCCCTTCTGTACGTCGGCAAACGGCACTTCGATCAGATTCGTGCCGCGCACGCCCACGGCCAGACCGCTGCGGTCCATGGCGAGCAGATCGGCGGCATGCGCGCCCAGCTGCGTCGCGAGCAGGCGGTCGCGCGCGGACGGGCTGCCGCCGCGCTGGATATAGCCCAGCACGGTCGAGCGCGTCTCATGGCCGGACAGCTTCTCGATGATCATGGCGATCTGCGAGCTGGTGATGAGGTTGTGGTGCGGCACGATGTCGTGCAGCTCCTCGTGCTCGGCGCAGAGCTTCTCCAGATCGGTGGTCAGCGAGCTGAGCGCGCCCTCGGCAAACACGATGATCATGCTGCGCTTGCCGCGAAGCACGCCCCACTTCACGCGCTCGGCGACGTCAATGATGTCCCACGGGATTTCCGGGATCATGCAGATCTCGGCGCCGCAGGTCAGCGCAGTGTGCAGCGCGATGTCCCCGCAGTTGCGGCCCATGACGGTCAGCATGCTGGCGCGCTCATGGGAATCGCTCGTCTCGCGGATCTTGTTCAGGCACTCGCAGGCGGTGTTCAGCGCGGTGTCGAAGCCAATGGTATAGTCGGTATAGGCGAGGTCGTTGTCGATCGTGCCGGGCACGCCGATGCACGGTAGCCCGAGGTTCGTCAGCGCGTCGGCGCCCTTGTAGGTGCCGTCGCCGCCGATGCAGACCAGCCCCTCGATGCCCAGCGCATGCAGGTTGCTCACCGCCTGCCGCTGCACCTGTGGATCGAGAAAATCGAGGCAGCGCGCCGTGCGCAGAAATGTGCCGCCGCGATGGATCTTGTCGGAAACGCTGCGCGCAGTCAAAATTTCAAAATCGTCCACCTGGTTCTGGCTGCGCATCAGCACGCCATTGTAGCCGCGCTTAAAGCCGACCACGGACATGTCGTGGTGCAGCGCAGTGCGGACGACGGAACGAATTGCCGCGTTCATGCCCGGCGCGTCGCCGCCGGAAGTCAATACGCCGATTCTCTTCATCGAAGTTCTCTCCTTCTGTCATTGCAAGCCATTTTCCATCAGGCAGTTTCTCGCCTCTTCCGCCTCGGATTTCAGGACGAGCAGTTCGACGGTAGCGTTCGAGCGCGTCGTTCGCTCCTGGGCGCGGCGCCGGACGAGGAAGCCTTCTTCTGCCAGCAGGTGCTCAGCACCCTCCAGACGCTGCGGATCGCTGGCAATAAAGATCACGCGCCAAATCGATTCTTCCATGCGCAACGCCTCCTCCTTCCGCCCTGTTTCTATTATACCTGTCAAATGTTATATGTCAACCAACAACGGACGCGGTGCGAAAAAATCCGCGCGAAAACGCGCGTAAGGGAACGCCTCTGCCGCCCGGCGGGATCGATCTGTCCGGCATCTTTTTGTCCCGGCAGTCGAACGCACGGCGAGGGCTTTTTCTGCGGCGACCGGCTCCGGATAAACGCTGGAACCTGCAAAAAGCGCCTCCGCCGCCCGGCGGGCTGAAGCCGTCCAGTTCTTCTGCCCATCGGCTCCATCGCGGAGAACTTTCCGGCGGCATCCTTCGCCGGAATTCCCCCCGGATTGGATGTCGAAAGCGCTGGATTTCGCAAAAAAGCGCTCGGAAGATGTTAGAGCAGGGGCGCCGCGGGGTAAGCATAGAGCAGAAGAGAAAACGGAAGGGAAGGCTCAACATGCAGGTTCATGATATGATCGTAATTGGCGGCGGCCCCGCCGGATATACCGCCGCGCTGTATGCCGCGCGCGCCGGGCTGAGCGCCGTGGTGCTGGAAAAGCTGGCCGCAGGCGGCCAGATGGCGCAGACTTTGCAGATCGACAACTATCCCGGCTTCGACGCGGGCATCGACGGCCTGACGCTGGGCGAGCAGATGCGCAAGGGCGCGGAGCGCTTCGGCGCCCGGACGATATCCGCGCAGGTGGACGCGGTCTCGCTCGACGGCGCGGTCAAGTCCGTGCGCGCAGGATCGGAGGAAATCCTCGGCCGCACGGTCGTCATCGCGACGGGCGCGACGCACCGCGCCCTCGGGCTGGAGAACGAATCCGCGCTGGTCGGCCGCGGCGTCGGCTATTGCGCCGCGTGCGACGGCATGCTCTATCGGAACAAGACAGTGGCCGTGATCGGCGGCGGCAACTCGGCCGCGGCGGACGCGCTGCTGCTCTCGCGCATCTGCGCGCGCGTGATCGTCGTCCACCGGCGCGACCAGCTGCGCGCGACAAAGGTCTACCACGAGCCGCTGATGCGCGCGGAAAACGTCGAATTCCGCTGGAACCGCGTCGTGGAGGCGCTGGTTGCCGGCGAGGACGGAAGGCTCGCGGCGCTGAAGCTGCGCGACGTCCAGACCGGCGAGATTTCAATCGAGCGCGTGGACGGCGCATTCATCAGCATCGGGCGCGCGCCGGAGACGAAGCTGTTTGCCGGCGCGCTGGAGCTGGACGGAAGCGGCTACATCGTCGCCGACGAGACGACGCGGACCGCGCTGCCGGGGGTGTTCGCCGTGGGCGACGTCCGGACCAAGCCCGTCCGGCAGATCGTCACCGCGGTCGCCGACGGCGCGACCGCCGTTCACTTCGCCGAGGAATACCTCGCCGCCCAAGGCGCTTAGAGTGCGCGCGGAAGGGAAAAATCCTCAACATTCGGTGAATTCCCTCTTTCACGGAGAGTTTGCAAACTCGGCGGCGCTGAAGTCCAAGAGCATTCGATGGAAAAAGCCAGCCGTTTCAAACGGATTTCGTCCCCTTCGCAGGGGATTTGCAGGCTTATCGATGCTGCGCCAGAGGGCGTCTCTATAAAAACAGCCATTTCGAACGAATTTCCACCCGCCTTCGCAGAGAAGCTCAAACCCAGCGCGCGCCAGGCCCAATATTCTCTGCGGCAGGCGGGTGGAAAAGCCGCTGAAATGGCGTTTTCAGTCTCCCTTTAGATTTCGCAGACGTTCACGGGATGCCCATCCACATAGGCGAGCAGGTTTTCAAAGACGATCTTCGCCCGGCGCTGCATGGCCTCCTGCGAGAGGAACGCCACATGCGGCGTCAGAAGCGCGTTCTTTGCGTGCAGCAGGGGTTCATCGGCGGGAATCGGGGGTTCGCTGTCAAAGACGTCGATCCCGGCCCCGGCGATGCGGCCCTCGTTCAGCGCGTCCGCCAGCGCGGCGCTGTCCACAATCGGCCCCCGGGCACAGTTGATCAGCAGCGCAGTCGGCTTCATGCAGGCGATCTGCGCCCTGCCGATCATGCCGCGCGTCGAGGCGTTGCTCGGCACATGCAGCGATACGATGTCGCTCTCCTGCATCAGTTCCTCCAGCCCGACATAGCGGATGCCCAGCGCTTCGGCCTCCGGACGGCGCGTCCGCGAAAACGCGATCACCGTCGCGCCAAAGGCCTGAAAGAGCTTTGCCGCAATCATGCCGATGCGGCCCGTGCCGACGATGCCGACCGTCTTGCCCGCGATTTCCCGGCCCATCAGCCCCGCGGACGTCCCGCCGCTGCGAACCGCCTGATCGGCGGGCACAATGTGGCGCATCAGCCCGATCGTCAGGCCGACCGCCAGCTCCGCGACCGTCTGGTTGGAGTAGTTCGCGGCGTTGCAGACCATCACGCCCCTTTCGCGGCAGGCTTCAAGCCCGACGTGGTCAATGCCGGTAAACGCGACGTTGAGCATCCGAAGCGCCTTCGACGCCCGGACGACCTCCGCCGGATAGGGATTGTTGGCGATCATGACCACTTCGCAGTCCTCGCTCCTTCGCTTGAGCTCTTCCGCATCCGTGGTCTTTGTGTCATAGTAGACGAACGTGTGGCCCTTTGCGCGAACCGGCGCAGCCAACGCCTCGATTTCCTCACGGCTCACGCCGATCGGCTCCAACAGGCTGATCTTCATGGTTCCTCACTCCTTGATTTCATTCGGCCTCCGATTTCCACGGCATCCGCCGCGGCGCCGGCCGGGCTCAGCGCATCATTTCCTCGATCTTCGCCCGCTCCGCGTCGCTGATCTTATACGCATGGATATCGTTCACCGGGAAGCGCCCGGCGCGCACATCCTCGCAGTATTCGCGGAAGGCCCGCTCCATTTCCCTGCCGACTTCGGCGTACTTCTTGACGAACTTCGGCGTAAAGTTGTCGTAGAGCCCCACCATATCGGCAAAGATCAGCAGCTGACCGTGCGTGTGCGATCCCGCTCCAATGCCTAGCACCGGAATGCTCAGTTTCCCCGTAATCAATTCGCCAACCACATCGGGAACTCCTTCTACCAGAAGCGCGCAGGCTCCGGCTTCCTGAATCCGTATCGCTTCGTCCAGCAGCTTCTGCGCGGCCGCCGCGGACTTGCCCTGCGCCTTGTAGCCGCCCATCGTCGCGGCAAACTGCGGCGTCAGCCCGATGTGCCCGAACACGAGCATCCCCACGGACGCAATCGCGCGGATGCGCTTGCAGATTTCCTCTCCTCCGCCTTCCAGCTTGACCGCGTCGCACAGCGCCTCCTTGGTAAAGCGCCCCGCGTTGCGAACCGCTTCTTCGTCGGACGCCTGATAGGACATGTAGGGCATGTCCCCGATGACAAAGGTATTCGGGGCGCCGCGGCGCACGGCCTTGCAGTGGATCAGCATTTCCTCCATGGTCACAGGGTAGGTGGTCTCGTATCCCAGCGTGACCATCCCGAGCGAATCGCCGACGAGTATCATGTCCACGCCAGCGCGCTCCTCGTACTTAGCGGTCAGGTAATCGTACCCCGTCAGCCATGTGATCTTCTCGCCCGTCTCAACCATTCGGTTGAGGTCCAGTATGGTTTTCTTCATCGCACATTCCTCCCTTTGCCGCCCGATTTAATCGACGCGATACCGCCGGATGTATTCCTCGTCGAGATCCGTGCCCATTCCGGGCACTTCCGGAATCAGCAGGCATCCATTCTCCATCTTCAGCGGCGTCGCATAAAATCCCTCGTCTTCCTTCAGGCTTCCGCACTCGATGTAGATCGCGCTCTCCAGCGCACAGAGCACGTTCACATTGCCCGGGCCGCCGCCATGGCTGGCTAGGCGGATTCCGCTGACGTCGCAGATGGATCCGATGTCCAGCCACTCCGTAACGCCGCCCGCGCGGCGGTTGTCCGGCTGGATGATGTCCGCGCACCCCGCCTTGATCACATCGTAGAACTGATGCCGCGTGAAATAATTCTCTCCGATGGCAATCGCGATGTCGAGCTGCTGCGCAAGGCGGACGTGGGAATCGCGCTGATAGGGCTGGATGGGCTCTTCAAACCAGAATACCCCCAGTTCCTCGTAAGCCCGCCCCCTGCGCAGGGCCTCCGCCTCGTCGAAAATGCAGTTTGCATCCACCATGATCCGGAATTCATCTCCGAGCTCGGCGCGAATCGCCCGAATGCGCTCCACATCCTCGGCAAGCGTATCCCGGCCGACCTTGAGCTTGAGCGCCCGGAAGCCCTCCTCGGCGGCATCCGTGCACTGCCGGATGAACTCCTTCATTCCCCCGTCATAGTACCAGCCGACCATTGCGTAGGCGGGAATGGAGGGCCTTCGCGTCCCGAGCAGATCCGCCACCGGCACATTCGCGGCCTTTCCCTTGATGTCCCAGAGCGCGTTGTCGATGGCCGCAATCGCAAAGTTCGCCACGCCCAGCGTTCCATAGTATTCCGTGGCCACATACATCTCCTTGCGCAGCGCCCTCACATGGTGCGGATTTCGGCCAATCAATATCGGCGCGAGCTCACGGTCGATAATCATTTTGACCGTCGCCATTCCGGAATTGATCCGCCCGAAATAGGTGACGGCCGACCCGACAATGCCGTCGTTCGTATAGATGCGGGTCAGCAGATGGCCGCCCACGTCGTATACATGCAGCGAATCCGCGACCGGCTTTTCAATTCTTCGCTTCAGAATGATCGTCTCCACGCGATCGATAACCATGCATTTTCCCCCTCGTCCATTCAATTTTCAGATCTTTACGCCCATGTTCCGCAGAAAAGCCTGCACGCGCGGGACGTCGACTTCCCTCGGCATGACGCCCTGCTCGATGGAAAGCGCGGCGGCGACGCCCGCGGCCTGTCCCATCCCCATGCATTCGCCCATTCCGCGCCCGGACGCAAATCCAAGGTGCGTCGCCGACGCGCAGCGGCCCGCCACGAGCAGCCCTTCGACATGAAGCGGCAGCAGGCAGCGATAGGGATAGGCATGGCCCGAAACCATTTCCGCCTGATAATAGCCGACCGCGTCGATAAACCCATACCTGCGCGACACGATGTCCTCAAACTCCGGCGCGTTGAGGGCGTCCTCGTGCGTGATGAGATACTCGCCCGCAATTCTCCGGGTATCCCGAACTGCGGCCTGATACCCCGCGCGAACTAGGTGGCAGTCCTCCATGCCCGGCATCTTCAATTTTCGCGCAAAATTCGCGAAATCGACGGCGGCCTGGACGCCCATCCGCTCGGCGATCGTCCGGTCTTCAGGGCGGGTCATGTCCAGCGTCTCCCATCCCGGAAGGCCGCCGTTGTTCACGTTGACGACCCCGGGCAGCGAGGTCTCATCAAAATCATACCACCTGCAGACCTGATACCCCTGCTCCGCGGCAAGATCGATGATCGCCTGATACTCGTCCGGCCTGCCCAGCTTGAACCCGTAGAATCGGTCGATGTCCACGTTGGACAGCGTAAACAGCAGCGCCGGCGGCAGGTAGATCCCATCGCTCTCCCTGCCCTTCTGCATCGGCACGCCCGCATATGCGGCCACGTCGCCATCGCCGGTGCAGTCGATCGTCCGCTTTGCATAGAAGGTTTCTGTGCCGTCCTTCGTCGATACGACGACGCCGCGCACCGCCGCGCCCTCCATTTTCACGCCCACGGCCGGGCTGAACAGCCGGTATTTGCACCCGCAGTCCTCCAGCAGATCCAGCGCCGCCATGCGCAGGTATTCCGGGTGAATCTGCAATCCGCCCCGCATATCCGTCGCGGGATGGCGGCGGACGGAGTAGGCTTCGCCCCCGTATTTCTGAACCGCATCGACAAACCGGTCGTGGACGCCGCCGCGCTTCCCGCCCCCGGGGGCGACGCCGTTCAGCGTAATCCGGTTGACCGGCATCCACATGGCGGCCCCGGCGACGCCGCCCATGATGCTGGACGCTTCCAGCAGGAGCGTCTTTGCCCCCGCTTCACAGGCGGCGACCGCCGCGCCAATCCCCGCGGGGCCGCCTCCGCACACGATGACGTCGAATTCTTCGCCCGGCTGGGGAAGATAATGGCTGTATTTCGCTCGAAAATCCATATGCTTTCACCTCAATTGTGCGCTATCCCTTCACTGCGCCGCCGGTCAAACCGCTCACAAAATGCCGCTGGAAGATGAAGAACAGCAAAATGATCGGAACCGTCGTCACCGAGCACGCGGCCATCAGCTGTCCATATTCCGTCGAGCTCTCCGACGCGTACTCCTGAAGCCCCGTCGCAAACGTCCGGGTCGAGGAGTCCGTCAGCACGCCCGCGAACATCACGTTGTTCCACGCCAGCAGGAATACGAACAGGGCCGTGGCGACAATTCCCGGAACCACCAGCGGCAGGATCACCCGGACCATCGCCTTGAGCTGCGTGCACCCGTCCACCTTCGCCGCTTCCTCCAAATCGATCGGAATGCTGTCAAAATAGCTCTTCATCATCCAGATCGAGTAGGGAATTCCGAATGTGGCGAATGCGATGACCAGCCCGTGATAAGTATTGGTCATGGGAATTCCGGTGACCTTGGTGATGTTCACATAAATCAGATACAGCGGCAGCAGCATCGTGATGCCCGGGAAGAGCTGCGTCGCCAGCGTCGACATGGTGAATACCCGCTTTCCCCGGAAGTTGAAGCGGCTGAGCCCGTAGGACGCCGGCACCGAGAGGAACAGCGAGATCACGACCGTCGCGACACAGACGATCAGGCTGTTCTTGATATACCTCAGCAGCGGGATGGATTCCCAAATCCTCACATAGTTCCGGGTGATCGGGTTCTCCGGCCACAGCGGCGTATCCAGGCCCATGATGGAGTATTTATCCGTAAAGGATATGGAGATCATGATAAACACCGGAAACAGCGCAAAGATCAGATAGCCCAGAATTGCCAGCGCGCGCAGCACGCCGCCAGCCGTTACCGGTTTGCGCCGGTGCCTGATGACGGGTTTGCCCTGCATATTCGTCGCCCTCCCTTCCATCACAAACCATCCCGCCTGGATGCCACGCGGAGATAGATCGAAGCAAAGATCATCATGATTACCAGCACTACGGTGGACATCGCCGCGCCCGCCCCAAGATCCCAGGTCTGGAACGAGGTCTGATAGATCAGCACGGAAATCAAATTTGCCTTTCCGGACGGAACGCTTCTCCCGTACATCACATAAGGCAGCGTAAATTCGCCGCTTCCCCGGATGAACGTGAGCAAAATCAGGATGATATTCCATTTACTTCTTCAACATGCAGGACATTCCCGCCTACATCCTCCGCCCTCTGCAGGAATATGTGCTGGGCACCTCTGAAACCGAATTCGGGCGATTGTATTTCTCGTGGACCCTCCCTTCCTCCCACGCGATTGAAACCGACGCCTTTTACCGCTTCCTCATCGAAGAAGCGAAGGCGTTTTCCCTGCGCATCCCTTCTCTGCGCGAGCGAAGCGAGGATATCCCCAGCCTCCTGAGCATTATGATCAGCGAATGCAATTATCAGCTCGGCAAACAGGTGTTTGACACGGAAGACGGCGTGGTCGAGCTCCTGCAAAAGCACCCATGGCCCTTCAACTTCATTCAATTCAGGGAACTCGTGCGCAATGCGGTGATGATGAGCAAATCCTCTCATATCTCGCTTTCCACCATTCAGATGCTGCTCGGCGATCTTCAAGAGACGGGCCGCGATTCCGCAAGCAACGGGCTGGACCTGAACAAGACGCTCGAGGAGATCAATCAGGACATCATCCAACAGGTGCTCAAGGAGGAGAACTACAACTACACCCGCACCGCCGCGCGGCTGGGCATCAGCAGAAGCTCATTGTGGAGAAAGACAAAGCAGTAGCTTCCGCAGCATCCCCGCAAGCGCACCCCGCCTTCCCCCACGCAAGTGCCGCCGGGAATGGTTTCAGCGCGAAAGGGTTTCGGCCCTCTCGCGCTCTCTTTTGTTTTCTGGCAGACTGCACAGCGCCCTCCAGGCGAAAGTCTCATGCCGAAGGAGCGCGCAATTTTGCATCCGGAAACTGAGCCTGCTGCATATTTTACGATTATTTAATCAAAAATACACGCAGTTTGCATTTCTCCACGCCTCATCCATCCATATAATTGTATACAAGTATTCAGGAGGACGATGCGTATGTTGGAAATATCGCCGAAAACAAATTTGCTGGAGCAGAAGAATTACCGCTACTCCCTGCAGGACGTCGACAAGCCCAACCTCTACCGGGACATCTACGACTACGAGAGCGTGCCGAAGGTGCCCTTCAACCACCGCCGCGTGCCGATGAACATGCCCGAGGAAATCTGGATCACGGACACGTCGTTTCGCGACGGGCAGCAGTCGGTCGATCCCTACACGCCGGATCAGATCGTGGCGCTGTACAAGCTGATGAGCAAGCTCGGCGGGCCCTACGGCATCATCCGCCAGACGGAATTCTTCATCTACAGCCAGAAAGATCGCGAGGCCGTCGAGCGGTGCCGCGATCTCGGGCTGCGCTTTCCGGAGATCACGACGTGGATCCGCGCCACGAAGGAGGACTTCAAGCTGGTGCGCGATCTGGGCATCCGCGAGACGGGCATCCTGATGAGCTGCAGCGACTATCACATCTTCAAGAAGATGAAGCTCACGCGCAGCCAGGCCATGCACAAATACCTGGACACCGTGCGCGAGGCGTTTGAAGCGGGCGTCATGCCGCGCTGCCATTTGGAAGACATCACCCGCGCGGACTTCTACGGCTTCGTGGTGCCCTTCGTCAACGAGCTGATGAAGATGTCGCGCGAGGCGGGCATTCCCGTGCGCATCCGCGCCTGCGACACGATGGGCTATGGCGTGCCGTACAGCGAAGTCGCGCTGCCGCGCAGCGTGCCGGGAATCGTCTACGGCCTGCAGCACTACTCCGACGTGAGCAGCGAAATGCTCGAATGGCACGGGCACAACGACTTCTACAAGGCCGTCTGCAACGCCGCCACCGCGTGGCTCTACGGCGCGTGCGCGGTCAACTGCTCGCTGCTGGGCATCGGCGAGCGCACGGGCAACATCCCGCTCGAGGCGATGGTATTTGAATACGCCTCGCTGCGCGGTTCGCTCGACGGCATGGACCCCACGGTCATCACCGAGATCGCCGAATACTTCAAAAATGAAATCGGCTACGAGATCCCGCCGATGACGCCGTTCGTCGGCCGCTATTTCAACACGACCCGCGCCGGCATCCACGCCGACGGCCTGCTCAAGGAGGAGGAAATCTACAGCATCTTCAACACCCGCAAGCTGCTCAACCGCCCCGCCGGCGTCATGATCAGCAACACCAGCGGGCTGGCCGGAATCGCCTACTGGCTCAACGAGCACTACGGCCTCTCCGGCGCGGACGCGGTGGACAAGCGCGACCCGCTGGTTGCGCGGCTCAAGGCATGGGTGGACGAGGTTTACGAGGGCGGCCGCACCGCCGCGCTGTCGCCGAACGAACTGGAGCGAAAGGTCAACGAGCTCAACGGCGGGCCGCTTGGAAAGAAGGAGGCAAAGTAAGGCATGGATCACCGGACAATTTCCATCGCCGATCAGGTGTTTGAAATCCTCGAACGCGACATCCTCACCGGCGTCTATGCGCGCGGCGAGGTGCTGACCGAGACGAAGCTGAGCGAAAAGCTCGGCGTCAGCCGCACGCCCGTCCGCGAGGCGCTGCGCCGCATGGAGCAGGAGCGACTGGTCGTCGGCACCTCGCGCGGCATGCGCGTGGTCGGGCTGGACCGGCGCGACATCGACGACATCTATGAGATCCGCTCCCGCGTGGAGGGACTGGCCGCCCGCCGGGCCGCCGAGCGCGCCGGCGAGGAGGAGCTCGAGCAGCTGAAGCACCTGCTCGACATGCAGGAGTTCTTCACCCTCAAGGAGGACGGCACGGGCATCATCGACACGGACAACCACTTCCACGAGATGCTCTATCGGATGAGCGGCAGCCTCGTGCTGCACGATACGCTGCTGCCCCTGCACCGCAAGATCGTCAAATACCGTCAGGTCTCCGTGGGCAACAGCATCCGGGCGAAGGAATCGTTCGAGGAGCACAGGGCCATCTACGAGGCCGTCGCCGCGCACGACCCCGACCGGGCGGAGGAGCTGCTGCTGCGCCACATCGAAAACGCACGGACGAGCATCATGTCTCAGGAGGAGAATTGACATGGGATACACCATTGCACAGAAAATCATTCGCAGCCACCTCGTCTCCGGAGAAATGATCCCCGGCGCGGAGATCGGCCTGCGCATCGACCAGACGCTGACGCAGGACGCCACCGGCACCATGGCCTATCTGGCGCTGGAGGCCATGGACGTGCCGCGCGTCCGCACGGAGCTGTCCGTGGCCTACATCGACCACAACACGCTGCAGTGCGGCTTTGAGAACGCCGACGACCACCGCTACATCCAGTCCGTCGCCCGCAAATACGGCGTGCGCTTTTCGCGCCCCGGCAACGGCATCTGCCATCAGGTGCACCTGGAGCGCTTCGGCAAGCCGGGCAAGACGCTCATCGGCTCGGACAGCCACACGCCCACCGGCGGCGCGCTGGGCATGCTGGCCCTCGGCGCGGGCGGCATGGACGTGGCCGTCGCGATGGCCGGCGGCGCGTACTACATCAACATGCCGCGCATGTTCAAGGTCAACCTCACGGGGCGGCTTCAGCCATGGGTCAGCGCCAAGGACGTGAGCCTCGAGATCCTGCGCATCCTCAGCGTGCGCGGCGGCCGCGGGGCCGTCATCGAGTGGGGCGGCGAGGGCGTCAAGACGCTCAGCGTGCCGGAGCGCGCCACCATCGCCAACATGGGCACCGAGCTGGGCGCCACGTCGTCGATCTTCCCCTCCGACGAGATCACCGAATCGTTCCTGCGCGCGCAGGGGCGCGAGGCGGACTACATTCCCCTCGCCAGCGATCCGGACGCCGTCTACGACCGCGTGATCGACATCGACCTCTCCGCCGTCGAGCCGCTGTGCGCCTGCCCGCACTCGCCGGACAACGTGCGCCCGGCGAGGGAGCTCGAGGACGTCGCGGTCAGCCAGGTCTGCATCGGCTCCTGCACGAACTCCTCGCTGCGCGACCTGCTGCGCGTCGCGGCAATCCTCAGGGGCAGAAAGGTCGCGGACGGCGTGAGCCTGTCGGTCTCGCCCGGCTCGCGGCAGGTGCTCGAGATGCTGTCGGGCTGCGGCGCGCTGACGGACATCCTCGCCAGCGGTGCCCGCCTGCTGGAGTGCGCCTGCGGGCCGTGCATCGGCATGGGCTTCTCCCCCGCCTCGGGCGGCGTGTCCGTGCGCACGTTCAACCGCAACTTCGAAGGCCGCAGCGGCACGCGCGACGCACAGGTCTACCTCGTCTCGCCGGAGGTCGCGGCCGCCACGGCGCTCTGCGGCCACATCGCCGATCCCCGCGGTTTGGGCGAATGCCCCGAGGTCGAGCTGCCGGAGCGCTTCCGGATCGATGACAGCGGCGTGCTGCCGCCGGCAGATGAGGCCGAGGCGGCAGGCGTCGAGATCGTGCGCGGCCCGAACATCCGCCCGATGCCGCTGGGCGAGCCGCTCGGCGAGGAGATCGCCGCGCCGCTGACGCTCAAGGTAGGCGACAACATCACGACCGACCACATCATGCCCGCCGGGGCCAAGATCCTCCCCTACCGCTCGAACGTGCCCAAGCTGGCCGAGTTCTGCTTCACCGTCTGCGACGAGACGTTCCCGGAGCGCGCGCGCAAGGCGGGCCGGTCGATCATCGTCGGCGGCGCGAACTACGGCCAGGGCTCCTCGCGCGAGCACGCGGCGCTGGTGCCGATGTACCTCGGCGTGCGCGCGGTGATCGCCAAGAGCTTCGCGCGCATCCACGCCGCGAACCTCATCAACTACGGCATCCTGCCGCTGACGTTCGCGGATCCAGACGACTATGACCGGCTGTCGCAGGGCAACGAGCTGACCGTCTCCGGCATCTTTGCGGGACTTGAGAGCGGGACGTTCGCGCTGACGGATCGAACCACGGGCGAGACGTTTGCACTGAAGTGCGAACTGTCCGCGCGGCAGCGGGACATCCTGCGCGCGGGCGGGCTGCTGGCATACACAAAGGAGGCGGGCATGCGATGAATCCGCAGGTTGAACGGGCGGTAGAACACTTCCGGGCGCTGCTGGAAGAGCAGATCGCGCGCGCGGAGCGACTGGAGCGCGAACCGGCGGCGGCCGGCGCGCACGGGAAAAAGACCGTGATCGGCGTGATCGGCGGCGACGGAATAGGGCCGGCCATCGTCGCGCAGGCAAAGCGGGCGCTGGAATTTTTGCTGGCGGACGAGATCGCCGCGGGGACGGCTGAGCTTCGCGAAATCTCCGGCCTGACGATCGAAAACCGGCTCGCGCGCGGAGAGGCCGTGCCGGCCGAGGTACTCGATCAGATCCGCGCGTGCGACGTGCTGCTCAAGGGCCCCACCGCCACGCCCAAGGGCGGCGCGATGGAGAGCGCCAACGTCACGCTGCGCCGCGCGCTGGATCTGTACGCCAACGTCCGCCCGGTGCGCATCCCCGGCGAGGGCGTGGATTGGACGTTCTTCCGCGAGAACACCGAGGGCGAATACACCCTCGGCAGCCGCGGCATCGAACTGGACGGGCTGGCGATGGACTTCAAGGTCACGACGGACGCCGGTACCCGTCGCATCGCGCGCGCGGCGTTTGAATACGCGCGCAAGAACGGAAAGCGGCGCGTCGCCATCGTCACCAAGGCGAACATCATGAAGAAGACGGACGGCAAGTTCACCGCCATCTGCCACGAAGTCGCGGCCGGCTATCCGGAGATCGAGGCCGAGGACTGGTACATCGACATCATGTCCGCGAATCTGGTCAACCCGGCCATCCGCTCGCGCTTTGAGGTGTTCGTGCTGCCCAACCTCTACGGCGACATCATCACCGACGAAGCCGCCCAGCTGCAGGGCGGCGTCGGCACGGCGGGCAGCGCCAACATGGGCGACCGCTGCGCCATGTTCGAGGCCATTCACGGCACCGCGCCGCGCATGATCGAGGAGGGACTGGGCGACTACGCCAACCCCGAGAGCATCCTGCGCGCGGCGCAGATGCTGCTCGCCCACATCGGGCGGGCGGAGGCGGCGAACCGGCTGGCCCGGGCGCTGGAGATCTGCTGCGAGACGGAGCGAAAGCTCGCCGTCACCGGCGATGCGAGCGGCGCGACCTGCGAATCGTTCGGCGATTACCTGATGGAAGTGTTGGCAAGATAGCAGAGAATAAAAACCATAAAAAATCCGCCCCGAACGGGACGGCATAGACTTCAGCCGGGCCGCATGTTCGCAGCCCGGCTCTTTTAATGCAATGGAAGGCAGTGTTCACACCGCCGCACCTCGCGCCAGCAGGCCGTCCGAAGCGGCGTCAATCGGCGCTGACATATCGGATCTCGCCCGGCATGAGCATCCCCAGCTCGTCGCGGGCAACCCGGACGACATATTCGTCCGTCTGCGCGAACTCGAGCTGCGCGCTCAGGGCTTCCACCTCGTCCAACAGCGCGCTGCGCTCGGCATTGGCGTCGGCCAGTTCGCGCTCGCCGGCGCTCAGGCTCTGCTGAGAAACCGCAAAGCTGATGCAGAATGCGAGAATCATCGCCGAGATGAGGATGAGAAAAAATCTTGGACGCGCCCTCAGCCGCATGGAAATTCCTCCCGACACCTTTTTCTTCGGATTTCGACGCGGACGCCGGGAAATCCTCTTATCGAAAGATGACTTTAATCAGACGAAAATTTGCGATCTTTTGGAAAATCCATCGCGCGCAGCGTCCAACGGCGCGCGCAGCGGCGCCCAGCAGCGGCTCCGCCCCGAGCCGGAACAGCGCCAGCCCCGCGACGGCGCCCAGCAGCTCGTACAGCCGGACGACGCCGTAGTTGCCCAGCACCAGCGCGGCGATCAGCACGACCGCCGCACCGAGGCCGGTCGCCGCGTCGATTGCGAGGGTCAGCCAGAAGCCCGCGCAGAGCAGCCTGCGCAGCGCGGCGGCCAGCGCGCAAAGCGCGCCGATCAGTGCGCCTGCGCCGGCCATCCACAGGAACACATGGATCTGACCAATGGTAGAAAAGAGCATGGCTAGCCAAACAGCTTTCCAAAGAACCCGCCGGACTTTCTGCTCTGCGCATATTCGACGGCGGTGATTTCCCCCTCGACGATCAGCTTTCCGTCGTCGAGGTTGAGCTTGGAGATGTTCAATCCCTCTCCAGTGAGGGTCAGCGCGCCCAGCGACGTGCGCAGCACGACGATCTGTTCATTGAAGCAGTCGACGTCCTCGACGCCGGTGACCGTGGCGACGCTCCGGCCCTCGAGCGTCAGCGAATGGTTGGACGATGGCTGTGCGCCCTGCATTCAAACCCCTCCCCATGGGCGCGCCGCATGGCCGCCCGTCGTTGTCGCGTTCTGCGCGGAAGGCGGCGCTGGGGAACCGGCCGCTTCCGCGCGATGTTCCATTTTACGAGCGCAGCGCGGGCAATATGCCGGCCAAAAGCGCGACCGCCCGGACAGCGCTGGCTCCGGGCGGTCGAATGGGGGAAATGTGGCGGTTACTTCTTGCGATAGCTGGCGCACATGCTCTCGTCGCACGCCTTGCCGCTGGCACACTGCGGGCAGGGATCGACCTGGATGGCGTTGAGCGAGCAATACTCGTCCTCTCCGCAGTGGAACGCGCAGCTGGTCACGCGGCAGCGGATCCCGGTATTCGGCTTTTTCTGAGACATGATGGTTTCCTCCTCGCAACGGTTTTGCTGATCCATTCAGCGGTCATAGCCTTTCCCGCGCCGCGCGCCCGCATACCTGCCGGAATTTGCGCAAAATGGCAGGGACGCGGGGCCAGCGCCGCCATGCGCACATCGCTCCCGCAAACGTGCAAAAGGCCGCTGTAGAGGAGCGCATCGTGGAATCCCGACATGCGTGATGTATGCTTCATTGTGTTTGTAAGCGGATTTTGCTAAAATCTCAGGTGAAATCCATATGAACAACGAAAGAGAGGCCCTCACCATGAAGTGTTCCTGTCCCTGTGCGCTTTGCCTGTACATGACCAAGCGCATCGACAAAGCGCTAGAGGAAATGAACCTGCCATTGTCTCTTTTCGCCGGAGGGCGCACGGAAAAAATCCGTGCGGCCGAACAGGAACTGGAGTGCTGCTGCGCGCTGTCCTTCATCGTCTATCTCGTCTTTTTCTGCAAGGACGCCGGCGCGCTCATCCTCGACCTGCGCGAACTCCTTCAAGAAGCCTATCTCAGCGAGTACGTCGACCCGGCGTTTCTCTGACCCCTTTTTCCGATGACCAAAAAGAGCGGCATTCCGCCGCTCTTTCGTCATTTTTCTTACAGCAGCCGGATGCCCGCGCGGGCGCAGGCTTCCTGCGTCTCGTCGTCCCAGAGGCTGCACTGCACCTCGCCGATGTGGGCGCAGCCGATCATCAGCATGCACAGGCGCGATTGGCCGATGCCGCCGCCGATGGTCAGCGGCAGCTCGCCGTTCAGCAGCATCCTGTGGAACGGCAGCTCGCGGCGCTGCTCGCATCCGGCCAGTTTCAACTGGCGCGCCAGCGATTCCGCGTCCACGCGGATGCCCATGCTGGAGATCTCAAACGCCCGGCCGAGGCGCTCGTTCCAGAACAGGATGTCGCCGTTGAGCGCCCAGTCGTCGTAGTCCGGCGCGCGGCCGTCGTGCGGGATGCCCGAGCGCAGCTTGCCGCCGATCTGCATGATGAGCGCCGTCCCGTGCTCGCGCAGAAAGGCGTTTTCGCGCTCGGAGGGCGCCCGGTCCGGATAGAGGTCCTCCAGTTCCTGCGTCGTCACGGCGGTCATTTCGCGGTTCAGCTTGACGTCCAGCGACGGAAACTCGCGGTCGAGTCGCTCGGAGGTGTCGCAGATGGCGTCGACGATGTCCTGCGCCGTGCGCTTGAGGTAGTCGAGCGTGCGATCCTCGCGGCGGATGATCTTCTCCCAATCCCACTGGTCGACGTAGATCGAATGCAGGTTGTCCGGCGTTTCATCGCGGCGGATGGCGTTCATGTCGGTATACAGCCCCTTGCCCGGGCGAAAGTCGTAGCGCTTGAGCGCCAGCCGCTTCCACTTCGCCAGCGAGTGCACGACCTCGCCTTCGCAGCCCACGCCCGGCGCATCGAACGACACCGGCCGCTCGACGCCGTTCAAGTTGTCGTTCAGGCCGGAGTCCGACCGGACAAACAGCGGCGCGGACACGCGGCGAAGGTTCAGCGCATGGCTCAAATCCTTCTGGAAGTTGTGCTTGATGAACTCAATGGCGACCTGCGTGTCGTACACGCTCAGTGGCGGGCGGTAGCCCTCGGGAATGACAATTCTGCTCATGTGGAATGTCCTTTCTGAAATGTCGGTTGGTATGAGTATACATGTTCCCGAAGAAAAATGCAAGTCCTTCCATGCAAAAGACAGGCATTTTGCATATTGCCGGTCGCCCACGCTGCGATTTTCGCAATCTTTCCCCTGTCTCATTCGGCAATTTGACGTTCTTTCGCTCAAATCATGCAAAAATAACATTTTTCCGTTGCCAAAGCCCCGAAATCCGCGTATAATAGATATTGTAGCACCGATTGGGCCCGCGCCCTCCGGCGCAGAAACAAAATGTGTATCAAGGAGGATATGCCCGTGGCACTGAAGAATCCCTATCTGGCCGACCTGATGGCCCGCGTGGAAAAGCGCAACGCTGGCGACGCGCAGTTTCTGATCACCGTCCGCAGCGTGCTGGAATCGATTGAACCCGTCGTAGAAAAGCATCCCGAATACATCGAAAAGGGCGTCATGGAGATGTTCGTCGAGCCCGAGCGCGTGGTGCAGTTCCGCGTGCCATGGGTGGACGACGGCGGAAACGTGCGCGTCAACCGCGGCTTCCGCGTGCAGTCGAACAGCGCCATCGGCCCGTACAAGGGCGGCCTGCGCTTCCATCCGTCGGTCACGCTGGACATCGTGAAATTCCTGGCCTTTGAGCAGACGCTGAAGAATTCGCTGACCACGCTGCCCATCGGCGGCGCCAAGGGCGGCAGCGACTTTGACCCGAAGGGCAAGTCCGACATGGAGGTCATGCGCTTCTGCCAGAGCTTCATGACCGAGCTGTACCGCCACATCGGCCCGGATACCGACGTTCCGGCCGGCGACATCGGCGTCGGCGCGCGCGAGATCGGCTATCTCTACGGCCAGTACAAGCGCCTGACGGGCGATTACTGCGGCGTGCTGACCGGCAAGGGCCTGACCTACGGCGGTTCGCTGGCGCGCAAGGAGGCCACCGGCTACGGCCTGTGCTACTTCACCGAGGAGATGCTCGCCGCGGCCGGCAAGAGCTTCAACGCCGCAACGGTCGTGATCTCCGGCTCCGGCAACGTGGCCATCTACGCCTGCGAAAAGGCGACCCAGCTGGGCGCGAAGGTCGTCGCGCTCTCCGATTCCAACGGTTACATCCACGATCCGAACGGCATCGACCTCGACTGCGTCAAGCAGATCAAGGAAGTTCGCCGCGGCCGCATCCGCGAGTACGCCGAAACCCATCCCTCCGCGACCTATACCGAGGGCTGCGCGGGCATCTGGACGATCCCCTGCGACATCGCGCTGCCCTGCGCGACGCAGAACGAAATCAGCCTTGAGTCCGCCCGGACGCTCATCCAAAACGGCTGCTATTGCGTCTCCGAGGGCGCGAACATGCCCACCGTGATGGACGGCATTCAGGCGTTCCTCGACGCGGGCGTGCTGTTCGGCCCCGCCAAGGCGGCCAACGCCGGCGGCGTCGCGACCTCCGCGCTGGAGATGACGCAGAATTCCCAGCGCCTGTCCTGGACGTTCGAGGAAGTCGACGCCAAGCTCAAGGACATCATGGTCGGCATCTACCACAACATCGAAGGCGCCGCCCGGGAGTACGGCTGCGAGGGCAATTTTGAAGCCGGCGCGAACATCGCGGGCTTCCTGAAGGTCGCCGACGCCATGCTCGCGCAGGGCGTAGTCTGATCGCACCTCTTTCGATTCCCGCCACGGTTCTCCGCGGCGGGAACTTTTGCATGGAGGGAATTCGATGCAATCCCCTGAGAATTACCCGCAGGGCGGGGACGCCCAGCGGCCGAACTGGCCGTGGCTGGTCAACGGCGCCATCTGCTTTGCGGCGTTCGCGCTGGTTCTTTTCATATACATCTGCCATTCCGTCACGCCTGTGCAGGTTCTGGCCGGCGTGTTCCTGCTGCCCGCGCTGGCCAAGGCGCTGATCGGCCCACTGGTCGAGCTCGCCATCGGGCGGCGCCATGGCATTCGGATGACCGCGGTTCAGGCCGGCCCGCTGTGTTGGACGCGCGAGGAGGGGCGGATGCGCTTCCACCTCTCGCAGTCCATCCGCTTCAGATGCGCCGTCTCACCGCCCGACCGGCCGGAGTTGGAAAGTCCGCACATCGCAGTGCTGCATCGGCTGAGCGGCGCGATCTCGGCGCTGGCCGGCGCGATCCTCTGCTTTCTCGCCGCCCTCCTCGCGCGCGGCACGCCGGCGTGCGCCGCCTTTGCAATCGGCGCGATCCTCTGCTTTCTCGCCGCCTCCTGCGACGGCCTGCCGCGCTGGGCGGATGCCTCCAATTCCATGGACAACGCGGGTGCGGACGCCTGGACGCTCGCGCGGAATCCCGATGCACGGCGGGCGTACTGGATCCGCCTCAAGGTCGATGAGCGCCTCGCGCAGGGAATGCGGCTCAGGGAGATGCCCGGCGAATGGTTCGCCCTGCCGGACGAGAACGCATTGGGCGAAAGCCTGATCGCGAACCTCGGCACGCTCGCCTGCCAGCGGCTGATGGACGCGCAGCAGTTCGATCGAGCCAGTGTGCAGATGCGCCAACTGCTGTCGGTGCCCAGCGCTCTGAACGACGAGCAGCGCGACCGGATGTTTCGCGACCTGATCGTCTGCGAACTGCTCGCCGGCCACTTCGACGCGGCGGCGCAGCTCCGCCGCGACACCCGCGCCCTCTCCGGAGCCGGCAAGAACACCCTCTCCGGCCTGCGCGCGCGGTATGCATGGGCGAAGCTCGGCGAGGGAAACGTGCGAAAGTCCGCGAAGCTCCGCGCAAAATTCGACCGGCGGGCGCGGTGG
>DVJL01000114.1 GCA_018716805.1 Candidatus Faecivicinus avistercoris | reverse complement strand
TCGCCGGGGTAGACGGTATAGCTGATGCCGTCGATGCGGCGGTATGAGGTACGGAAGTTTGCGTAGCTGCAAAGTACCGTAAAATAAAAAAGGCCGGAGCCTCCGCTTACGCGAATGCTCCGGTCCTCCATCAGAAAGCGGACAAACTGCCGGTAGATCCGGCAGCGTGGGTAGTCAACCACCTGTTTAATTTGTAATTGATAGGTTGGCATAGCTTTCTCCTTTTTATATATAAGGTATGAAATTGAGTTCGCCAACGAAAAAACCGTTGACTTGAATATCTTTGAGACTTATGCTATACTTGTTTATGTATGGATTTGCTTGGCAATCCTATACAAAGTTCATGCAGTTTTTACTGCAAGTGGGGCGGTTTTCAAAATGTTCCCTTTGAAAACAATGTAGCCATTCGTTGTGCCAATTTTAAGTCGTCATTGAGCCGATTTCGTGCCAATACAACTTTCTACAACTTTTCTACAACTTTTGCCCCGAACCAGACGGAGCAGGAGGACATCCTATGGAATCCAAAAAGTTAGAAAAACCTCGTAAAAATGGTGCTTTTTCAACCATACAGGGCGTGACGAAACCGGATGAAGAGACCGGAGGGGTGTTCCCGACGATGAAGCCTTTGGACTGAAGCGGAGCAGAGCGGCCAGGGGCCGGAGACCGGACGCGGCGAAATGGGCTTGCCGCCAGGGTGCTTTCCGGACTGGGCGGCGCTTGATGAGCAATGTGAAAAGGGAAACGGCGAATCCGCATGTCGAACGCGGATTCGCCGTTTATATTTTGGGCGTCTGCGCGCTTTCACGCAAGGGCGCGCGCGAGCGCTTTCAGCGGAGGGGGCGGAAGCCTGTCGCTTGCCGGATCCCAAGGGACGCTCACGGCCGGGTGAGCTGGCGCACCCATTTGTAGCTGTTGACGCGGATGAACGCCGGCATGCACTTGAACACCTGATCCGAGTTGAGCAGTATGATGACCACAATCGGCGAGAGGTTCCAGACGAATGCGGCGAGGTACGACAGCGGCAGCACGATGAGCCAGATGCTGATGATATCGACGATCATGATGAATTTTGTATCGCCGCCACCGCGGATGATGCCGCCGTTGACGGGCATCTGGTACGACATCGTGACCAGCACCACGCTCTGGACGATCATGTAGGCATTGGCGAGCGCGCGCGTCTCGTCGGAGATGTTGTAGATGTCCAGCATCGGAATGCGGATGATGAACAGCGCCGCGCCGAGGATCAGGCCGATCGCGACGAACATCACCTGCAGCGTGCGCGAATACTCGCGAATGCGCTCCATGCCGCGGTTTTCGCCGATGGTCTTGCCGATGATGATCGATGCGGCGGAGGCCGCGCCGACCGATGCGACCTTGAGCAGCTGGAAGATGTTCGATGAAATCGACTGCGCGGCGATGGCCACCGGGCTCATGTGCCCGAGGATGACCGTCTGCAGCGCGTTTGCCACGCCCCACAGCGCCTGCGTCAGGATCACCGGCGTCGCGACGCGCAGGAAATCGCCCAGCATCGCCCGGTCGACGCGCAGGAAGTCCCGCAGCTTGAGGCAGATGCGCCGGTCGTGCAAAAAGACATAGCCGATGAGGATCAGGCACTCGACCACGCGGGCGGCCAGCGTGCCGATCGCTGCGCCGCGCACGCCCATCTCCGGCGCGCCGAAGTTGCCGAAGATGAGCACATAGTTGATGACGCAGTTCAGCGCGAGCGACAGCACCGACACGCCCAGCGCGATGCGCACCGATTCGGCGATGCGCATCGTGCCCATCAGGATCGCGGACACGCCGAAGAACAGGTAGGTATAGCGGATGATGTCCAGGTATTTCACGCCCTCGTCGATGATCGCCTCATCCGGCGTGAAGAGGCCGACGACCTCGCGCGGGAACAGCGATACCGCGGCGAACAGCGCGACGACGATTGCGAGCGACACGCGCATGGCGATCGACGACAGTTTGCGGATCTCGGCGGTGCGCGACTGGCCCCAGTACTGGCTTCCGAGGATGATCATGCCGTTGCTGACGGCATAGACGACCTGCTGCAGCACGAACTGAATCTGATTGACGGCCGACACGCCGGCCATGGAAACCTCGGAATAGCGGCCGAGCATGATGTTGTCGGCGAGGTTGACGCTCAAGATCACGGCCTGTTCGAGCATCAGCGTCGCGCAGAGCACGCCGAAGGTGCGGTAAAACTTCCGATCGCGGGTCAGCATGTTCGATCGCTCCCAAACTGTGAGATGATTTGCACGGGCACGGGGCCCTGTACTGAAATGGCTCAGAGTGCCGGCAAAGCCTGCAAACACAAAAATTGCCCTGATCAAACGGGAATCAGTGGCAATTTTTGTTTCTGTCGTCAGCTCGCCTGCAAAATGCAGCTGCTTGCACAGGCTTCTTATTTGCAGGATCGCTTCCTTGCCTTGCAGGCTTTCTCAGCGGCTTTTAACTGAAATGGGCCTTACTGCACGGTGGCTGGCACATCGGTCGAGACGGGAACCTCAGTGGCCACCGTCGCGGTCAGGTCGAGCGTGCCCGTCGAGGTGGAGGTGTCCGCCGCCGAGGCGGAGACGTCCGTCGTCGGGACGTCGGAGAGGAAGCGGCCGTTGAGGACGGTGAACGACACGTCGTCGGGGAACAGCAGATAGTCGAGATGGCCCTCTCCCTGGAGGTCGGTGTACCAGAACACGATGCCCATGGAGTAGATGTCGTCGGGCAGCTGCGATCCGTCGAGAATCACGCGGAAGTCGCTGGATTCGACGTTGACGCACAGAGCGCCCGAGTGGTCGACGCCGGATAGTCCCGCTTCGCGCGTGGGCAGCACCAGCATCGAGGTGCCTTCCATGGATTCCGGCAGCAGCACGAGGAACACGTTGGTGTTCGCCGCGTCGTAGTTGGCGTTGTTGATGTAGGCGTAGCCTGTCAGCTCGAGATAGCGGTAATCGTCAACCTCGGAGCGGACGCTCGACGTGAGGGCGAACGTGGCCTCATCCAGCGTCACCGGGTCGGGCAGGGCATAGCCGTCGGTCCGGGTCGGCGAGACGCCATTGGCCATGGTGGTCGGCGCGGGCGTCGGCGACGGGCTGGGCGTCGGCACCGGCGTCGCAGTCGGCGCGACCGTCGGCGTGGGCGTCGCGATGGCCGTCGGCTCAACGCTCGGCTCGCTGCTCGCCTGAGGTTCGTCCGTCGCCTCGGCCGCGGGCACATCAGGCGCGGGCGTCGGGGTGGTTTCGACATACGGGCGCATGGAAGTCTCCGGGTCGAGCTGATCGGAATAATCCATGGACAGCCAGAAATAGGCCACCAGAACGACGATGATTACGAAGAAAAGGCCGATAAAGCAGTGGAGCACCGCTTTGCTCTTGCCATTGCGCTTATAGCCCTTTTGCATATCGAAACCCTCCAACACAAACTGCTATACAGTTATCATACCGAACCGGCGCGCCGCTGTCAACGTCTAAAATGAAAAAATAGAAATAATGTTACAATGCGGCCGGCTGGCCGCGAAGATTGGCGCAGGGCTGCCAATCTTGGCGAATCCTGCCGGGCGAAGGCGCGGATGGAAGCCTGTCCGGCGCGCCGGATCCCTCCCTCCGAAGCCGGAGGGAGGGCGCGCAGCCCGCGTGATCCGCAGCGGGCACGGGCAAGGCAGACCCGTTTTCCCGCGCGGCCAAGCGCCTTCGCAGAAAGGGCTTGCCGCGGGGGTTACTGCGGCGTCAGATCCATGTAGCGCGCGACGAGCATCGGATAGTACTCGGCGTTGTACATGTGGCGGCCGGAGACGTCGGCGTAGGCGGTGTAGCTTCGGCCGAAGCTGATGTCGGTCGTGGCCGACTGGTTTTCGAGGATGACGAGCTGCGGCTCGGCGTCGGTTCCGACGTTCATGACGAGGTAGGTCGATCCGTTTTCCTCGAAGCTGTCGATGACCGGGCCGACGCAGAGGAACACCTGGCCGTTCCACTGTTCGTACAGGCGGCGCAGCTGATCATAGTCCATGGCCCATGCCTGCGCGGAGTAGGCGGCGAGCGTGGGTTCATATTCGATGGTCAGG
This sequence comes from Candidatus Faecivicinus avistercoris, assembly GCA_018716805.1. Classification (GTDB taxonomy): domain Bacteria; phylum Bacillota; class Clostridia; order Christensenellales; family Aristaeellaceae; genus Faecivicinus; species Faecivicinus avistercoris. The sequence continues at coordinate 6,612 of DVJL01000114.1, read as the reverse complement.
CTGATGACGGCGTCGTCGCGCCCCTCCATCGACGCGCGGAAGCGGACGGTGTTGTCGCCGAACGAGGTGAACCGCGCGATGAACTGGAAGTCGCCGGTCGTGGGATCGATGCTCAGGCTGTCCTCAACGTAGGGCGTCTCGACGGTGATCGTCGCGCCGGGCTCGACGGTGCCGGTGATCGCCATGACGTCGTTTGACGAGGTATAGGCGACGGACGAGGACAGTTCCAGCTCGATGTCGAACGCCTCGCGGTAGATGTGCACCTCCTGGCGCGTCTCGTGGTGCTGCGGCGTCTGGACGATGATGGTGTAGACGTTGTCGCCGATGGGATAGACGTTGACGTTTTGCGACAGAAGGCCGCTTCGGTCGACCATGTCGGTCACGTCCTCGCCGTTGACCATGACCGTGCTGCCCGGGACGACCTGCAATTCCAGCAGGTACAGCGATGTGACGATCTGCTCGCCATCCTCGGCGGGGCTGATGACCGTCAGCGGGGAGTCGGGCACTTCCACGGTGAATTCCACGTTGGGAAGCTGCGTGCGCGCGCCGGTCTCGTCGATCAGCACCGGCGAGAGCGAGACGTTCGCCGCCTCGATTTCGCTGACGTCGCCGGTAAACCAGTCGGCGTCGGCGATCGTCGTGCGCGCAACGCCGCCGGCGATGGTCAGCGAGCGGTTCAGCTCAGGCAGGAAGATCTGATCGCCGTCCGAGCCGTAAAAGACGATGGAGTGGCCCTGGCGGTGGTCGCTCATGGTGACGGTGTTGACCGTCGGGGTGTATTCGCCGCGCGTATACAGGCGCGTGATGCGGTAGCTGGAGGCCCAGTAGACGACCCGGTAGATCCCCACGATCATCAAAAGCACGCAGACCGTGCAGGCGACGCCGATCAGCCAGCGCTGCCGGCGCGTGTAGCGCGTGCGAGAGGGACGGCTTTCCCTCGGCGCTTCCGGCTCGGGCGTCTGGCGGGCGCGCGAAAGCGGCTGCTTGCAGTTGGGGCAGTATTGCGGGTTTCCGGCAAACGAGCTGCCGCAGTAGGGACATTTCAAAGCGGGGCTTCCTCCTTTTGGTGGTCGGAGCGGCATTCAGACGCCGCCCTATCGCCATTATAGCATAAAATCCGCGCGCCGGGAAGAAATGTTTGTTCGATTTTTGTGTTTTAGGCTCGACTTTTTCAAATTCTATGCTATAATATAATCTGATAAGTTCTTCGGAGGTGTCAAAATGGACGACTTTTTGGAGCAGGTTGCGCGCCGGCGGCATCAGGGCGTGTTCACGCTGATGTATGTGCTGATGTGGGTTGTGATTGTCATCAGCGGCTTTTCTGCGCTGATGTATCTGATGAACATCATGGGCGTGGACGCCGAGGGCAATTTTCAGTTCAACTTTATTGCGCTCATCTTTGCGGTGGTGTTCGGCGGCATCGCCTTTTTGCTGTGGCGCCGCGCGGACTATTGCAAGATGGAATACGACTACTCCTTCACCAACGGCACGCTGGACGTCTCGCGCGTGCTGAACAACAAGCGCCGGCGCTATCTGACGGCGTTGGACATGAAGGATGTCGTGCGCTGCGGCCCGGCAAAGGGCCCGGCGTTTGTCAAGACGCTCAACGAGCCGAATATCAAAAAGCACAACTGGTTCCTCAACCGCGACGCCAAATTGTATTACTTCTATTTTATTAAAAAGAACGTCAAGCACATGGCCGTGCTGGAGCTGTCGGACGAGATGGTCGAGATGATCCGATCGAAGAGCTATCTGCAGCGCGGCGTCTGGGCGGACGAGGACGGGAAGTCCAGCTATGGCGTATCTTGACAACAGCGCGACCACGCGCGTCTGCCCGGAGGCGGTCGAGGCGATGGTGCGCTGCATGCGCGAGGGTTTCTACAATCCTTCGGGCGTCTACCGGCCAGCGGTAGACGCCTTTCGCGAGGTTCGCGCCTGCCGCGAAGCCGTGCTCAAGGCGGTGCACGGCGAGGATTGCGACCTGATTTTCACCTCCGGCGGCACCGAGGCGAACAATCTGGCCATTCTGGGCTCGGTCGCGAGGATGCGCGGCCCGCAGGTCGTGGCGGTCTCGGCGGTCGAGCATCCGTCGGTGCGCGAGTCGTTCGAGGCGCTTCGCGCGCAGGGGCACGACGTGCGCGTTGTCGGGGTGACGGAAACCGGCGAGCTTCGCTGGGACGAGATGGAAAGGGCGCTCGACGACGGCGCGTCGCTGGTCAGCTGCATGCAGGTCAACAATGAGACCGGCGCGATCCTCGACGTCGAGCGCCTCCACCGCTTGATCGCCGGCCGCGCGCTTCTGCACGTCGACGGCGTGCAGGGCTTCCTGCGCGTGCCGTTTTCAATGAAGCACGCGGAGATGTACACGCTCAGCGGCCACAAGATCCACGCGCCGAAGGGAATCGGCGCGCTGGTGGTGAAGAAGGGCGTCCGCTTGGCGCCCAGGCAGATCGGCGGTGGGCAGGAGAACAACCTGCGCTCCGGAACGGAGAACACGCCCGGCATCGCGGGGCTGCGCGCGGCGGTCGGGGCGATGCTCGCGCGCGGCGACGTCGCGGCGGCGCTGATGGAGAAGAAGCTGCGCCTCTTGTCGGCGTTTCAGGAGGCCGTGCCGGCGCTTCAGGTCAATGGCCCCGCGCCCGAGGACGGCGCGCCGCACATCGTCAACCTGAGCTTCCCCGGCGTGCGCGGCGAGACGATGCTGCACGCGCTGGAGGCCAGCGGCGTCTATGCGTCCACCGGATCGGCCTGCTCGAGCAAAAAGCGCAAGGTCAGCCCGGTGCTGCTCGCCATGGGGCTTTCGCCGGATCGCGCCGAGTGCGCGCTGCGCTTCAGCCTCTGCCCAGACACCGCGGATTCGGAGATCGACGAAGCCGCGCGCGCGCTGAAAGGCGCTTACGACGCGCTCAAGCGCTTTCAAAGGAGATAGGATACCATGCGGGATGTTTTGCTCGTCCGCTACGGCGAGGTCTTTTTGAAGGGCGCCAACCGCCCGTATTTTCTGAGAATGCTGACCGAGAACGTGCGCAAGGCGGTCAAGCCGGTGGGCGGTCACGTCTGGCTGTCCGACGCGCGCATCTACGTCTCGGATTTTTCCGACCTTCAGGACTGCATCGCGCGCGTGACGCGCGTGTTCGGCGTACACTCCGTCAGCCCTGCGGTCGAGATGGAGAAGGATCTGGACGCCATTTCCGAGGTCTGCATCCGCATGATGAAGGACTATTCGGGCACGTTCAAGGTGTTCGGCCGCCGGTCGGACAAGTCGTTTCCGATGAATTCGATGGAGATCGGCCGCGAGATCGGCGGACGGGTGCTCGAGTCGAACCCGAACCTCCGCGTGGACGTCCACAAGCCGGTGCACCGGCTGAACGTCGAGATTCGCGACAACGCCTACGTCTGCGTGGAGGAGATCCCCGCCGTCGGCGGCATGCCGATGGGCACCGGCGGCAAGGCGGCGCTTTTGCTGTCGGGCGGCATCGATTCGCCCGTCGCGGGCTTCCAGCTGATGAAGCGCGGCGTGCGCTGCTGCGCGATCCACTTCCAGAGCCCGCCGTACACCGGCGAGCTGGCGCGCGACAAGGTCATGACGCTGGCGAAGGAGCTCTCGGCCTACTGCGGCGGGATGCGCGTCTACCTCGTGCCGTTTACGAAGTGCCAGCTGGAGATCCACGAAAAGTGCCCGGACGGGCTGGGCACGCTGATCACCCGCCGGTTCATGATGCGCATCGCCGAAAAGATCGCGAAGAAGTACGGCGCACAGGCGCTGATCACCGGCGAGAGCCTGGGGCAGGTGGCCTCTCAGACGATGGAGGCGCTGGTCTGCACCGACGCCGTGGTCGGCATGCCGGTCTTTCGCCCGCTGATCGGCTTGGACAAGACGGAGATCATGGACATCGCCGAGAAGATCGGCACCTATGCCACGTCCATTCTTCCCTACGAGGACTGCTGCACGGTGTTTACGCCGCGCCATCCCGTGACCAAGCCGAAGCTCGACACGATGCCCGACGCCGAGCGCAGGCTCGACATCGACGCGCTGGTCGACGAGGCGGTGGAGAACACGGAGGTCGAGTGGGTAGAGTGACGGCGGACGCCTGAAGAGGAGAGAGCTATGACCGTTGGCGAGTACATCGCAAAGCTGAAGAACAACCCGATGTTCATGCGAAACGTCACTTCGTGGCGCGTCGTGCCCGAGCGCGCGGCGCGCTACGGCGCATTTCCGGCGTCGCTCGATCCGCGCGTGGCCGATGTGCTGCGCGCGCGGGGGATCGAGCGGCCGTACATCCACCAGAGCCAGGCGATCGAGGCGGCGCTCGCGCGGCGGGACTTCGTCGTGGTCACGCCGACGGCGTCGGGCAAGACGCTGTGCTACAACGTGCCGGCGCTCGACGCGATTCTGAAGGACGAGTCTGCTCGCGCGCTCTACCTGTTCCCGACGAAGGCGCTGGCGAGCGATCAGGCATCGGAGCTGTACGCCATGATCGAGGCCATGGGCGCGGACATCAAGGCGTACACCTACGATGGCGACACGCCGGCCTCGGCGCGCACGGCGATCCGGCAGGCCGGCCACGTCGTGGTGACCAACCCGGACATGCTGCATCAGGGCATCCTGCCGCACCACGCGAAGTGGGTGAAGCTGTTTGAGAACCTCCGCTACGTCGTGATCGACGAGATCCACGCCTACCGCGGCGTGTTCGGCTCGAACCTCGCCAACGTGATCCGGCGGCTCAAGCGCATCTGCGCGTTCTACGGGTCGTCGCCGACGTTCATCTGCTGCAGCGCGACGATCCGGAACCCCAAAGAGCTGGCCGAGGCGATGACCGGGCGCGAGATGCTCTTGATCGACGAAAACGGCGCGCCGGCGGGCGAGCGGCACGTCGTGTTCTACAATCCGCCGGTCGTCAACGCGCAGCTCGGCATCCGCGCCGGTTCGATCCCGGAGACGCGCAACATCGCCGCCGGGTTGCTCAAGTCGGGCATTCAGAACATCGTGTTCGCCCGCGCGCGGCTGACGGTCGAGGTGCTGGTGCGGTATCTGAAGGACATGGTGCGCGATCCGCTCGGCAACGCCGGCCGCGTGCGCGGCTACCGCGGCGGCTATCTGCCCAGCCAGCGGCGAGAGATCGAGCGCGAGCTGCGCGCCGGGAACATCACCACGGTCGTCTCGACGAACGCGCTGGAGCTGGGCATCGACATCGGCCAGCTCGACGCCTGCGTGCTGTGCGGCTATCCGGGCACGATCGCGAGCACGTGGCAGCAGGCCGGGCGCGCCGGGCGGCGCGGCAGCACGTCGCTGCTGATCGTCGTCGCCAGCTCAAGCCCCATGGATCAGTACATCATCAACCACCCCGATTACTTCTTCGGCCAGTCGCCGGAGCAGGCGCTCATCAACCCGGACAATCTCTACATCCTGCTCAACCACGTCAAGTGCGCCGCCTACGAGCTGCCGTTCGAGGAGGGCGAGCAGTTTGACGGGCTGGAGGACACGCCGGAGCTGCTGGGCTACCTCGAGGACGAGCACATCCTCCGCCGCGTCGGCGGGCGGTACTATTGGATGGCCGAGGAGTTTCCGCAGGCGGGCATCAACCTGCGGTCGGCGTCGGATCAGAACTTCCTGATCGTCGACATCACCGATCCGAAGAAACACCGCGTGATCGGCGAGATGGACCGGTTCACGGTGCCGATGCTGCTGCACCAGTACGCCATCTACATGCACGAGGGCACGCAGTATCAGGTGGAAAAGCTCGACTTCGACGACAAAAAGGGCTATGTCCGGCGCGTAAACGTCGGCTACTACACCGACGCCGACCTGACCACGAGCCTGAAGGTTCTGGACGAATTCGAGCAGCGGCCCGACGGCGCGTGGACGCGCGCGCGGGGCGAGGTGCTGGTCTCGTCGATCGTGACGGTTTTTAAGAAGATCCGCTTCGACACGCACGAGAACCTCGGCTGGGGGCCGGTGACATTGCCGGAATTGGAGATGCAGACGACGGCCTGCTGGTGGACGCTGCCCGACGGGCTCGAGCAGAAGTATGAGCGCGAGCCGCTCAAGAATGCCATGGTCGGCCTGGCGCACCTGATCCGACACATCGCGCCGATCGACCTGATGTGCGCGCCGCAGGACATCAACGTCGTCTACCACGTCAAGGACCCGTTCACCGGAAAGCCGACGATCTACCTGTACGACTCCGTGCCGGGCGGCATCGGGCTGTCCGACCGCGTGTTCGAGATGGATCGCGCGCTGCTCGCGCGGGCGCGGGAGATGCTCGCGGACTGCCCCTGCCCGGATGGATGCCCCGGCTGCGTGGGCGTCACGGCGGGGTCGGGCGCGAAGGCGACGCTCAGGCGGATTCTCGATGAACTACTTGCTTAGGTGGACGGGGGAGCTCCGCTCCCCCGCCACTGCCACCCCCCTCCAATTTTTGCTCGCGCCGCTTTGCGACACAAGCAAAAATTGCAAGGAAGCGATTTTTGCTCTGGGAAATGGGATTTCCCGACGCAAAAATCAGCACCCGTTCCCGACGCGCGAGGCGATTTTGCCGATTTCCCAAATCGTCAAAATCGGTCGGCCTTGGCCGACTTGAAAACCCTTTGGGTTTTCAACCTTCTCGCCGG
>DVJL01000020.1 GCA_018716805.1 Candidatus Faecivicinus avistercoris | reverse complement strand
GACAAGGGAGCTTACATGGACGTAAGTGACCGCAGGCTGCAAGTGCAGCTGACGCCGGAAGCAAAAATTGCCTCTGACTTCTCTCTTGTCAGGGCAATTTTTGTGTTTGCGGGCTTTGTCAGCGCTCTGAGAAGGGATTCGGCCCTTCCGCACGCTCCCCGGGCTTTTGACCGCCCTGCCCTTTCTTCTCCCGTTTCAAAAAGCCTCTTTATCTCGCTGCAAAGTGGCTTCTTTGACAGACAACGCCGTCCGGAATCCGCCGGACGGCGTTTCTTCTGCGCAAAAGCGCCGGCAAGAGGCGCGGCGCACTTCCCACTCTTTGCCGGCCGCGCGGTCATTCCTCCGCCGGGATCAGATTGCTGACGTATGGCCGCTTTCCCTCGAGGACTTCGTCGTAGAACCCCAGTTTCCATTCGATATAGTCCACGCTGTCCTCCAGCTCCCGGATAGAGATCCGGAGCGCCTCCTGCTTCCGCGCGAGCATCTCCTTCCGCTGCGGAATGGTGGACGGACCCTCCAGACAGAGGGCCAGGTATTCCTTCATCTCCTGAATGCTCATGCCGCACCGCTTCAGGCACACGAGGTCCTTGATCCAGCGAACGTCCCGCTCGTCGAACACGCGGCGGTTGTTCGCATCGCGCTTCACGTTGGGCACCAGCCCCTCGTTGCAATAGTACTTCAGCGCCTGATAGGTCATGTTCGTCTCCCGGCACGCCTGCATCATCGTATACACCCGGCCATTCCTCCCATTCACAGAAAATTCAAACATTATTTTCGGCCTTTTGGAAAAAAGCCCTTGACCGATGGTTACTATCGGAGATTATAATCGGTTACAAGAACCGATTGATTCAATCGGATTATACCACGGTTTCGGACCCGGCGCAAGCCCCCGGGCGAGCGCCGCCCGAAGCGGCATGGAACAACAAGGAGGATTCGTCATGCAGAAATTTGTGTATTCCTATCCGACAAAGGTGTACTTCGGCGAGGGCGCCGCGGCGGACGCGCTGGTGCGGGAAATGCCCAAGTTTGGAAAGACCGTCCTGCTGGCCTATGGCGGCGGTTCGGTCAAAAAGAGCGGCGTCTACGATGAACTGAAGCAGCTGCTCCTCGCGGCGGGCAAGGAGATCGTGGACTTCTCCGGCATCATGCCGAACCCCACCTACGCGAAGGCGCAGGAGGGCGCGAGGCTGGTCCGCGACCGGGGCGTGGACTTCATACTGGCCGTGGGCGGCGGCAGCGTCGTCGATTGCTGCAAGGTGATCTCCGCGCAGGCCGTGCTCGACGAGGACATCTGGCGCATGGAATACGAGCGCGGTCAGTTCCCCACCTCGGGCGTGCCGATGGGCGCCGTGGTCACCGCCTCCGGCACCGGCGCGGAGATGAATTCCGGCGCGGTCATCACCTACGAGGAAAAGCTCTGGAAGGGGCCGATTGTCGGCAACAGCGCCTCCTTCGCCGTGCTCGACCCCGCCTACACGGCGACGGTTCCGCCCATGCAGGTGCTCTCCGGCGCCTTCGACACGCTGAGCCACGCGATGGAGACCTATCTCGGCAGCTCCGATGCGGACAACGTCTCCGACGACGTGGCGCTGGCCATCATGCGCAACACGGTCGTCAACATGCGCCGCCTGCTGAAGAACATCGACGATATGCAGGCCCGCAGCAACCTGATGTGGGATTCCGCCATGGCGGAAAACGGCATGCTGAAGGTCGGGCGCCTCACCGATTTCCAGGCGCACCAGATCGAGCACCAGCTCGGCGCGTACACCGACTGCAATCACGGACAGGGGCTGGCCGTCATCCATCCGGCGTACTACCGGCACATCCTGAAGGACGCCCCGGAGAAGTTCACCCGCTTCGCCCGGGAAGTGTTCGGCGAGGAGACCGCGGAGGGCGGCCTGAGCGCCCTGACGGCGTTCATCGAGGAGTGCGGACTGCCCACGAAGATGGGTCAGCTGAAGTCGAAGGTGGAGATCACGCCGGAAGTGCTCCGGAAGGTCGCCGACACCTGCAACATCATCAAGAGCGGCCCGCGCGAGCTGAGCCGCGAGGAGATCTACGAGATCCTCTGCGAATGCCTGTAATGAGATAGCGGCGGAGACCCATCCCCGCCGCACGACCTGAAGAAAGCCAAAAAGCCGGACGGGCTGCACTGCCCGTCCGGCCGTTTTTAAAAAAGATGGCGAACCTGTCTGGAGGAAAGTCCCGCCGCTTACGCCTTCGCAGCGGCGCGGCGCTTCCGACTCTGGAAGACGAGGATGACGGCGAAGGCCACGGCGGACAGCGCGCTCACCACGCGGCCCACGGTCTGGAGCGCCGTGCCCTCATACCAGACGGTGAACGTGCCCGACTCGGCGTCCCCGAGAGAGACGCGCACCATGCCGCTCTCGCCGCGCGAGACTTCGAGCGCCGTGCCGTCGTCCATCTCGGCGGAATAGCCGATGTAGAGGATCAGCGGCAGGTCGATCGTCGCGCCGGACTCGTTCCCGGAGAATTCGACGACCATGCGGTTGTGCTCGTCGCGCGAGAGGCTGAACTGCACGGCTTCGTCCGAGGCCTTCGCATCGAAGGTCGGGGTGTAGAAGGCGTGCACCGAGCCGTCGACCTCGTAATCGAGGTCATACGGCAGATACTGGCCGTCGCTGACCTCGTTGCAGGTCATCTGAAGGTCGTTGAAGTCCTCGAAGGAGTAGCCGTTTTCCGCGGCGTGCTCGGTCATATACTCGTATTGCACGCTCGGATAGTTGACCCAGATCGACGCCACGGCGCACAGCGCCAGCGCGCCGGCCGCCGCGCCGCGCCAGAAGCCGGGCTTGATGGACGGCCAGTTCCCGCCGAAGAACAGCGCCATGACCAGCACCGCATTGAGCAGGATGCGCCACGGGAACTGCAGCGCCGCCAGCGGCGTGTCCGCCAACAGCTGGGTGATCGAATAGCGGCCGGACAGCCAGACGAACACGAACATCGCCGCGAGCATCCGAACCGGCTGGCGGTTTCCCTTGCCGCGGCGCCAGACGGCGAACAGCGCGATCGCCATCGCCGCATAGCCGAACAGGCTCGTCAGGCGCGGCTGGGGCAGAACTTCGTCCGGCTTGACAATGGCCGTGATCAGCGGCGAGGAGAGCAGGCGCAGCGGGTTGTACATCTGGCTCGTGAACCGGTCCTGCTCGTTGCCGACGTCGAGGTTGAGGCGGAACGGCAGCTGCGTCAGCTGTTCGAGCATCGGCAGCCAGAAGAAGCACGCCAGCCCGATGCACAGCGCCGCCGCATAGGCCAGATACCGGATCTTGGCGAAGTTCCTGATCCAGAATTTGATGTCGAACAGCATCATCACCAGCAGGAAGATGACGCCCAGTATGATCGACAGCGTGTGGGACAGCGCGATGGCCGTCATGCCCAGCGCCATCAGCCACCACTGGTCCTCGCGGCCGTGCGTGATGCGGTAGTAGCCCAGACAGACGACCGGCAGGAAGATGAACGCAAAGCATTCGCCGATCGCCGCGCGGTAGTAGATGTCCAGCATCGCGTAGAACGAAAACGTATAGGCGATGGCCGTCACCTGCGCCTGCACGCGGTCGCGGAAAATCGCCTTGGCCACCAGGTAGATGCTCAGGAAGTTGGCCAGCAGCAGCACGACCTGCAGCAACTTGAACGTCGAGTAGATCGAAAGCCCCATCGCGTTGAGCGCCGCGAAGGGATACAGGAACCAGTCGCAGTAAAACAGCGGGGCGCCGTAGCCCAGCCCGTTCAGCGCGTAGGTGTAGACCAGCGGGAACGGATTGCCGTTTTGCATCTCGGTGGCGATGTTGATGATCCGGGAGCTGTGATAGATCACGTCGTGTCCCACGACGGCGTACTGCCTGAGCGTGGGCACGATGGCAAAGAGCATGAGCGCAGCTGTAATCAGCCACAGCACAGCGCCCGTGGAGAGCCTGCGCTTTCCGGCGACTTCCATGGTATCTCCTCCTGAAGGTGGTAATAATCTTCATCATTATAGCACATGCCGTGCGAAAGGGAAAGTCCCCGCGCAGAATTTCCCCCTCCGGGCGGTCAGGTAAATCTTCGGATAATTTTTGATCGCGGCGCGCTTCGCGCTTGACAACCGCGGCCGAAAGGGTTACAATGGGCGTACAGTTTTCCTGCGGGATGACAGAGGACATGGCCTCGTCCATCCGGCTCCTCAGAGAGGGCGCGTCAAGGGCTGAGAGCGCGCCTGGATGCACGGGCGGGGTTACCACCTTCCGACCGCATGGCGCGCGGGCGCGTTACAGCCCCTTGAGCGGCCGGAAACGGTCAGTTGGGTGGAACCACGGGCAGATTCGCTCGTCCCTTCGCTTGTCGGAGGGGCGGGCTTTTTGATTTTCCGCGGCGAATCGAAATGGAGGGTTTTTGAATGAAGCTGATGGTCAACGGAATTCCGATGGACGTCGAGAGCGGCGTCAACGCGCTCGACCTGTCGGGCAAGATCTCCAAGGAACTGAAAAAGGAAGCGCTGGCCGCGCGGCTGAACGGCCGCGTGATCTCGCTGGTGACGCCCATCGAGGAGGAGGGCGTGCTGGAGATTGTCGGATTTAACGACGAGGACGGCCGCCGCACGCTGCGCCACACCGCCAGCCACGTGCTCGCTCAGGCGGTCAAGCACCTGCGGCCCGAGGCGAAGCTCGCCATCGGCCCGGCGATTGAAAACGGCTTTTACTACGACTTCGACGTCGACGAGCCGTTCACGCCCGAGTTCCTCGCGCAGGTCGAAAAGGAGATGCAGAAGCTCATCAAGCTCAACGAGCGCGTGGAGCGCTTTGAGTTGCCGCGCGCCGAGGCGCTCGAGCTGATGAAGGACGAGCCGTACAAGGTCGAGCTCATCAACGACCTGCCCGAGGGCGAGACGATCTCCTTCTACCGGCAGGGCGATTTCACCGACCTCTGCGCCGGCCCGCACCTGCCCAGCACCGGCAAGATCAAGGCCGTCAAGCTGACCAGCATTGCCGGCGCGTACTGGCGCGGCAGCGAGAAGAACAAGATGCTCCAGCGCATCTACGGCACCGCGTTCACCAACCGCGAGGAACTCGACGCCTATCTCGCGCGCATCGAGGAGGCCAAGAAGCGCGACCACCGCAAGCTCGGCCGCCAGCTGGACCTGTTCGACATCCGCGAGGAAGGCCCGGGCTTCCCGTTCTTCTACCCGAAGGGCATGGTGCTGCGCAACCAGCTGGAGGACTACTGGCGCGAGATCCACCGCAAGCACGGCTATGAGGAAATCAAGACGCCCATCATGCTCAACCGCTCGCTCTGGGAGCGCTCCGGCCACTGGGATCACTATCAGGAAAATATGTACACCACGAAGATCGACGACGTCGACTTCGCCATCAAGCCGATGAACTGCCCCGGCGGCATTCTGGTGTACGAGCGCAAGAAGTGGTCGTACCGCGACCTGCCCATCCGCTCCGGAGAGCTGGGTCTGGTGCACCGCCACGAGCTGTCCGGCGCGCTGCACGGCCTGATGCGCGTGCGCTGCTTCACGCAGGACGACGCCCACATCTTCATGACGCCGGATCAGATCCGCGACGAGATCAAGGGCGTGTATCAGCTCATCGACGAGGTCTACAAGGTCTTTGGCTTTGAGTACCACGTCGAGCTGTCCACCCGGCCGGAGAACTCCATCGGCACCGACGAGATGTGGGAGCTGGCGACCGACGGCCTGCGCGGCGCGCTGGACGACCTGGGCGTCAAGTACGTCGTCAACGAGGGCGACGGCGCGTTCTACGGCCCGAAGATCGACTTCCACCTGACCGACTGCCTCGGTAGAACCTGGCAGTGCGGCACCATCCAGCTGGACATGAACCTGCCCGAGCGCTTCGACCTGACCTACACCGGCCCCGACGGACAGGAGCACCGCCCCGTGATGATCCACCGCGTGGTGTTCGGCTCCATCGAGCGCTTCATCGGCATCCTGACGGAGCACTTCGCGGGCGCGTTCCCGCTGTGGCTCGCGCCGGTTCAGGTGCGCCTGATGACGATCACCGACCGCGCCGACGAGGCCGCCAAGGCCGTGCAGGCGAAGCTCGAGGACGCCGGCATCCGCACCGAGATCGACCTGCGCAACGAGAAGATCGGCTTCAAGATCCGCGAGGCGCAGGTGCAGAAGATCCCCTACATGCTCGTGCTGGGCGACAAGGAGGCCGAGAATGGCGTCGTGGCCGTCCGCAAGCGCGGCGAGGGCGACATCGGCCAGATGACGCCGGACGAGCTGCTCGCAAAGCTCAGGGAGGAGATCCGCACCAAGGCGCGGTAAACGGCGTTGCTCACAGCCCGCCGCAGAGTTAAACAGCGGAACAGGAAAATATGAGTATGATGTACGAATCGGTCGTCGTGGAGTGTTCCACGGGCGCGGAAGATCTGGCAAAGGCCATCGAGGACAAGGCCATCCTCGTGTTCAAGCTCTGAGCCGTCCAAGAACCGTCATTCGCGGTCTGTTCACACTTTCAGACGCAAAAAGCCGCAACAATTTGAACCTTTCGGGGCGGAAACCGCCCCGAATTTTTCATTTGTGGAGGCTTTGGAGCAAAGCTCGATCCTTTGCGTGGATTTCCGCCCAAGCGCCTCCAGCCGTGCTATAATAGCCTCACGGTTCAGGAAAGAGCCGCATGAAATTGATCTTTAATGGAGGAATTCACCATGAAAAAGCAGATGGCAATCCTGATGGCACTGGCACTTTCTGTCTCCACAACGGCAGCATTTGCCGAGGAGGCGACCGCTGCGAATACGACCGACGACGCGGTGGTCATCGAAGAAGCGCTTCCGTTTGAAGGCGGCGCATGGCTGACCGCCGCGACGGCGCAGTGTGAGATCTACCTGCCCACCGGTTGGACGATCACCGAGGAGAGCGAAACCGGCTTTACCGCTACGAGCGAGGACGGCGCGGAAACCGTAGCTGTGACGGTCGAGCCGCTCGATGCGGCGACCGATCTGGTAACTTACATGGACGCCACGGGCGACACCTATGAGACCGTCGCCATGGCCAACCGCGACGCCGCTGTCGTCACTACCGACGAAAACATGACCCTGACCTTCCTCTACGACGACACCACCGTCGTCCGCATGACTTTCACGCCGGGCGCTGAGGGCACCACCGCCGTCGACAACGCCACGGCCATCGCCGATGCGTTCGTGATCACCGCCAGCGATGCTGCGACCGACGGCACTGCCACCGAGGAAGCCGCCGCTGACGATGCTGCCGCTGACGATGCCGCCACGGAAACCACTGAAGAGACCACCGAGGCATAAATCGCTGATCTGAGCAAGATTTTGTGGGTTCTTGGGGGAAATCCAAATGGATTTCCCCCTTTTGCCGTGCGCCGCATCTCGGAAGATGGCCGCGCCTTCGCAGGCAGCCGGCATTCGCCGTTCCAGACGGCCGCACATGCCCGCGCGGAGGCCGGGACCCGCCACCTCGTCCGCCCGGCATTCGCCGTTTCGGCCGATCGCAGGCGGCCTGCCTGTGCGCCTTCGGCGTTGTCTGCCCAAGTTTCGAGCGGGCGCGGATGCCCGGCCTCGCCGCTTTTCGCTTGGCGCGCATCTTCCGCAAGATTAACATTCTGCCGGGAACCTCCAACCCGGGAATCGTGTCTAATGATTGAGGTGATGTCCTTGACGCACGTCTTGCAGAAGATCTACTGGGCGGCCGCGGCCGCCTGTTTTCTCTATTACATAGGAATCGGAATCTCCGCCCGCTTCGGGCTGGACATGAGCTGGATGTGGCTGGTCGCCGGCGGCGCGCTGACGCTGGCGGGCTTCGCGTGCAAAATTGCGCTGCCCGGCTGGGTGCGCGCCGCATGGCGGGCGCTCGTCTGCGCAGGGCTGGCGCTGTTGATCGCGCTGCTCGGGCTGGTGATCTCCGGCATGCGCCAGACGCCGCCGGCAAATCTCGACTACCTGATCGTGCTCGGCGCGCGCGTCAACCCCGACGGAAATCCCAGCCCTGCGCTTCAGAACCGGCTGAACGCGGCGATCGACTATCTGGCCGCCAATCCGGAGACCATCGCCATCGCCTCCGGCGGACAGGGCGCCGACGAGCCGGTGTCCGAGGCCACCTGCATCCGCGACGCGCTGGTCGCGGCGGGCATCGATCCAGACCGCATCCTCGTCGAAGATCAATCGACCTCGACAGCGGAAAACCTGACGTTCTCGCTCGCGCTCATGGAGGCCCCGGACGATTCGGTCGGCCTCGTGACGAACAACTTCCACGTCTGCCGCGCGACCCGCCTCGCGCAAAAGGCCGGCTATGGCGACGTCCACGGCGTGGCGGCGGACTACACCGGCCTGACCCTGCCGCACTTCATGGTGCGCGAAGCCGCGTGCCTGATCGCGGACTGGGCGCTGGGCAATCTCTGAGCGAAGGCCCGCGCCCGGCCGTCCCTTCTCTGAACCGCTGAACCGACTGCGAAAGGAGGCGTTTCCATGAAACTGCGCAAATTTGCCGCCGCGGCGCTCGCCCTGGCGCTGCTGACCCACGCCTGTGCCCTCGCCCGCGAAGCCGGAGAGGCCGCCAGCGGGGACGCGCTCACCTGCGTCGTGACCGAGATGTCCTCGGGAGAATCCATCTGCATCGAAGACCCGGCGCTCGTCGCCCGGGTGATGGACGATGTCTTTTCCGGGCTCGACTTCGACGCGCTCGACTGGCAGGCGTTCATCGACAGCAGCGTTCCCGCGCCGGAGGGGTGCCGCTACAGCGTCCACTTTCTGCGAAATCCGACGCCGTGGGACACCGACGGCGAGCTGATGATCGCCCTCGGCGAGGATGTGATGGCCGTCAACGGCGCGCCTGTGGACGCCGATCCCGTGGCGCTCTACCTGCTCGACGGCCTGTTCGCCGGCCTGCAGGCGCAGGGAGAGCCCGGCTTCATCCCGCTTCAATGACTGAACGGCGCGAGACGGCCGGGGCTGCCAAGCCCACAAGAGCCGGTTCCCCGCCGTACACGCAACGCTCTGGCGGCAAACCGAGGCCGCCGGGATCGACTAATAGCGCGAGAGGGCCGAAGCCCTCTCGCGCTATTTGATGGAGTTTTGGCAAGCTGCGCCGCCGGAGGTTTTCCGGCGGCGGTCATTTGCATATTCTCCCTGAAAATACCGTTCGCATCCCACAGGCGCATCGAACCGGCTGGCGTTTGGAACGGCACAGCTTCGCCCGCCGCGGTTCATCAGAAGTGCGGCGCGCATTTCATTTTTCCCATTCGGCCTTTATTTGACGCACCGGCCGCACGGCGCAAAGCCCGCGGCTTCCGCCGCTTCGACGGTCACAAGGCGCGGAACGTCCATGCCGCTGCAGCTGGATTTGGCGTGATACTTTGTTCCGCCGTGCACCGGCTGCCAGACCAGCGCATCCCGCTCCGCCTCCGGACAGAGCCAGACGGCGCTGCGCGTCTCGCCCTCGATCTTGCCATAGGCGTAGCCGTTCGCCACGGCCTCGCTTCCGGCGCTCATCTCAAACAGCGATGAAAGCGCAGCTTCGTCGAGCCAGCCCAGCGGCTCGAGCGCAGCGCGGACGTCCTCGCCGAAGTCGCCTTCGCGCGGCGATTCCACCGTGAGCGCCACGAGCGCCTCGCCGCGCAGGCAGGCATATACGGAAACGCCGCCGAGCGCGAGCGTCTGCAGCTCCGCCGAGCCGTCCTCCTTCCAAGCGGTTCCCGCCTGCGTCTCCAGCGCGCCGGCATAGGCGTCGAACGAAACCGGCGCTTCTTCGGCCGATGCGGCGAATGCGCACAGCAGCAGCGCAACCAGAATTCCCGAAAGCAGGCGTTTGAACATTTCAATCTCCTCCTCTTTTCGCCAGTGTAACAAAGCTGGAAGAAAATGTCAAGCCATTTGCCGGATTTCGTCGAAAGAGAATGGCCAATCCGGCCTTTTCCGTCGGGAAGGCGCTCGTCCACCCCGCGCGGCTTGCGCAAACGATGGAAAAGTGATACAATATCGTCGATTGCGAACGCGACGCGCCGGAAAACCGGCCGGCTCTCTCCCGCGGCATTTCTGGCAAAGAACTGCGCTGCGCCAGCGCCGGAACCATCTTTCCGCTGGTCGCGAACGGGGCAAATCTTTGAGATCGAAGTCCTGCGGCGATCGCGCAAGGAACGCCGGCGGACAGAAGGAGGGCGCGCCTCATTGAGCGAATTGCAGGAGGCCATTGAGCGGGTAACCGGGGCGCTCGCCAGCCTGCGGGTCGCGGCGCAGCCGGAGGAAATGGAGCTGCATCAGGCGGTTTCGGAGGCGCTGACGCGCGCGGGCATCGCGTTCGTCCACGAGGCAAAGCTCGCGCCGCGCTGCCGGATCGACTTTCTGGCCGGTCGGATCGGGATCGAGATCAAGAAGGGACGGCCGGCCGCGGCGGCGCTGCGCGGACAGCTCGCGCGGTATCTGGCGGGCGACCGGCTGGACGCGGTGGTCGTGGTCGC
>DVJL01000113.1 GCA_018716805.1 Candidatus Faecivicinus avistercoris | reverse complement strand
CGGCGCTCGTGCAGGCGGTGCTCCGCCCGGCTTTCGCCCTCTTCGCGGTGCGCGCCGAGCGAGCCGCCGACGCAGCCCTCCGCATCCACGACGCTCTCGCCGCTGGGCAAGTCGTCGAGGCGAACGGCCCGCGCAGGCGCAGAACCCGCCGCTTTGTTCGCCTGCTTTGCCTTCGCCCGGAGCTTTCGCCGTGCCGCGGCAAAGTCCACCGGCGCAGGCTGCGCTTCCGCACGGCGCGGCGCGCCCGGAGCCTGCGGGCTGGACGGCGCAGGCGCTGCGGACGGCATTTGCGCCAAACGCGCTGCGGGCTGCTGCTCGTCCGTGATTTCGGTTGCCCGCGGCCGCCGGGCGCTTTCCCCCTCCGCGGGACCCTCTGAGGGCGCGCTGCGAAGTTCGTTGATCAGCATGTCCAGCGCGTCGCCGTCGTTGGCGGCGAGGTCGCGCGCCAAATCGGCCATCTGTTCCTTGAAGGAACCGCTCTTTTCACCGGCCGGCGGCGCGGCGTCCTTTTTTCGCCCTTTGGAGGACTTGCGGGACTTCCGGACGGCGGCGTATGCGATCAGACAGATGATGAGAACGGCGACTTCGACGATGGAATCCACGCCGCATCCCTCCCTTCCGTTCGGATGATGTTCAATTGCCGGAAGCGCCGCGCGGGAGGTTTTTCCCTCCCGCGCAGAGAAGGCGGCTTACTTCTTGATCGGCGAATCGTCGCGCGGCTCGGCGTTCACGCCCTCGCCGGCGATGGCCTGGCGCATCCGCGTGTCGGAGATGACGTTCTGCATCTGGTAGTAGTCCATCACGCCCAGCTTTCCGTTTCGCAGCGCCTCGGCCATGGCCTTGGGCACCTCGGCCTCGGCGGCGACGACCTTCGCGCGCATCTCCTGCACGCTGGCGAGCATCTCCTGCTCCTGCGCCACGGCCATCGCGCGGCGTTCCTCCGCCTTGGCCTGGGCGATGCGGCGGTCGGCCTCGGCCTGATCCATCTGCAGCTGCGCGCCGACGTTGCGCCCGACGTCGACATCGGCGATGTCGATCGACAGAATCTCAAACGCAGTGCCCGCGTCGAGGCCCTTGTTGAGCACCGTGCGGCTGATGAGATCCGGGTTTTCGAGCACGGCCTTATGCGTCTCGGACGAGCCGACGGTAGTGACGATGCCCTCGCCGACGCGGGCGATGATCGTCTCCTCGCCGGCACCGCCGACCAGCCGGGCGATGTTCGCGCGGACGGTCACGCGCGCCTTGGCGCGCAGCTCGATGCCGTCCTTGGCGATGGCGGCGACCACGGGCGTCTCGATGACCTTCGGGTTGACCGACATCTTCACGGCCTCCTCGACGTCGCGGCCGGCCAGGTCGATGGCCAGGCTCTTTTCAAACTCCAGCGGAATCTCGGCCGACTGCGCCGAAATCATCGCGTTGATGACGCGGTCGACGTTGCCGCCCGCCAGAAAGTGCGCTTCGAGCATGTTGCGGTCGATCTTCAGCCCCGCCTTCTGCGCCTTGATGAGCGCGCGCACGATCTTCGCGGGATTGATGCGGCGCAGGCGCATGCCGAACATGCTGAACAGGCTGACGTGCACGCCCGATGCCAGCGCCTCGATCCACAGGCCGATCGGGAACATCGTAAAGAACACGATGATGACGATCAGAATTGCGATTCCAATGAACAGATAGGCCATTTCCATAGTTTCCACTCCCCCATATTCTTGTCCAAAATCATTCGGTCCCCTTCGCCCAAAGGCCGCCGCGCGGAACGCCCGCGCTCCCCATGCCCCGGCGAATCAGACCGGATTGCCCCGCTCGTCCAGCTCGCGGACGACGATCCGGTTGCCCTCCACGCGCTCGACGCGAACGCTCCGGCCGGCATCCACAAAATCCCCATCGGAGACGACGTTGAGCTTCACGCCATCGAACTCGGCGATGCCCGCCGGCCGAAGCGCCGTGCGCGTCTGCCCGGTCCTGCCGATGAAGTAGCGGAGATCCTCGCCCTCCACCTCCTGCGGGTTCTCCAGCGCGGCATTGAGCACCAGCTTCGACCGGCTCAGCCTGCCCTTGGAGAACGAGTGCATCGCCACCGAAAACGCGATGCCCAGCAGCACGACGCTGATCAGCACCAGAATCAGCGCCTGAAGCGGCGATGGTTCCATCAGCACGATGCCGCCGATCATCAGCAGGGTACCCGAGATGCCCGCCAGGCCAAAGCCGGGAATGTACATCTCCACGATCAGCAGCACATAGCCGACGATCATCATCACCAGCGCCGGAATGTGCGCCATCACCAGCGCGCCCAATTCGTTCATGCGGATTCCTCCTTTGCTGAATCCAGTATACCACAGCTGCCCCATCCGAAAAAGGGTTTCCCGCTCAAAAGTACACCCGGACGTCTCAAATGTCGCTTCGGACGCCTGAACCCGACGGCGGCGCTTCCTCCAAAGGGCGCAAAGCCGGCCCGACAGGCGCCCCTCGCTACGGCCGCCGGTTCAGGCGCAGGGCAGCCGCGCGGTCGGATTCGGCCAGATCGTAGCTGAGCAATTCGGAGATCCCTGCCCACGCCACGGCGTTGCAGTCCAGCGGCTCGGGCTCTCCCGAGGCGATCTCGGCCGAGTAAAACAGCACGAGCAGGTCGCGCCCATCGTCGGCGATCCGCTGCGCGTCGAGAATCCGGCCGACCCGCGCCTCGATGCCCAGCTCCTCGCGCAGCTCGCGCGCCAGCGCCTGCTCGGGCGACTCGCCCGCCTCCAGCTTCCCGCCCGGAAACTCCCACTTCAGCGGCTGATGCCCACCCGGCTTCCGCTGGCAGATCATGATCCTGCCCTCCCGGCAGACGACGCCCGCTGCGACGGCAATCATGCGCATCCCTCCATTCCCCCTTATTGTAGCACATCCGCCCTGCGCCGGCAACCGGAAATCCGCGCAAAATCCGCGCCGCCCGCGATTTCAGAGACGTCCAGCGCGCGGGTGTTGACGCGCGCGCGGCAATCCGCTATAATGAGTATGTGGACGGGGGAGCAAGCTCCCCCGCCACGACCACCCCCACCACAATTTGCTTGAGTTTTCTGCGAAAACTCTGGCCGCAAATTGTGCAAGGAAGCGATTTTTGCTCTGGGAAATGGGATTTCCCGACGCAAAAATCACCACCCGCGCCCGACGCGCTGGTCGCCGGACTCGATTTTGATGCGAAAGGGTTGCGGCCCTCTCGCGCTCTCCCGGGAGCGACGACCTGTGTGCGGCCAAAGGCCGCGATCTATCCAAATGGGAGGTTCTCCATGAAGGCAATCATTCGGGCGGCGCTGTCCGCCGCGCTCGCGCTGGCAATGCTCTGCGGATGCGCCGCGCTCGCCGAGGGCGAGATTCAAATTGTGCCGGCCGGCGCGCAGCAGGTCGAGATCGTCGGTTCGGACGGCTCGCCCATCACCCGCGCATACGATCTTTCGATCGAGGGATTCTACCTCGTCGGCTCCGACGTCGCCGAGCTGCGCATTTCGGCCGATGGCGTCGATCCCGCCGTCGCCGCGCTCTATTCCAACCACGACAACACCGCCACCGCACTGGCCGAGCTGGCGCGCGACGGCGAGACTTACCTCGCGGCCACGGGCGTGGACAGCCTCGCGACCACGGGCTACGAGTCCACGATGGTCGGCGTGATGCCCGGCGGCGTGGAATCGGGCGCGTTCAGCGGCTGCGTGCTGCTGTTCTGCTCGGAGGACGACCTCAACTTCTTCTGCGCCAACCGCATCGCGGGCGGCGCGAGCTGGCACAGCGCCGGCGAGCCCGCCGAGGCGGACGCCGCGGAACCGGCCGGCGAAGCCGAAGGCACGGAGCAGTCCGGCGAAACTGAAGCCACAGAGCCTTCCGGCGAGGCCGGCGCGGCGAACGCGGACTACGCCATCGCGTTCGTCGATGAAGCAGGCAATCCCGTGGCCGGCGTCGTGGCGAACGTCTGCGACGACGTCAGCTGCACCGTCGTCACCTCCGACGCCAGTGGACGTGCTTCCTTCTCGCTGCCGTCTTACGCCTACGACGTGCACGTCATTCAGGTCCCGGAGGGCTACGCCACGCCCGGCGAAGGCTATGTCCTGCCCGCCGAGGGCGGCGAAATCACCATCTCCCTCTCCGCTCAGTAGAGGCATTTGAATCCCTAAAGGCCGCTTGATAAAGAGAAAATCCGCAATATCGGGCGAATTCTCCGCGAAAAACCGACGGGAATTCATTCGAAATTGCGGATTTTTCCTTCCAATCCTGACACCGTTCATTCAAACGCGGCGCAAATGCCCGCCAAGCGCGAATCCGCCCCGGTCCCTGAAGCGGGAAGCCGGGGCGGTTGGTTTACAGCGACACCTTTTTGTCCAGCAGCGCGGCGCAACCGAACAACGAAAGCAGGATCGTCGCCAGGCTCACGCCCGCGGCGGGCAGCAGCGACGGGATGACCACCGAGACCATGGCGTTCGCCGTGACCTCCATCTGAACCGTGCCGTCCCCGACCGACGAATTCACGACGACCATCTGATCCCACGCCGTCGGGAACTGTCCAATCAGCCAGTTGATCGCCCACGTCAGCGCGAAGAACAGCACCAGCGAGGGCAGCCACCGCCACTTCTTGTCGCGAAACAGCGTGTGCCCGATCGTGATGGAAAAGTACGCCACCGCGATCGTCGACAGCACCGACAACAGCACGGAGAGCAGCATGAACAGAATGCCGTAGCCGATCTGGTCAAGGTACACGCCATAGAGGCTGAAGAACGACCGCACCGTTTCGAGAAACGAATTGAGCTCGCCGTACTGTCTGAGCGCCAGCGCGGCGTCCACCGCCGTCAGAACCGCAAACAACACCGTGAAGAACAGGCCGTTCACGAACGTGTACAGATACTTGGAACCCATGATCTTCAGCGTCGAGTTGGGCGTCATGAAGATCAGGTAGCTGGAGGTGTTCTTCAGCTCGCCTGAATAGCTCGTCACCCCGCGAACGAACACGAAGATCGCCGCCGCGTAGGCGCAGAAGAACAGCAATACGCCCGCGACGACCATGTTGTCCTCATGGTTCGAATACAGCGACGCGAGGAAATAGACCTCCAGCACCGCCGCAATGCCCAGCAGGGCCAGCAGCGCCGAGCGCGCCTTGCGGAATTCGTACTTGACCAGTTTAAGCATTTTCATTCGCCTCCGTTCCCGAGTGCTGGCCGTAGATCTGCAGGTAGAGATCGGTCAGCGAGCCCTTCTCGCGCAGCTCCTCCCGGCTGCCCATCAGCTCGATCACACCGTGCTTCATGTAGATGGCATAGTCGATATAGGGATCCAGCTCGTCGACCAGATGCGTCGAGATGAGCATCGTCCGCCCGGCCGCGCGGTTGCGCACGATCTCGTCCACGACCTGCGCGCGCGTCAGGATGTCCACGCCGTTGAGCGGCTCGTCGAACATCATCAGCCTTGCGTCGCGGCTGAGGATCAGCGCCAGCCGGAGCTTTGCGCTCATGCCGGAGGAGAGCTGGCGGATCTTGTCCTTCGGCTCGAGCTCCATGCGCTCGAGCGCCTCGGCGAAGCGGCGGGAATCGAAGTCCGAAAAGAAGTCGGCGTAGTAGCGGCCGGCGTCCGCGATGGACATATAGTTGTAAAAATAGTTCTCCGTGGGCATGTAGGCGATCTGCGCCTTGGTGCGCACGCCGACCGGCGTGCCGTCGAATTCAATCGTGCCGGAGGTCGGCTTGGTCAGACCGGCGACCATCTTCATCAGCGTGGTCTTGCCGCTGCCGTTGGGGCCGAGCAGCGCGTAAGTCCTGCCGGGTTCGAGCGACAGCGACACGTTGTCGACCGCCGTGCGCGTCATGTACCTTCGAGTGAGGTTGCGGATTTCCAACATGGTTGTATCTCCTTATCGAGTAGTGTGCGCAAAAATGCGCAAAGCTCCGCTCCCGCGGAGGGAATTCAGCGCGGAGCGACGGCCGTGTGTCTCGGCCTTGCCCCCGTGCAGGGACGGCTCCGCCCCGGTCGCCCCTTTGCCCGCGAGATTCATCCCTTGGGCAAACGCCCACCGGCGCGGCGGCGCTGAAGCCCGATGCTTCCGCTGCGCGGCAGAAACGGCCATCGCGGGCAAATCGACGGCTCGTGCGGCAGAAGAAGCCAACGTGGGCAAATCGACGGTCCGCACAGGTGTTCGGATTCCAAAGCACCGCGCTACAACAGGGGAAGGACTGTGCAAGCAATAGCGAAAGCCTCCGCTGCCGCCCACCAGACAATACATTATAGCGCCGGCGAGGAGGGATGTCAAGCAAGGGATCGCCAAGAGCGCTTCAAATTTGCGGCGCTGCAATGGGCTTCGGGGCATGATGGGAATTGTTGACAGCGCCTTGCGCGATGGAATACCCGTACAATGCGTGGAAAGGGCCGTCAGCCATCATGTGCGGAAGAAAATGGCATGAGCTTCATCGCGATGGTATATTGGAAAAGCTCAATTTGAATGGGTGGCAGCGCAAAATTGGCTCCAACATTTTGCGCTCTGAAAGGAATGGAAAAATCGTGTTGGAAAACCTTACCGCGCAGCACTACAATGAAAAAGATGCGCTGAGCGATGATTCGCCGAATCAAGTGGAAAATGCGCGGATGAGATCCGATCTTTTTAGAGGGAATTGAAACGGGAAAATCCGCAATATCGAGCGAATTTTCCGTCCGTTTTCGCGGAGAATTCACAGGCTTCGCTGCGTTGAATCAGGAATTCTCATCGCCAAACGGACGGAAAGAAAAGATGTCAAAATTGCATGGAAAGAGCTTTCCATTGCCCTTCTAAGGATGCAGGCGCGCACCAATGGCACAACAGATTGCCGGAGTCTCAGGCGCAGGCGCGCTTCAAAATGGACTCAATGCGCACGCCTGCTTTCTGCGCTGCGATCCCTCCCTTCGCGCGATGATGCGCGCTTTTTCAAAAGAGATCTTCAGACGCGCCGCCGCAGCCTGTTCCGGTGCGCTATTCCAGAACCGCGAGCTTGCGGAGGAAGGAGAGCTGCGGATTCCACGGGTCAATTCCGGCCAACTCTCCAACTGCGGCCCGGCTTGCTTCCCGCTCGCCGAGCCCCGCATACCCGAGCGCTTGCAGCAGCGCCCCCTCGGCGCGGTTGCGCGGCGCAGGATCCAATTCAAAGGGCAGCGGCGCGCTCATGCCGACGCCAAAGTACCCGTATTCGTCTGCGTGGTCGCACTTCTGCCGGCCGGCATCGATCATCGCGAGAAGCATGGCGTCGGCCTTTTGCAGATGGCCAAGCTTTCGTTCGGCCAGAGCAGCAAAATAAGTGATTTCGGTGATCTGTTCCGGCTGGCCGGCCGCCTTTTCCCACGCTTCCCGCGCGCGATCCACATCGCCCATGTCCTCAAACAGCAGCCCCATGTAGTAGTAGATATTTGCCTCCTGCGCGCTGTAGTGGCGGCCCTCGCCATAGTTGGCCGGATAGACGAGCGCCGTTTCAAACCATTTCATCGCTTCGTCCTTCCGTCCGGCCAGATGCGCCTCGCGTCCCCACAGCGCATACAGCCAGCCGTGATCGCGCGTCAGCTTGCCTTCGCCGCCTTCGTAGATGTTAAAGCGCTTGGACAGCAGCAGCTCGCGCGCTTTCGCATATTCGCCGCGCTGAATGTGCAGCACGATGTAGTCGAGGAAGCAGTCGTCGCGCGAACGAACGGCGTCGAGGTTCGCTTCGAGGAACGAAAGCCTGTCGCCGACCGGGACATTCAAGTTCTTATACAACTGCAGCAATTCATAGACGATTCGCGCGTTGTTCGGAGCAAGACTGTGCGCCCGTTCCAGCGCTTCCCGGGCGCGCTGCGGCTGGTGCGCATGATCGTACAGCGCCAGCGCGAGGTTGCGCCAGACGAATGCGTTTTCCGGCTGCAGTTCGGCGCTTCTCTGCCAGCACTCGATCGCCGCGCCATCATTCATCCGGTCGTAGTACAGGCACCCGAGCAGATACTGCGCCAGCGCGTCACTGGGATGCGACTTCAGTACGAAGATGTCCTCCAGCCGGTTCGGAAAGCAATACTCCGGGTTCGCCGGCACAGGCGCGGCACCGGTGCAGCGCGCGCGGTAATAGGCGACCATCGGGTCGGGCGCAGTGCAGGTCGCCAGCACGCGGCCGGCTTCATCCGTCAGCCCCGCGCGCAGGAGATCGAGCGCGACATCGACGACATCCTGCGGGCGGCCGGCAATGAAGGCCGGGACATCGCCCTCTCCCAGCAGCCAGAGCGCATAGCGCGCCAGCGCATCCTGCGGCGCCTCGTCGAGAATCGAGCGAAGCGCGGCCGCGTCGCCCGTGAGGTAGCCCAGCAGCGCCCGGGCGGCATAGTGCTGGGCATTGGTGCGCAGGGCCTGTTCGAGATGCTCGACCGCCAGCGCCCGCTCTCCCCGCATGCAGTCGATGCAACCCATTTCGTACAGGCAGGCGCTCCGCCAGCCATATTGCCATGCGGCGTCCGCGAACAGCGAATAGGCTGCGTCGAAATTTCCCTGCAGGCGCTCCAGTCGCGCGAGCTGGTAGATCGGTTCGGGGTCGGCGGGATTGTCGTTGCGCATCTTCAGCCGGGCGATGGCGCGGTTGAGGTACTTGCGCGCATCGTCAAACAGCCCCTTTTCCATGCAGCTGCGCCCCATGGCGAGATTGCACCGCAGGTCATCCGGATCGCGCCGCAGCGCCTCCATGTAGTAGTCCTCGGGCACAAATGTGTGGTGCTTGTACTGCTCGAGGTGCGCGCCGTGCAGGTACAGCGCCTCAAGGCTTTCGACCTGGGCGGGTTTGGGCGGAATCGTCCGCTCCTTCGGCCGCGCCTTCTGTCCCTTCGGCCGGGGCTGCCATGCGACCAGCGTGCGGCCGTCCTCGCCGGCGAGCTCCGCGCGGACGCTGGTCTCTGCGGTTCCAGGAGGCAATGGGAATTCGCGCAGCACGGGATGGTCGGGATCGATCGATACGCATTCCTCCCGAATCGGTTCGCCGCACACGGTGACGCGAAGGATTGCGCGCTCATGCCGCGCCGTCGACGCAAAGCCGAGTTTCACTGTGCCATCCTCCATGGACATCGACATCGCCGCATCGCGGGTGGCGTTTACGGCGACGCCAATTTCCGTCACCGGATACCAGACCATCGAAAAGACCTTCGTTTCGCCGGGCAGAATGTAGGTAAAATCGGGCTGGTTGTCGGTAAAGACGCCAGTCATCAGCTCGATATAGCGATCGCCGTTGTCCGTCAAATTGGCGCACCACGCGCGGCCAAAATCGCCGTCGCCCCACGTCCACATCTTCTTGCCCGGGGAGATATGGTGATCCGCGACGGTGACTGTACCCGCTTCCGCGGCAAAGTCGTAGCCGCCGAGGAAATCCATGTCGCTCTGCCCGCGGGGAATCATCACCGACGTCGGCAGCTTGATGTTGGAAAACCACGTCGCATCCACGCCGTCGCCGTAATCATAGGGGCGGGCCGTCCTGAACTTCCCCTTCATCACCGGAAAAGAAATGATCGCGCGCCGGTCGTGATCGCTCGCCCATTCGACGTCCGGCGGAAATACGGCCTTGTAGTCCTTGTGCACGCGCACGGCCAGATTGTTCCACCACATGAACGGCAGCGGCGAATCGGTGCGGTTGTAGATCACCGCTTTTACCTCGACCAGCGAACTTCCCGGATAGACGGTGACGCCCGCCATGCCGCGCATGCGGTGGAAGGGCTCCGCCTCGCCCATCCAGCAGGTCATGGAGCCGTCGGCATTCTCGACAAGCGTCGCCTCCGCCGGCATAAACGTAGTCGGCCGGTGATGCTGCGGCCAATTGAATTCGATGCCGCCGGACACCCACGGCCCGGCCAGCCCGACCATGGCAGGCTTGATGCATGTGTTGCGGTAGATGAATTCATAGCCATTGCTCTTCAGCGTCGCTCCATGGATTTTTCCACCCAATTCGGGCAGGCATTCAACCGAAATATACTCATTCTCCAGCGTCACCATGTCGTAAGCCTTCATCACGGGCACATTGCTCAGTTGGTCCGTGTAAGGCAGGGGATAAACGCGCCCCGTCGCCCCCTGATAGGCCTTTTTTTCGATAAAAAACGGCAATTCGTTGGGCTTTCCGGGGATATAGGAGGGGATCTCGCGCATCTCGCGCCGCATTGTGACAGCCATGTTCATTCTCCTTTCTGCAGGCAGCGCCCAATTCTCATTTTATCCGCCCGTTGGAAAAACGCAATTCAGATTTCAGTAACTTGGATAAAACGGCACTTAACTTTCTTGACAGATTCAACCGGAACATGATAAAATGGCCAAAAGGAGGCGATTTCCATGCGAACACCGGTGGTCACGGACATCGCTCTGGCGCACCGTTTTTCCGCGCCGCCCGGTTGGATCAGCGACGAATACGCCGCCGCGCGCAGCCATCACGGCATCGTCTACGCCATCGAAGGCGCGGCGTTTTACCGGTTTGGCAGCGGCCGAACGCTCTGGCTGCGCGCAGGGGACGTGCTGTATGCACCGATTGGATCGGTCTACACCACGCAGTGCGCGCCGGAAGTGGGCTTTCTGCACATGACCGTCAACTTCGATCTGGCCGGCGGAGGATTGTTCCCGGAGCCGGTGAGCTTCCATCCGGACAGCCCGCTGCGGTTTGAGCAGACGCTGGCCACGCTGGTGCACTGCTGGTCGGCGCGCCACCCGCACCATCGGGTTCGCTGCATCGGCCACCTCTACGAACTGATCTACCTGCTGCTGCGCGCGCTTCAATCGCCTCCGCCCCAGCATGCCCAGAGGCTGCGGCCCGCGCGCGACTACCTGGACGCCCACTTCGACGAAGCCTTTGACCTCGAATCCCTGCCTCAGCTCTGCAACATGTCCCCGACCTATTTCCGCAGGCTCTTTCACAGCGTGTTCCACGAAACGCCCGTCCAGTACCGGCGCCGGCTCCGCATTGCCCGGGCGGTCGACCTGCTGCTGACCGGGCAGTATTCCATCGCCGAAATCGCCGCCGCGTGCGGCTATCCAGACCCGGCCTATTTCAGCCGCGTCTTTCATCAGACTATGGGGCTGAGTCCCAGCGAATACGCACGGCACCTGTTGGCCCCAGACCGGCAGCCGTGACCTCAAGGAGGAAAGCGCATGAAGCCTTCGCGCCGGAAAACGCATTCGCTGATTTTGACCATCGCGTCCATCATCGCCGCCTGTATGGTCATTGCCGTCGCGCTGTTTGCGGCGATGGGCAATTATTTCGTCAATGAGTTTCGCAGCTATGTGCTCGACAACGAGATGACCGAGACGGAAGTCGCGATCAACCTGTTTGACAACGACATCGACACCTTAATGACGATGATGTACAGCGCGCTGCTCGACGCGGAAAACACCAGCATCCGCCTTCGCTATGCAAACGGCGAACTGAATTCCGGCTATCGAAGCAGCGTCGAAAAGATGCAGGCAATCCTCGCAACGATGGAAAATGTGCTCGATTTTGCCAACGACGTGACGATTTACTTCGTCTCGCCGCAGCTGTCGATCGCGTCCTCCACGGCCGGCGGCTATGGTGACGCGACCGCGGCATGGGTGGAAGAACAGCTGCACAAAGGCTCTCCGTCCATTGTCCCCGACGGGAACCGCCTGGTGGTCTCCATTGGCGCAATTTCCGGGCTGGGAAAGTACCCCACGGATTCGATCATCACCTCCAATATCTCCATGCTGACGCTGGAACGATATCTGGAGCAGTTCGCTCCGGACGCGGACCGCGCGCAGTACATCCTGTTTATCCGGGAAGGAGAAAACCTGAAGCCCTTCGCCTCGGCGGGCGGCCCTGTTGCAGAGGCGGAACTCATGCCATTTGAAGCGCCAGCGATTGCCGCCGATGGGCTGACGCAGGTTCTGGAAACCGCCGAAGGCAGCGTGTTGGCCACCTGGAAGGAATCGGAGCATGGCCCGGTTCTGATCTGTCAGATTACGCCCCTTTCCATGCTGGAGGATCAGGTGGACGTCTACCGCGCAATCGTCGTTCTGATCTGCATCGCTTTCGCGGCGCTCATCGGCCTGGTGGGCAGCGCGCTGTTCTTCATGATCAAGCGGCCGCTGGACCGCATTCAGGGGACGATCGCAAAGGTCGAGCGCGGAGATTTTTCCGCGCGCGTCGCGCCGACGTGGAGCACGGAATTCCAGGCGACGTTCGACCATTTCAACAAGATGACGGCGCGCATCCGGCAGCTCATCGCGCAGGAATACGAATTGCGCCTGCTCAACGCGCGGGCGGAGATCAAGCAGCTCCAGTGTCAGATCAATCCCCACTTCCTGTACAATTCCTATTTTATCCTGCGGGCGATGCTGACCGACGAGGATTACGAAAGCGCGCAGGAGATGGCGGACATCCTCGGCCAGTACATGCGGTATATTACGAATCCCGACGCCGGCTTTGCCGCGCTGAGCGATGAGGCCCGCCACAGCGCCCAGTATATGCGCATCCAGCAAATCCGCTTTGGCGACCGGATTGAGATTCGGGACGAGCCCTGTCCGGAAGCGCTGCGCGATTTGCGCGTCCCCCGCCTGATCCTTCAGCCGCTGATCGAAAATGCGTTTGAACACGGGTTGAAGCAGAAGACAGAGAACGGCATCGTGTGGCTCCACTACCGCTATGAAGGCGACGCGCTGAGCATCCTCGTTGAGGACAACGGCTCTGCGACAGAGGAGACGATTTCCTGTGTACAGGCCATGCTCGCGAATGAATCCGCCGCTTCGGCCTGCGAAGGCGTCGCGCTGTGCAATATCGCCCGCCGGCTGCGGATGATTTATGGCGAGGACGGCGCGCTGAGCGTATCGCGCTCGGCGCTCGGCGGCTTCTGCGCACAGATTCGAATTGGAGGGATTGTGGCCAATGGTGAACAGGGTGCTGATCGTCGATGACGAGGTGCGGATTCTTCAATCGCTGTACGGATTGTTGAGCGAGGCGTTCCGCTTTGAAATCTATCGCGCCTCGTCCGCCGTAGAAGCGCAGAAACTGCTGATGCAGATGCAGTTTGATCTGGTGATTACGGACATTTCCATGCCGGGCATGAGCGGCATGGAGCTGCTGAAGGTCATCAAGCGATTGTGGCCGCGCACCTATGTCATCCTCTTGACCGTCTATTCGAGCTTTGAATACGCCTATGAAGCGAGCAGGTACGATCGCGTGGAATACCTGCTCAAGATCGAAAGCTACGACATCATATTGCGCGCCGTGCGCCGGACGATGGAAGCCATCGAGGCTGAACATGCGCAGGACATGCGGCGGCTTCAGGACGAACTGGAACTGCGCGCCATGCGAAAGGGCGTGGCGCAGTATTTGATTCGCCGCTGCGTCGTTCAGGGCAAGGCCCTCCCCGGGGATTTCGATCTGTCCGGAATCGACCTGCAGCCGGGCCGCCGCTCGCTATTGATGCGCACGGTTCAGGCTTCCGATGCGCCGCTGTTTTCAATCGCCGAATCGCTGCGCGAGGCGATTGAAAGCAGGGGCTTGCGGCTGTTCTCGCTTTCCATGCAGGCGGAACAGGTCTTTTTGATCCAGCGCGAGGAAGGCGCCTGCGAATACGATGAATCCGTCTGCGTCAGCGCGGTTCAGGAGGATCTGGAGCGCCTGATCCAGGGCATCCCGCAGGGGATGGCCGCGGCGCTCGTGCAGTGCTTTCTGCCATGGAGCCGGCTTTCATCCGCTTACCGGTCGGCGGGAATCGCCATGAACAGCCTCTACGGAGAGAGCGGCGTGGTTCTGCTGGGCGAGGGCGATATTTCCGAGCAAGATCGCGATTCGATGCGTTCAGCGTTTACGATCGACGAAGTCAACGCGCTCTACGCGCTGTCGCAATCCGCGCCTCAGGCGCGCTTTCTGCAGGCCTTTGAAGAAAAGCTCTCCGACATACGCGCGGAAAGCCCGGGGAACCGGAGCGCAGCCGTGTTTCTGCTGGAGCAGATTGCCCATTCATTCGGAGAGGAGTGTGCGGAAAATCTCGATTCTCTGACGGAAGCCGGCGCGGAATGGCCGCGCGCCGCATTGCGCATGGCCCGGGAACTGTTGGACGCCCGGGAGTGTTCGCGGCGGCAGGCTGTCAGCTGGCTGGTACAGCAGGTCAACCGCTATGTGGCCGAACATCTGTCGGAGGATCTGACGCTGACAGCGCTGGCAAAGTACATCCATTACAATCCCTCTTATCTCTCGCGCATCTATAAGCAGCAGACGGGCATGAACTTGATGAGCTATGTCAGCACAATGCGCATCCGGCGCGCCTGCGAACTCCTTGCTCAGACGAGCATGAAGGTCGGCCAGATCGCCGTAGAGTGCGGAATCTGCTCGACGAAGTATTTCAACGAGCTCTTTCGCAAATCGCTGGGCGTTACGCCGCTCGAATACCGCCAGACGCACATCCGGAGAAGCGGCAACGGGCAGGATCCCGGTGAGACGGCCATGAGCGTTACCCCTTCCCGCAAATAACAATTTGTAAATATATCAGGCCATATGTAAAAAACGCAGAATTGACTCTGCACATTATAGAAATTATAATAAAAGTGCAGCGGGGAATGGCCATTCACCGAGATCACCGTAAAGGAGGAAGACCTTTGAAAAGGCTCATTACTATGTTGCTCGCCGTGTGCATGCTCCTGAGCGCTTCGGCATTCGCCATCGACCAGCATGAACCGGGCTTCTACGAGGAACAGGTGCAGCTCGCCGCGGACAACCTGCAGAAATGGTGGGAGGAAAACTACGGCGAAGGCGACAAGGTTGCGCCCTATGAGGAGACCGTCGAACTGTCCATCGTCAATTACTACAACTCCAACCTTGAAGCCAACATGGCGACCTGGAACGAGTGGTGGGGCGAGACGTTAGAGGAAAACCGCTACGTCGATGCGATTGCCCGCGGGCTGAACATCGATCTCAACTACGACTGGCTGGTCAACAGCGCCAACGACGGCTATATCACGAAGCTGCGCCTGGAAATCGCCGCAGGCAATATTCCGGACATGTTCCTGGTGACCTCTCAGACCGACCTGCTGCAGCTTGCGGACGCTGGTCTGATCATTCCCGTCGAGGAGCTGATCGATACCTATTTCACCTCCGTCGACCGCGATATCATCTACTCCGACGGCGGAATGATGATGGAAATGGCCACCTATGACGGTCAGGTCTACGGAATTCCGCGCAGCATCTCGGATACGGACACCTTCTCCTACATCTGGCTGCGCAAGGACTGGATGGATGCTCTGGAATTGGAGGCGCCGACGACGATCGATGAACTGACGGCGTTGATGGACGCCTTCATGGCGGCTGACTTCGATGGAAACGGGATCGACGACACCTACGGAATGCTGCTGGATTCGTCCCTGTACTATCCGGCGCGCGGACTGTTTGCGGGCTTTGGCGCCTATCCGGAATTCTGGGTCGAAGACGACGGCCAGCTGGTGTGGGGCGGCACGCAGGACAGCGTCAAGGATGCGCTGGCGTATCTGCGCAGCCTCTATGAGGGCGGCTACATCAACCCCGAGTTTATCACGCGCGACAACAACGATGCGCTGGCCGATGTGCTCAATGGGCAGTGCGGCGTGCTCTATGCGGGCCACTGGGTCGCGCACAACCTGCAGACGCTCAACGAACAGGATCCCGAGTCCGAATGGATCTGCGTGGATCTCCCGTCGCTGGATGGATCGCCGGTGCGCCAGTATCTCAATCCGACGGTTCGCGGCTGGGTTGCGATCAGCGCGGAGTGCGAGCATCCCGAAGCCGTCGCCAAGATCATCGCGCTGTGCACCTTCTGCGCGACCTCCGGCGTGACCGACGGCACATGGTGGTTCTCCAACGATGAGGGACAGACGCTGGAGCCCTTCCAAGCGGGCGTCTCCTCCTGGGACAATTACAACACCTATCTGAACCTGCTCGAGTGCTTTGAAACGGGCGATGAATCCGTGCTGCGCGGCAAGGCGATCACCTATTGGGGCAACATGTCCTCCAGCTCCGAATGGGCGTGGATGCACATGTTCGGCCCGGGCGAATACACGCCCATGGTCGTCCTCGGCCGCGCCATCGAGGAGGATCGAATCGAATACAACGGCTTCCTGGGCGCGCAGAGCGAATTCATGCAGGATCGCTGGAGCGCAATTGCCGATGAGCAGCTCCTCGCATTCACGAGAATCATCATCGGCGAAACCGAGCTGGAAGAGGGATTTGCCGCATGGCTGGACACCTTTAACAGCATGGGTGGGGCGCAGATTACCGAAGAGGTCAACGAGTGGTACGCAAACAAGTAATGCCCAATGCATTTTCCGGCCGTGGATCCCTCCGCGGCCGGAAGGATCGGAGAAGGTGGATACATGGCCCAGAAATCCGGCGTTTCACTGCCGCCTTTGAACCGGCAGAAGATCTTCACGCGGTCCTCCATTCCGCTGCATCTGATGCTCATTCCCGGCATCGTCGTCATCTTTATCTTTCACTACATCCCGCTCGCAGGGCTCGTCATTGCCTTTCAGCGCTTTGTGCCGGCCAAGGGGATGTTCGGCGACCAGCGGTGGATCGGCCTGGAGAACTTTGAATACATCTTTTCGATGCCCAACACGCTCAACGTGCTGCGCAATACGGTGGTCATCGCCTTTGCCAAGATCGTGCTCGGGCTGGTGGTGCCCATCGCCGTCGCGCTGATGTTAAACGAGCTCTCCCAGCGCAGGCTGAAAAAGGGCATTCAGACAATCATCTATTTTCCGCACTTCATTTCATGGATCATATTTGCCACGATCATCGAAAGCTTGCTGTCTCCCTCTTCCGGCCTCGTCAACCGGCTGCTCAACGCGCTGGGAATGGAGTCGATCTATTTCCTCGCGGACAACCGCTTTTTTCAGGGAACGATCATCCTGACGGACGTCTGGAAGAGCTTTGGCTACGGGACGGTCGTCTACATGGCGGCTATTACCTCCATCGACCCGAGTCTGTACGAAGCCGCGGCGATCGACGGCGCAGGGCGCTGGCAGCAGACCGTTCATGTCACGCTCCCCGGCATGCGAATGATCATCGTGCTGATGATGGTGCTCTCGCTGGGAAACGTGCTCAACGCCGGGTTCGATCAGGTCTACAACCTCTACAGCCCGGTCGTCTACGAGACGGGCGACATCATCGACACCATGGTCTACCGGCTGGGGCTGGAGAGCGCGCAGTTTGGCCCCGCATCGGCGGTCAGCCTGTTCAAATCCATCGTCAGCATGGCCTTTATTTCGGCTTCCTACCTGATTGCCGACAAGTGCTTCGACTATCGCCTGTTCTGAGAAAGGAGGTCTCCGTATGCAAAGGAAAAGCGGCGTCCTGTTCTCTCGCGGCGCACAGATCGAAGTATCGGCCGGGCGAAAGGTCTTTTGCGCGATCAACGTCACCGTGCTCGTGCTTCTGACGCTGAGCTGTCTATTGCCGTTCATCTACGTCATCGCCGTATCATTCAGCGAAAACTACTATGTGACGACCAATCAGGTGACCTTCTGGCCCAAGGGATTTACGCTCAACGCCTATCGCTACATCCTGGAGCGCAGGTCGTTCTGGACGTCGTTTCGCATGTCGGTCTTCCGCACGCTGCTGGGTTCCGCAATCAACCTGAGCCTCGTCATGCTGACTGCATATCCGCTCTCCAAGGACAACCAGCGGTTGCGGGGACGCAATATTTACACATGGTTTTTCTTCATCACCATGCTCGTCGGCGGAGGGACGATCCCAAACTACCTGCTCATCAGCCAGCTGAAGCTGCGCGACACGATCTGGGCGCTCGTCCTGCCGGGAGCACTGCCGATCTTCAACATGGTGTTGATGCTCAACTTCTTCCGTCAGATCCCGCGGGATCTGGAAGAGGCCGCGATGATCGACGGTGCGAGCCACTGGCGCATCCTCGCACAGATCTACCTGCCGTGCAGCCTGCCGTCGATCGCCACCATCGCGCTGTTCTGCATGGTATCGCACTGGAACGCATGGTTCGACGGGCAGATCTACATGACCAGCGTGGACAAGATTCCGCTGCAAACCTATCTGCGCAACGTCATCGTGGAAATGGACGTATCGGATATGTCCGCCGACGACTATGAATTGTATGCGACGCTGGCCAACGACACCGTCAAATGCGCACAGATCATCGTCGCAATGATCCCCATACTGTGCGTCTATCCGTTTTTGCAGCGCTATTTTGTCACCGGCATCGTACTCGGAAGCGTCAAAGGATAATCCGGAAAAATTCTGCAAGGAGGAAATATCGCATGAAGGGACAGTGGAGCAGGGAGCGCGCGTGGGACTGGTACGACCGCCATCCCTGGTTTCGCGGGTGCAATTTCATGGGAAGCGACTGCGCCAACCGCATCGATCAATGGCAGGCGCTGGGATTTGAGGAGCGGATGGTCACGGCCAAGCGCGAACTGAAGCTCGCTGCGGACACGGGATTCAATACCATCCGGATCATTCCCGAATTCATCGTCTGGGATCAGGATCACGACGGCTTCATGGCGCGGTTTGAGCGCTACATTGCGACCGCATGGAAGTATGGAATTTCGTGCATGATTACCTTTGGAAACGACTGTATGCCGCCCAAAGATGAGTTCTGGAAGCCCCTGCAGCTCGGCGAGCAGCACTTCGATTGGGGCTATCACGGCGGGCGAAAGCATTCGCAGCATCAGCGCCACAACCAGATGGGCTATCACCTGCTGGATGAACCGGAGCTTGCCGCGCGGCATTACGAATGGGTTCGGGAAATCATTGAGACCTACAAAAATGACGAGCGGATCTGCTTCTGGGATCTCTACAACGAGCCGGGAAACGCGCATCGCGAAGAGGTCACCCTGCCGCATCTCGTCAAGTTCTATGAAATCGCCCGTGAAATCGACCCGATCCAGCCGGTCACATCCGCCGTATGGAGAATGCATGGCGAAAACGAGCTGTGCGCCGCCGAGCAATTCGTTCTTGAAAATTCCGACATCGTCAGCTATCACAACTATGGAACCTATGATGAAAACATCGCCATCCTCCGCCGGCTCAAGCGGCAGGGACGGCCAATCCTCAACACGGAATGGCTCGCCCGCATGCAGCACAACACCGTGGAGCAGATGTTCCCACTGTTCTACCTTGAAAAGGTCGGCTGCTATAATTGGGGATTCGTCGCCGGGAAATATCAGACCTATGAGCCGTGGAACGGCATCTGGCAGCGCTGGGACGAGGGCGGCGCAAGGGACATCGACTTTAAAGTTTGGTTCCACGACCTGTACCGCCCCAACCTGCACCCCTATGATCCGAACGAAATCGAACTGATCCGGCACTACTGCAAAATGGCCGACGAGGATTTTGCGATGGCCGGACGGCATCGGACTTAGAGGCGTTTGAAGAGGGGAAACATGCCGCCGCATTGCAAAATGGCTCCGCTTCCAGTGCTGGAAGCGGGGCCATTCTGCAACGTGCCGGACGATCACTGCGCCAGGTATTCCTCGAGGCACAGGCCGGAGGCATAGATCTCCGCGGCGGCCTCGCGGCCGACGTAGCGGTAATGCCACGGCTCGTAGATCGTGCCGGTGATGTCGGTCTTGTCCTCCGGATAGCGGAGGATGAAGCCGTACTGCCACGCATTTTCAGCCAGCCACGAATAGACCTCATCGCTGGTCGAGCCGGAATCGGCGTTGATGTCGGCGCAGATGCCCACCTCGTGTTCGCTCGTGCCGGGCACGGCGACCCACGCCTCCGCCAGTTCGATGGCCTCGGCCTCGCTGTAGCCTTCGGCGCGGTAGTCCGCAATTTTCTGATCCATCAGGCTCTGCTGCTTCTCATGCGTGCGAAATCCCGAGCCGACGATCGGATAGACGCCCTCGGCGCGCGCCGCGTCGAACATCGCCTGAAGGTCGGGATAGATGCGCCGGTCGACGGACTGTCCGCCGCGCAGCTGCACCAGCTCGCCAATCTCATAATCGTCCGGGATCGGGTGGTCGCGGTTGACCAGCATCAGCAGCCATTCCTCGGTCGCCTCGGGCGAAGCGGTTTCATTCGCGGCGGACGGCTGCAATTCGGGCGGAAGTTCCTCGGCAAACGCCCATCCCAGCGCCAGCAAGAGCGCCAGCCCCAGCGCCAATCCTCTCTTTTTCAACATCGACGGTTTCCTCCTGTGATTTGATGCTTCCATTATAGCCGGTCCGCTGCGCAGCTTCCTGTGTTTTTTCATGGGGATTTCTTGCGATTTTCCTACATTTTCTCCAGACCGCATCGAATTTGAAGGGCCGGGGCGCTGGAAAACTCCTGGCAGCACAGCCGGGCCATTTTCGCGCCGCAAAAAACCGCCGGACGATCCGGCGGCTCGATGGGACGGTCAGGTTCTCAGCCCCTGTCCGACGGCTCCGCGCGATAGTAGACCGTCTGCCCCGGCTCGACCGAGTGGGTCAGCCAGACGTTGCCGCCGATGACGCAGTGGTCGCCGACGGTGGTGCTGCCGCCGAGGATCGTCGCATTGGCATAGATGACCACATGGCTGCCGATGTTCGGATGGCGCTTGATGCCCTTGACGGGATTGCCGTCGGCATCGACTTCAAAGCTCTTCGCGCCCAGCGTCACGCCCTGATAGAGCTTGACGTGGTCGCCGATGACGGTCGTCTCGCCGATGACGATGCCGGTGCCGTGGTCAATGAAGAAGTATTCGCCGATCTTCGCGCCCGCATGGATGTCGATGCCCGTCTTTTGGTGGACGAACTCGGTCATGATGCGCGGAATGATCGGCACGCGCATCTCGTAGAGCACGTGGGCGATTCGATAGACGACGATCGCAAAGAAGCCCGGATAGGCCACGATGACCTCCTCGCGGCTCGTCGCGGCGGGATCGCCCTCGTAGAGCGCCTCGATGTCCTTCAAGAGCAGCGAGTAAATGCCCGGAATCGCCGCGAGAAAGTCGTCCGCCACGC
Organism: Candidatus Faecivicinus avistercoris; assembly: GCA_018716805.1. GTDB lineage: Bacteria > Bacillota > Clostridia > Christensenellales > Aristaeellaceae > Faecivicinus > Faecivicinus avistercoris. The sequence goes on along the minus strand of DVJL01000113.1, from coordinate 9,354 downwards.
GGTCGGGATCGAGGTCGCTGTCCCCGGCGAAGCGCATCGCGCGCCGGATCTGATGCGCCAGCTCCCATCGGATCTTCTCCAACAGCATCCGCTCGGACACGCATGCGCCCGACGAAAACGCCGGGAACATGAACGCCTGCACGTCGCTGATGATTCCGGTAATGACCTTGCGGTCCGGCAGCTCGTCGCAGCCGAAGCGCGGCTGGCCGGCCATCTCGCGGATGACCGAATCGATGACATCCCGCTTTGCCATGTTCATTCCTCCGATGCAAAGATGGACAGGTACCGCTCGCCGCCGTCCGGAAACAACGCCACGATCCACTTCCCCGCGCTCTCCGGCCGGCTCGCCAGCGCCCTTGCGGCCCACGCCGCCGCGCCCGACGAAATGCCGACCAGCAGCCCCTCGTCGCGCACCAGCGCCCGCGCCGCGGCGAGCGCGTCAGAATCGGACGCGCCGATGACCTCGTCCACGACCGAGGCGTCGTAATTCCCGGGCACGAAGTTCGCGCCGATGCCCTGAATCGCGTGCGCCGCTGGCACGCCGCCGCGCAGCACCGGCGACTTCTCCGGCTCGACGGCCACCACCCGCACCGCCGGGTTCTGCTCCTTCAAATAGCGCCCGACGCCCGAAATCGTGCCGCCGGTGCCGACGCCGGCCACGAACGCGCCGACGCAGCCGTCCGTGTCCCGCCAGATCTCCGGCCCGGTCGTCCGGTAGTGCGCCTCCGGGTTCGCCGGATTGTCGAACTGGCCGGCGATCCACGCGCCGGGGATGTCGTTCGCCAGCGCTTCTGCGCGCGCAATCGCGCCGCGCATCCCCTCCGCGCCGGGCGTCAGCACGAGCTCCGCGCCGTAGGCGCGCATCAGGTTGCGCCGCTCGACAGACATGCTGTCGGGCATGACGATCACCACGCGGTAGCCGCGCGCCCCGCCGATGGCCGCCAGCCCGATGCCCGTATTGCCGCTGGTCGGCTCGATGATGGTCGCGCCGGGACGCAGCTTCCCCTCGGCCTCAGCGGACAAAATCATCTGCGCCGCCGCGCGGTCCTTCGCGCTGCCCGCGGGATTGAGCCCCTCCAGCTTGGCCAGCACGCGGCCGGGCAGCCCGCCCGCGAACCGGTCGAGCGCCACCAGCGGCGTATTGCCGATGGCGGCGATGATATCGTCTGAAATGTGCACGTTCATTCCCTCCTCATACCGCGTGGGCGGCTCCTCTTTGCGCGCCGCCGTTCCTTCGTCCGCCAGCCTTTCAGAAATTGCCGGCGGGCGCCATGTGCGCGGCCAGCGGGCTCTGCGGGCGGTTGACCAGCTGGAGCGCCGCTTCGACGGCCTTTCTGGCCGGGCTGAGCTCCAGCCAGACCGCGCTCTGCGCCGGAATCTCGACCGTCCGGCCGTCATATTCGACCCAGCGGGATTCCGACGCGCGGTTGACCGCCAGCGCGGCGACCTCGTCCTGCGCGGCCATGCCGAACGCATCGCGCCCCTGCGCGACCTCGCGTGTCACCGTCACGACGTCCGGCCCGGCGGCGCTCAGCCGCATCGAACCCGTCCGCAGCGCAGCCGAACCGGTGCGGCGGAGCATCGCCTCCCGGAACGCCTCGACCAGCTCTCCATCCTCGCGGCCCCACGGATAGGTGCCGCGGCAGAACGGATCGGACATGCCGTAGAGCCCCGCCTCGTCGCCATAGTAGACGCAAGGCATGCCCGGCAGCGCGCAGATGAGCCGCCATGCGGCGATCAGGCGGCGCTTCCCGAGCGCATAGGCTTCGGGCGAGAGGTCGAACGCGCGGCGCTGCGCGCGCTCCGGCTCCATTTCGCCGACGTCGGCCAGGATCGTCAGCGCGCGGGGGCGGTCGTGGCTGCCCAGCAGGTTCATCTGCGAATAGAAGAACGCCTTGGGCTGGTTTTCGCGCATCGCCTCGACGCGCCGCACGAACGCCGCCGCATCGATCTTGCAGCGCATGAACAGCAGCACCGCGTCGCGCAGCGGATAGTTCATCGTGCAGTCGAGCGTATCGCCCATGCAGTAGCAGCGCAGCTTGCCGTAGGCGACCTTGTTGCTCGGATCCTCCCAGACCTCGCCGATCAGCGCGGCCTCGGGGTCGATGGCCTTCTCGCGCCTGCGGATGTCCTGGATGAAGTCCATCGGCAACTCGTCCGCGACGTCCAGCCGCCAGCCCGACGCGCCCGCGCGCTGCCAGTGGGCGATCACGCTGTCCGGATCGGAGATGATGAACCGGCGGTAGGCGGGGTCGTCCTTGTCGACGGTCGGAAGCGTCTGAATGCCCCACCAGCTCTCGTAGTCGTTCGGCCAGTGCTTGAACGTATACCACGGGGCGTAGGGCGAAGCCGGATCGTTGTACGCGCCGCCGGAGCCATAGGCGCCGCTGCGGTTGAAATAGACGCTGTCCGCGCCGGTGTGCGAAAAGACGCCGTCGAGGATCACGCGGATGCCCCGCTGCTTCGCCGCCGCGCAGAGATCGCGAAAATCCTGCTCGGTGCCGAAGGCGGGGTCGATGCGCTTGTAGTCGCCGGTGTCGTACTTGTGGTTGCTGCGCGCCTGAAAGATGGGGTTGAGATAGATCACCGTCACGCCGAGTCCGGCAATGTAGTCGAGCTTCTGCTCGATGCCCTTCAGGTCGCCGCCGAAGAAGTCGTTGGCGCAGTAGTCGCCGGTGCGGTCGTTGACGACCAGCACGGGATCCTCGTCCCAGTGGACATGGTAGAACGAGCCGGCCGGCAGGTTGTTGACATCCGGCTCGCGCGAGGCGTGGAACCGGTCGACCATGATCTGCATCATCACGCCGTTGCGCAGCCACGAGGGCGTGGCAAACGCGCCATCGAATACGGTGATCTGATAGCTGGGCGGCTCGGAGGTATACAATTCGCCCACGCCGCCCAGCTGATCGGCCGCGTTTCCAAAGTACCAGAGCCGGTTTTCATTGTCCACAATCCGGAAGTAGTACCACAAAAGTCCCGGCTGCTCGGGCATTTCGATTTCACAGGCGTAGAGATCCTGCCCCTCGGGCGACATCGGGTGGATCGACTCGGCGCCGTCCCACCAGACGCGCGCCGCGACAGAGCGAACCTCGCCCGCGCGCACGCGCAGCGTCACCACCGTGCCGCACGCCGCGGCGCCGCCGGGAGAACGATAGATCCCCTGCCGGGAATCGTGATAAATCATCATATTCGCAATCCGCTCCATGCCGCGCTTTGGTTCCGTCTTTCCCCTGCGCGGGTCAATTTTTAATGTGCAGGGCGAGGATACAATCCCCGCCCTGCATTCGCCCCTGTCGGAATCCGACTGAATGGAAGGCGCGCGATCCGGCGCCGCCGGACCCGGGCTTTCACAGGCCGGCCCGGCGCAAAGGCATCCGTGCGCGCTTTCGCAGGCGGCTCCCCTTCCGGCTCTCACACCAATTACAGCTCCAGCGGCTTGAGGTGCCAGATGAAGCGGTTGTACTCGCCGATCGTCCGATCGGAGGAGAATATGCCGGAGCAGGCCGTGTTCATGACCGCCTTGCGCAGCCACTTATCCTTGTCCGTGTAATCGGAGGCGATCTTCTTCTGCGTCACGACGTACTGCGGCAGATCCTTGAGCACGAAGTACGGATCGGCCATTCCGCCGCCGTCGCCGAACAGCAGCGCGTGGTAGATCTCCTGGAACATCCGCGGGTTCTCCGGGCAGAGCGTGCCGTCGATGAGCTGCTCCATGACCTTGCGGATCGCGGGGTTCGTCTCGTAGATCTCGCTGGCGCGGTAGTTCGTGTAGCCGCGCTCCACCTGCTCGGCCGTCAGGCCGAAGATGTAGATGTTGTCCGCGCCGACTTCATCGTAGATCTCGCAGTTCGCGCCATCCATCGTGCCGATCGTCACCGCGCCGTTCATCATGAACTTCATGTTGCCGGTGCCGCTGGCCTCCTTGCCGGCGGTGGAGATCTGCTCGCTGAGTTCGCTGGCGGGCATCAGCTTCTCCGCCAGGCTCACCCGGTAGTTCTCCAAAAAGACCACCTGGAGCCGGTCCTTGCAGGCGGGGTCCTTGGCGATCATGTCGGACACCGAGTTGATGAGCCGGATGATCCGCTTGGCCACCGCGTAGCCCGGGGCCGCCTTGGCGCCGAACAGGTAGGTGCGGGGGGCAAAGTCGAAGTGGGGGTCGTTCTTCATGTGCTGGTACAGGTAGATGATGTGCAGCACGTTCAGCAGCTGCCGTTTGTACTCATGCAGCCGCTTCACCTGTACGTCGAAGATGGCGTCGGTGTTGAGCACAATGCCGCTCTCCCGCTGGACCCAGGCGGCGAAGGCCTTCTTGTTCTCCGCCTTGATCTGACCCAGGCGGGACAGCACCCCGGCGTCGTCCTGGAATTTCTCCAGGTTCTTCAGCGCCTCGGGCTGGAGCAGGTATTTGTCCTTGCCGCAGCACTCCTGGATCAGGGCGTCCAGCTTGGGGTTGCTCTCCGCCAGCCAGCGGCGGTGGTCGATGCCGTTGGTCACGTTGGTGAACTTGTCGGGGGTGCGGGTATAGGCGTCGTGGAATACGTCGTGCTTGAGAATATCGGAGTGGAGGGCGGACACGCCGTTGACCTTGAAGCAGGCGCACACGCACAGGTTGGCCATACGTACCTCGCCGCCCCAGATGATAGCCATGGGGGCCACCTTGGACAGATCGCCGTGGAAGTAGGCGGTGAGCGCGTCCTGATACCGGTTGGAGATCTCAATGAGAATCTGCCAGATCCGGGGCAGCAGGGACTCGATGAGCTGCTGGGGCCAGCGCTCCAGGGCCTCGGCCATGACGGTGTGGTTGGTGTAGGCGATGGTGTGGGTGGTGATATACCAGGCCTCCTCCCAGCCGTAGCCCTCCTCGTCCAGCAGGATCCGCATCAGCTCGGGGATAGCCAGGGTGGGGTGGGTGTCGTTGATCTGGATGACGTGCTTCAGGTGGAAATTGCGCAGGGTGCCGTACTCCGCCCGGTGCTTGCGCACGATGGACTGGATGGTGGCGGAGACGAAAAAGTACTGCTGCTTCAGCCGCAGGGACTTGCCCTCGTAGTGGTTGTCCTCGGGGTAGAGCACCTTGGAGATGGACTCCGCCATGGCCTGCTGCTCCACCGCCCGCAGGTACTGGCCGGAGGAGAACAGGTTCATATCCACCGGGGTGGGGCTCTTGGCGTCCCACAGCCGCAGCAGGTTGCCGTGCTCGGTGTGGTAGCCGGAGATCTCCATGTCCTTGGGCACCGCCAGCACCGTGTCGTAGCCGGTGTGCTTCACCCGGTGGCGGCCCTGGTTATCCCACTCGTCCTCCACCTTGCCGCCGAAGTGGACCTCCTCCACCTCGTCCATCTTGGGGATCAGCCAGGCGTCGCCCAGGCCCAGCCAGTTGTCGGGCAGCTCCACCTGCTGGCCGTCCACGATCTTCTGCTTGAAAATGCCCAGCTCATAGCAGATGGAGTAGCCGGTGGCGGGAATCTCCAGGGTGGTCATGGAGTCCAGATAGCAGGCGGCCAGGCGGCCCAGGCCGCCGTTGCCCAGGCCGGCGTCGGGCTCGGTCTCGAACAGGTCGGGGGCGGAGAAGCCCAGAGCCTCGATGGCGCCCTTCAGCTGCTCCAGCACGCCCAGGTTGTAGGCGTTCTTCATCAGGGACCGGCCCATAAGAAACTCCAGGGACAGGTAGTGGACCTGCCGCTGGTGCTTCTCCGCCACCTGGTCGGCGGTTTTCATCTGACGCTCGGACATGATATCCCGCAGCACCATAGCGCAGGCCTTGAACATATGCAGGCTGGTGGCCTCCTCCACGTCCCGGCCGAAGTTGCGGCGCAGCTTGCCGGTGATGAGGGTCATCAGCTCTTTCTTGGTATAGTTGTGCAATGCAGACATCTCCTATTCTTGTGAGAAAGGCAGAATAAGTGCCCCGCAGGGGGCAAAATCCCCCTGCGGAGCGGAATTTTATCACAGCCCTGTTATCTTTGTCAAGGGAAGGACGGCAAACTTTACTTGCCCGTTACCCAGCTGTAAATCTGGCAGTACTCTCCGGCGGATTTGTCCCAGGAGAAATCGGTGGTCATGGCGTTCTTCTGCAGGCCCTTCCACGCCTTCTTGTCGTCGTGGTAGAGGCTGACCGCCTCAGCCAGAACCCCGGTCATCTCGTGGGCGTTGATGTTGGCGAAGGAGAAGCCGGTGCCCTCGCCGGTGTACTTGTTGTAGGGGAGCACCGAATCCCGCAGACCGCCGGTCTCCCGCACCACGGGGATGGTGCCGTAGCGCATGGCGATCATCTGGCTCAGGCCGCAGGGCTCCGAAATGGAGGGCATGAGGAAGATATCCGCGCCGCCGTAGATAGCGGTGGACAGGTTGGGGGAGTACATCAGGTGGGCCGCGAACCGGCCGGGGTACTGGTTCTGGGCCTGGCGGAAGGACTCCTCATAGTTCCACTCGCCGGTGCCCAGCACGATCATCTGGGCGTCCATGCCCATGATGTCGTGGATGGCGGCGGTGACCAGATCAAAGCCTTTGTGCTTCACCAGCCGGGAGACGCAGGCGATGATGGGGGTATCGGGGCTTTCCCGCAGGCCGGACATCTGCTGCAGGGCGGCCTTGCAGGCCTTTTTGCCCGCCATTTGCCGCCAGGAGAAGAGCTTGGTCAGGCCCTTGTCCTTCCAGGGATCGTAGAGCTCGGTGTCGATGCCGTTGAGGATCCCCTTGAGCTTGTGGCGGTTGTCGGAGATGACCCCCTCCAGCCCGTGGGCGTAGAAGCTGTACTGCAGCTCGTCGGCGTAAGTAGGAGACACGGCGGTCACGTAGTCGGCGGCGTAGATGGCCCCCTTCATCAGGTTCACATCCCCGTGGTACTCCAGCATATGCTCGTTGAAGTAGCCGGCGTTCAGGCCGAACAGGTCCTTCAGCGTCTGGCTGCCGTAGCGGCCCTGATATTCGATGTTGTGGATGGTGAACACGCTCTTGGTCTCCGCCAGCTGGGGAATGCGGTGGCGCTCCTCCAGCAGGTAGATGGGCACCAGGGCGGTCTGCCAGTCGTTGCAGTGGAGCACGTCGGGCCGCCAGTCCAGGTAGCCCACCGCCTCCACCACCGCCCGGGAGAAGTAGGCGAACCGCTCTCCGTCGTCGTAGTGGCCGTAAATGGCCGAGCGCTTGAAGTAGTATTCGTTGTCCACAAACCAGTAGGTCACGCCGTCCCGCTTCAGCTCAAAAATGCCGCAGTAGGGGGTGCGCCAGGCCACGGTGATGTGGAAGCACTGCAGAAAGGTCATCTGGCTGCGCCACTGCGGGTCAATTCCCTCGTACAGAGGCAGGATCACCCGCACGTCATGGCCCAGCTTGGCCAGGGCCTTGGGCAGAGCGCCGGACACGTCCGCCAGGCCTCCGGTCTTAATGAAGGGGGCGCATTCTGAGGTGGCAAACAAAATATTCATAAACCTTCTCCAATCCAAATCAATCTGTCGGCACAGGACGGACGGGCCGGCGCGCAGGCCGGCCCGCCACGGGATTTACACGATTTCGTTTTTGGCGATGGCCAGAGGATAGGTGCTGTGACCCATCAGCATCCGGCCGGGATTGACCCGGACGTTCTTGTCGGTGATGGCGTACTTGAGCACCGCGCCGGCCTGGATGGTGGTGCCCTGCATGAGCACACAGCCGGACACCTTGGCGCCCTTCTCCACCCGCACGCCGCGGAAGAGGATGGAGTTCTCCACCTCGCCCTCGATGATGCAGCCGTCGGCCACCAGGGAGTTGATCGACTTGGCCTCGGGGCCGTAATAGGTGGAGGGGTCGGAGCGGTCTTTGGTGCGCACGGGGCGCTCGGGGGCGAAGAGATCGGCGCGCACGGCGGGATCCAGCAGATCCATGCTGCGGGCGAAGTAGCCCGCCACCGACTGGAGCCGGGCGGCGTAGCCGTCAAACACGTAGGGGCAGATCTTCAGTTGGCCCACCATGCCCTGGAGCACGCCGGTGCTGAAGGAGGGGATGTTGTGGGCGGCGCAGTGATCCACCAGGGAGAGCAGCAGCTCCTTGGACAGTACGTAGACCTCCAGGGACTCGCAGCCCTGGGCGATGGGGGGATGCACCGACACGTCGGTGATGCGCCCGCCGGCGCCGATGGTGAAGTAGTCGCAGTTCTTGGGGGAGCCCAGGGGGCGGCTGGTGCACACGGCGGTGATGTCCGCGTCGTTGCGCATGTGGGCCTCAAAGATGTCGTTGAGGGGCAGGTTCACCGCCAGATCGCCGCCGGCCAGCACCACGTAGTCCTGCCGGATGTTCTGCAGGTAGGAGCGCACCCCGGCCAGGGCGTCCATGCGGCCCCGGTAGGCGCCCTCCCGCTTGCCGGCGGAGTAGCCGAAGGGGGGGAGGATGCGCAGGCCGCCGTGCTTGCGGGAGAGATCCCAGTCCTTGCCGGAGCCCACGTGATCCAGCAGGGACTGATAGTTGGCATCCACAATGAGGCCCACGTCGGACATGCCGGCGTTGACCATGTTGGAGAGCATGAAGTCGATCACCCGGTACCGGCCGCCGTAGGGGATGGAGCAGGTGTTGCGGTTCTGGGTCAGCTCCCGCAGATCCGGGTTGGAAAGGTAGGCGAAGATGATGCCGTGCAGAGTCTTCATCATTTCACCCCACCTCCTTTCACGTTACGGGTAATCATGGCCTTGGGGGAGACCACGGCGCTGGGGCCGATGCTCAGGTGCTGGGCGATGACGGCGATGCCCCAGTCCTCGCTGCCGTCGGGGGAGGCGCCCACCCGGGCGTTCTCGCCGATGACCGACTCCTCGGCCACGATGGCGTACTCCACCACGGCGCCCTTCTTCACCACCGTGCCGGGCATGAGGATGGAGTAGCGCACCACCGCGCCCTCCTCCACAATGACAGAGTGGAAGAGCACCGAGTTCTCCACCGTGCCGTAGACCTCACAGCCGCTGGTGACCATGGAGTGGGTCACCCTGGCGTCCTTGCCCATGAAGTGGGGGGGACGGATGGGGGTGCGGGCGTAGATGGGCCACTCGTTATCGTACAGATCAATGCCGTTGTCGGGGGAGAGCATATCCATGTTGGCGTCCCACAGGGAGTCGATGGTGCCCACGTCCTTCCAGTAGCCCTGGAAGCGGTAGGCGGTCATCTTCTCACCGGCGTTCAGCATGGCGGGGATGATGTTCTTGCCGAAGTCGTTGGAGCTCTTCTCGTCCTCCTCGTCGGCGATGAGGTACTCCCGCAGCTTCTTCCAGGTGAAGATGTAGATGCCCATGGAGGCCAGGTTGCTCTTGGGCTTTTTGGGCTTCTCCTCAAACTCGTAGATATCGTCGTTTTCATCCACGTTCATGATGCCGAAGCGGGAGGCCTCCTCCATGG